>CANRFQ010000032.1 GCA_947629935.1 uncultured Bacilli bacterium | reverse complement strand
CTTGCACGTCCAAGGCTACGCCCTCGCCACTGATCGCCACAACTTGCGCGGTAATGCTTCCGTTGGTTGCTTTAACAGTAATGTTTCCAAATTGTTTCACGTGAAACACTCCCTCTCTATTCCGTTATATCAACGTCCCAAGTGCGGGCTATGTCTGTTAACGTTTCGGTCATTTCATCCGTTGGGTAAAAGTCTACAAGCTCTTGTAATAGTGTTTTGTATCCTAGTGCTTCAACTAACGCCTGTTCGATGTCTAGTAACTTATCCATTGTAAGACCTCTCTAGTATATTTATTGATAATGGCCGCGCCTTACGTTTCGTTACCTTCTCGTTACTTTTTAACCTCGGTTAACTTAATTAATAAAATGTTAGCCAAGGTTAACTTTCATAGTTAAGCATAGTAAACACCGCTATATCGAAAAGCGTACAGATGTTCGTATGAGCCGGCGATTTTACCACGCCCGCCTAGAAAAAACAAGAGCCAGCGCACAATCTCCACAAAATCTCCACAATTATCCTAAAACTCCAATGTTGCTATTCCGTTACCTTCCCGTTACCCAATCTCCACAATTGCGTAGTAACATGGGTACCGTATGGGAATAGGCTAGAAAGGAGAAAGTAAACCATAGTTAACTTTGAGTAATGCGGTCATAGTTAACCACGGTTAACAACAGAACATTTGTACGAACTGTTAACTATGGTAAACAAACGAACATTTGTTCTATCGAACATTTGTACGAACTGTTAACTATGGTAAACAAACGAACATTTGTTCTATCGAACATTTGTTTGTAAAGTAAGCCACGGTTAACAAACGAACATTTGTACTTATGAACGTCTGTTCATATGAACACATGAACATATATTCATGAGTAACATTTGTCTACTAATATATTGCATTATTCTGTTAATCACGCTATAATAGAAAATCTTGTGAATTGCGGCCATTAAAAATCTTACAAAATAAAATAAAAAAGTTCTTGACAAAAACTAATAAAGATGATAATCTATAATCATCCAATAGAGAAAGGAAAAACAATGTGCCGTCACTGCGATAATGACACTAGCGCCGATACTTCGATCAGCTATCCTACGATGGATAATCCCTATGGGGATAAGGGCGTACTTATCTATTTTGGCGTGACGCATTCTCGCCATGGTTGGTACCTTGAAGTTGCCACTAACAAAGTTGTGAACGAAACCGTGCCGTTATTTGGCGGTCACTTGAACATGCTTGTTACCAAACCTGTATTCATTGATACTAAGGTAGATTATTGCCCATGGTGCGGGCGACGCCTCACGTAATGCGGGAGGCTTCTAAAATGTTAGTATTGTATATCATCCTCGCAATTATCACGGGATTGTCATTTGTTGTTTGTGTATCCTATGCACTTATTAAATTACTGCTTTAATTAAAAAAGTGCTTGACAAAATAAAACACCTATGATAACCTAATAGCAGTAAGAGAAAGACACCTAACAGAAAGGTTCTAATTATGAGTTCACAACTTATCTTTGAGGACTTGACGGACGATCAAAAAGAAGTGTATTATCATATTTGGAACACGGAAGAATATTATTACTGGCTTGAAAGTATTATGACTTACAAAAATATTGAGATAAGTAAGTCAGATAATAAAAAGGCTCGTTTGATGGAAGTCTTTTTAATGGTGCAAACTTGCGCGCAATTACTCCACGGTCGTAATAATATCCCCGCATTATCTATTGATGATTGTATTGAGATAGCTATTATTTGTTATAATGAGTGGCGGGAGGATGAACAAAACGATATTATCTAAAGAATAATAGTATCATGTTAGCATTGTTGACAAGCGTAATTATTAGCGGTTGTATGATAATGGGAGGTGCTTATATTTTATTCTGTTATCCGTGTTCAGTAGGAAAGAAAATAGCAGCAGCCGCGTTATTAAATTGTGGTTTAATACTTGCGGCACTCTAAAAAGTATGCTACAATAATATTAGACAAAGGTGAGCGGTGGTAGACAGACAGTCCCGCCGCTCATTTTTTTATTTTCTAAAAAAGTATTTGACAAACTAGAATGATAGTAGTATTATTCTAATTGTCAGGTTGAGCAAGACAATATCCCAAGTCAACTACTGATTGCAAGACAGATAATTCTGTTTTTTATTTTATGAAGATTTTATGAAAGTTTCTAATTTTACTTGACAAAATAATTTTTCATGCTAACCATTGACAAAATATATTTTTATGCTACCGCCGCACAACATTTTATTTTTATGTTAGAATTGAAAGTTTAAAACTGTGACTAGCAAAAATGAAAATGAAAATTGTAAACCGAGACTCACTTTTGAAATTGAAAAAATATTTTTGGGATTCCGCTTGACAAAAAATTAAAATGGTAGTATCCTTATCTCACCAAGAGAAAGGAAACTGAAATGCGGGAGCAGCATAGAAAAATATGGGAGCAACTTCAATTAGTTGTTTTGGCCTTAACAATTGTCGGTCAGTGTGTAGTAGGTGCATGGTTTTTGTTGGGTCAGGGTATTTGGCTAGTATCAAATGCTATCGCTCTAATAAGAGACTTTAAATTAGAACGCCCGCACGCGGATAAAATTAAAAACGCTTCAATGACCGCTATCACGGTTGGAATTATCTCTAGCTATCTTTTGGTAGGTGTGCTATAATGAAAGCAATTTATTTTGATATGGATGGAACATTAGCGGGCTTGTATGACGTGCCACAATGGGAGCAACGATTAAATAATCATGATGCAATGCCTTATTATGA
>CANRFQ010000031.1 GCA_947629935.1 uncultured Bacilli bacterium | reverse complement strand
TCCACGCTGTGGAGCGTTTTTGCCGCTTTTTAATTCTTCCAATTTTTTCTTATACTCACGCAGATGCGAATACAATCCAAACTGTTTCTTGGGCTGCTGCTCTTTCCAGGCAGCGGCCTCGGACTTTTCTATCAATTTCCCTATTTACAACAGCGTGGATACCGAACGGTATATGGTCAATGTCTCAACATGTGATAGTTAGGCTATTTGCAAACATATCCATTAAAGCCCAACCCCTTTATTTTCAAGGAACTTGACAACAATTTTATCTTATCAACATTAAATTTTTAATTAGGCTATTTAATTCGGAATTACTGCAAACCAATATATAATAAAACATCATATGTATACCAATTTAATCAAGTGCTGGAAGAGATGGATCACACCTTTGAGCATTTGCGTGCGCTAATACTCTACCTACAGGAGTTATCGTATATGATAATGGAATTTCATTCCACCAGTTTTTAAGATTTCTTAAATTATCATATTCATTCCATTTTTCAATAAATTTTGAAACATTTTGAGATTTAAGTTCTACATCATTATTATATAGTGTATAGATTCTTTTAATTGCATCTTTTTGATTATCAGTTAATGGCTGATTAATTGGAATAATTATCTCTTGTCCACCAACATTTATTTTTTGCTGACGGGTAACAGATAGTAAATCTAATCTATCTATTCTTACTATTTGCAAACGGACAAATCCTGGTCTTAACTCATGATCGCACAAAATATCATTGGGTAAATATGCTTCTTTTACAAGTTCAATCGCTTTTTGATAATTTTCTGAGGTCTTATCAATACCAAGATCAATATAGCCGGATAATGCCTCTGAATAATACTGATCTATTTTTTTTAGACTTCCGAATGAATTTATCCTGATAGCATCTAGAACATCAAGATGTTCTAACCATTCTCTTCCTTTCGGTAAGTTCGCATATATAATTTTACCAAAAAGAGAATTCAGCATATTCAAACCATCATAAAGGTTTCCAGAAACTGGTATCCACTGCGAAACAGAGTAAGCAACTGTTATTCCTAACAAAGATTCGTCAGTAATCTCGTCTACTATTTTTACTGCCCGATTTATACCGGCCCGAATATTGCGATTAAAACCATTTTTTACTCTATGAACTAGTAATTCTGACAATAATGAATAATCGGCTATACGTTCAGTAGAAGCTGCAGATTTTTGTGCTTCTGAAAGTAATATTTGTATATTGGGATCTTTTAATTCTTCCAAAAGATTATTTTTTACTAATCGTGGAATAAGATCGTTAGCAAAAAGATCCATTCTTTCTTTTGCAACTGCACGTGCCTCTTGTGTATATCCACAAATCACTTCATTTAATTTCTCATCTATTATTTCCCGAGCACGTTTTTCATCAATACCATTATTGATGATTACTGTACCTGCCTGAATCTGTTGAGAATTATCCCCAGCTTCTTGTCTTTGCTTTTCAAGCATCATCTTGTCCCCCTATTTGCGTTTGTTTGGAGTTATCCCCAGCTATTTGTTTTTGAGTAAAAGAAAATATTACATCTTCAGATTTTTCGTTATTATTTTTTTTACGTAAAGTTCCTCTTTGATATTGTTCTGACTCTTTACCAGCTTTTTGTATTTGATGTAATTTTCTCTTATGCTTACCAATACGAACCACCACTATACCACCAAGTATTGCCCCAATTGCCAAACTTACTAATTCCGTTCCCAATCCACTAAAAACCCATTGTATCCATTCAGGCATTTGAATTCCTCCTAGTATCAATATTAGTATGCTTATTCACAAATTAACGGTGTAATAGTCGCCATATCTAACCAACATCTACTTCTTTGAACTATATTTGCTACTCTTTCTTTTCTTTCCAGCACTACCTTTCATCACATTGCTCCTACGAGTTTTTTCAATCTGCACAGCCTCAAAAACTTCCTTAGTTATTATCGCCGGATTATTATCGGATGCTAAATAATGAACTTCACTATTTCCAGATTTCAAAAATCGAACATTTCCTATGTACTTTTCATTACTAAGCATAACATCAATAGATTTCTTACACTATTTCTCTTTTCCGGTAGACGAAACAATCTTACGTCTTTCCAATTCCCGAATGATACCTATAACACTCTTTCCTTGAAAAAATATAGATTATATACCAGCCTTACGTTTTCTGCTGTCTCTTCATCAATAATTAGCTTGCCCTCTGCATCATGTTCATAACCATAACATTTTCTATCATATAATTTTGATGTCCTTGACGCTGTCCGCTGCTTGATACCCCACTTTATGTTTTCACTACGGGATTCATTTTCTGCCTGTGCAATATATTCAATAATTGAAATCATAAAGCTACTATCGATATTCGCTGTATCAAGTTCTTCCTGCTCAAATATGATGCGAATGCCGAGAAGTTTTAACTGATTCAACGAATCTAAAATTTCAACGGTATCCCATCCAAAACGGCTTATACTTTTAGTGAGAATAATGTCCAATTTATTGGAACCGCAATCGTTCAGCACACGGTAAATTCTTTGCGCGAGGAACCTGTTTTACTTGTAGCAATATCTATGTAAACGTCCACAAGCAACCACTGTGGCGTTGCCGCTGTTATTCTCGTCAAATGCGATACTTGAGCCGTAAGGCTCTTTAATTGTTCCAAACTATTTGTACTGACGCGGCAGTAAATACCTACTCGTTTATCCCGTTTCGGAGATACGGGCGGTATAATATGTACTTTAGGATTATTGACCATAACGCCCCCTTCTAAAATCGTACTGTAACACAGTCTAATTTGTCGTTAACAATT
>CANRFQ010000030.1 GCA_947629935.1 uncultured Bacilli bacterium | reverse complement strand
AGTAACAAAAAAGAAGCAAGTTTTAACTTACTTCCTATCGTGGAAAGTTTCATTTACACAGATTTCCTTACACACTCTCATACTTTTAATTTTTACAACTATTAGAAACTCTAAACGGAACGGTTTCTGTATATGTTGAACCACCATAACGAATATTAACTTCAATACTAAATGTGCCTTCCGTACCTAATGGAATACCAGACGATAATTTAGAGCCATTTCGATAATAAGAATAAGTTATATTTGACGAAGAGATAATAGTTCCATTAACTTTAGCACTAATTTTACCATCTGCTGTCCAAGTAGAACCGTTAGCTGGCTTTTTACAAAAATCATCATCATTGAAGGTTATTTCTACAGGACCATTACCACTTGTGTTTCCTCCCGTACCAACTGAACTTCCTTTAACATCAATAGTTATACCATCACTCATATTAGTTTTAAAATTACTATATGTTGATTTGACAACAAAGCGATATGTAGGTAGTCCAGTCATTGTATAAGTAAATGATGTACTATCCGTAAAGCCTAAATCTTGAAGCTCGCTACCAGATTGTAAGAATACTTCATAACCAACTGTACCTAAAACACTTTGATTATAGCTTAACATATGCTTTAAGTAACGTTCATAATAATTACCATAAGCTTTTTTCATTAATTCTTCTAAATAAGATGTATCTAAAGCATTAGGTGTTTCAATAGCGTGCCATGTAAGATTAATAGCATTACCTGAAACACTAGCATTACCATTAGTTGGATCACTTAATTTAGTAAATCTTGGCGATGTTTCTTTTGGAGCACTTTCTTTATTAAAGTATTCGGTTGATATTAAACTTGATGGCGTATAATTACTAGGCTTTTGCGCCGGATTTGTACCTAATTCGACTTGGGCTTCCACAACGCCATCCGGAATACTGAATTTAGAGTTTTGTTTAAATATTCGATTTCCTAAAGCCGCAGATATCTGAACTCTTTGATTTGCGCCATCAATTGCTGTTGTATAATATTCACTTGTTATTTCATTATAACCATACCACAAAGAGATCGAGTAGTCAGGTGAGTAAATTTCTACCCAGTTATCATGGCTGACAGAATCTGGTAAATTATATTTTTCAATATATTCTTTATCAATTGTTGATGTACCAGTTTTGGCAGCGACATCCGTACCATTAACATTGATTTTACCACCAACATTATTTGCTCCCGCATAAGTTAACATATTGTTCATCATGTAAGCTGTTTCTTCGCTCATGACCTTAGTTTTCTTAATTTCGGGTTCATAAGTTCGATCATCTTGACGATAAACGATTTTCGTAAACGAATAAGGCTCGATATAATAGCCACCACGGCCAAAGGCTGCATAAGCTGAAGACATATCAAGTGGCGTCATACCATCAAATCCACCAATTGCCGCCGATTCATATAATTTATCGCCATAATCAATACCTAAGCTATGAACAAAGTCACTTACTTTTTGTTTATCTAATTGTTGGAAAGCTTGAATAGCGGGAATATTACGGGATTTAAATAAAGCCGTTTTCATTGTTATCATACCCATATAAGAATTATCAGAGTTTTTAAGTGGCGTACCATCAGAATAAGTCATTGGTTCATCAAAGAAGATCGAACCTGTATTACCATTGTTATATTCTAGATAAGGACCATAAGCAAAGAATGGTTTAGCGCAGGAACCAGGATGACGTTTCATATTAGTAGCGTAATTCCAATCGCCAATTTTTCGATTACGTCCGGCTCCTACGGCAACGATTGAACCGTCTTTTACCGAAGTTACGGCAATACCAGCTTGGATAACATCATTTTTCCATTTATAATATTCCCCAGCATATAAATTATTAATTACATCTTGAGGTTCTCTTTCTAAAGTAGTGTAAATTAACATTGGTGTATTGTAAGGGTCATTACCTGTTTTCTTTTGAACGTCTTCTACAACTGTATCAATAAATCCTTGATAAGGGTTTGATGATGCTTCCATTTGATTAGTAAGCATTGATTGAATACTTACAGCATTTGCCGCATCGGCCTCATCTTGCGTTATATAACCATGACGAACCATCAATTTTAACACAGTGCTACGACGTTTGGCAGCTAAATCCGGATTATTAAAAGGATTATAAGAAAATGGAGCTTGGAACATTCCCGCGATTAAAGACGCTTCGGCTAAGTTTAAGTCTCGAACGGATTTACCAAAATACAATTGACAAGCTTGTTCAACTCCATAAGCTCCACCGTTATTACTTTTACCTAACCAAGGAGCATTAACATAAAATTCCATGATTTCTTCTTTGGTATAATTTTTTTCAACTTTAAATATTGACATATAAATATCTGTAAATTTACGAATTATTCCGGCCAGACCATGGGCTTCAGTAGAAGTAAAGGTATTTTTAACAACTTGCATTGTCAAAGTTGAAGCACCACCTGCCGAAGAATTTCCGGTTAATTGCCCAATTGAAGCTCTCATAAATCTCGCAAGGTCAAAGCCACTATGTTGGAAGAAACGAGAATCTTCTGTAGCAACAATGGCATCCACTAACACTTGAGGTAGCTCATCATAAGTTACTAACTCCCTTTTTTCACTACCAATTCGGGCATATTCGTCGCCCTTCGCATCGTAAAGGATTGTTGCTTCCTTATTATATAGCTCATTTTCATCAAATTTAGGAGCGGTTATAACAATATAAAGCATAAATAGTAAAAATACAGAAAGAATAGCAATAGCAATTATCGTGATAATAACTAAAAAAGAATGTCTTTTTTTCTTAGGCTTATTTTTTCTTGGCGGTTGCGTACTATTTTTTTCAATATTCTTAACTTTCTTTTTGGTCGAACTTACAGGTTCGCTAGTTGTTTTTTTCTTAGAATTAGTACTTTTTTTAGTAGTAACTTTCTTTTTTATATTAATACCTCCTTTTTTTAGTTTATCACTAAGCTTCGATATTTTATTATCAATTGATTGATTAATATTTTCTACTTTATCATTAAGCTTATCCAATTTTTTCTTTTTCTTTTCTTCCATATTTACACCTTCTAAAAATATATTTTATCAACAATTTTTAAATAATCAAGCTCTGGAGAGTAAGTATATTTAATTTCATAGCCATTTTCTTTAATAAAATTATATGCAATTGATTTTCGATTATGGGTATCTATATAATCTAAAAAGGTTTGGCCAGGTAATAAATATACTATCTCATTTATCATTATAATAATGAAAGTAATTCCTCCATGTTTGATTATCTTTCGCATGTGTTCTATCTGATGATTGTGAATATTACTTAAAGGAAAAGCCGTCCTATTTTTGGTAACTTTGGCTTCAAAGTCAATATACTTTCCTTTATATAATCCATTATAATCTAAAGTCGATTGTTCTTTAAAATAACCTCTATCGATTATTTTGTGATTATCTTTATAAGCCACTTTGACAACCCCAATAGGTGTCGGTTTTTTATAAATAACGGCTTTATCAGTATTTAGATAATGCCTATTGGAATTATTTAACATACTTTCTAAATCCATGCCTCTATTTTTATAGATTAATTGCTTTAAAGTTGCTTCTTTGTTGGAATTTTGAGCCACAATAATCACCAACCCAATTATACTATAATCTTTTGCATATTTCTATATCATAAAGCTAATTTTTTAGGGGCTTGTCAAATAATTAAATCATATGTCGAAACGCTAGAAAATATTAGCTAGATATATATAATGAAAGAAAGGAGAAAAGATATGATTAGAGTCGATTATTTAATTAATAAAATTATTGAAGATGCCACTTTAGCAAGCATTACGATGAATATTAAGAAAAAGAGAAATTAATGAGAAATTAATTCTTTTTTTTCGTCTAGTTGACAAAATACCCCAAAATTTTTATAATTAGGGAGTAAGAAGGGTGATTTTATATGTATAATGAAAGAATATATCTAACACCACAGGAAGTTTTGGACAAAGAGTTTAAAATTGACGCCCGTGGTTATCGTCCTCAAGAGGTTGATAAATTTTTAGATATGGTTATTCACGATTATACAGAGTTTATCACAATAATCAAAAAACAAGAGAAAGATTTAAGTGCTTTAACTAATGACAATATAAGTCTGAAAAACGAAATACGTCGTTTACGTTCGAATATTGAAGCTGCCGAAGATAATGGAGGTAGTGCCAATAAGTATGTTAACAATGTTGATCTTTTACGCCGACTTAGTCAATTAGAAAAAGTGGTCTTTGGAAAGAATGAATAAAATCTGGGCAAATGCTGCATAAAAATTATGTAGAGGAAAGTCCATGCTCACACAATCTGAAATGATTGTCCTGTTCGTGCTAAAGGAAAAAATAACTTTAGGTAGAGAAATCTAACGGCTCCCAATTTTCCTTAAATGGAAATAGTAGGTATAAAAGTGCCAAAGTGACGAAGAACTTGGAAACGAGGGAAGTGGAACGTGGTAAACCCCGCGAGTGAGAAACCCAAATTTTGGTAGGGGAACTTCTTAGAAGGAATAATTAACGGATAAGAAGACTTATACTTTTGTATAGGTAGATAAATATTTGCCGCTCGAGTAATCGAGTACAGAACATGGCTTATAAGATTTTATTTATTTAATGAATAGGAGTGAAAATTCTTGAATGAAATTGGTCAGAGTCTAAAAGACGCTAGAGAAGAAGCTGGGGTAAGTTTGGATGAGGCTAGTAAAGATTTAAATATTGAGGTTGTAATTCTAGAAAATATCGAGGATGGCAATATTGGATGTTTTAAAGATATCTTTGTTTTAAAAGATTATATTCAAAGTTATGCTAAGTATTTAGGTTTAGATGAAGAAAAAATTATTGATGAATTTAATGAATATTTATTTGAATATACTTCTAAAATACCTCTAGAAGATATTGAAAAGGCGATTTTAGAAAAAAATAAAGAAGAAAATAAAGAACCTGAAATTTCTTCTCCTTATACTAAACCTGTAATGAAAACAAGAAAATTGTATTATGCCTTAATTTATTTTATAATATTTGTGTTAGTAGTTTTAGCCGTGATTTGGTCGGTAAAACAAATTACGATTAATAATGAAATTATAAATTATGTAAGTTATTTATAGGAGTTGGTTAGTTTATGAATTTACCTAATAAAATTACTGTAAGTCGTATTATATTAGCAATTTTAATATTAGTATTATTAATTTTTCCTTGGTATGAGGTAGGAATAGAATTTCCTAAATATACTGTAGGTAGCGTTATTGTTGATTTAAAATATATTATAGCAGCGGTTATGTTTATCATCGCTTCTGTAACTGATTTTTTAGATGGCCATATCGCTCGTAAGAATAATTTAGTTACCGATTTTGGCAAAGTTATGGATGCTATTGCTGATAAAGTATTAGTAAATGGCTTATTAATAATTCTTGCTTGCAATGGTTTTATTTCGATAGTAGTTCCGGTCGTAATAATTACCCGTGATATTTTTGTGGATTCTATTAAAATGATTGCTGGTGAAAAAAAAGGTGCAGTTGGTGCTAGTATTACGGGTAAATTAAAAACTATCTGTATGATGGTAGGTCTAAGTTTTGTTTTAATTTATAATTTACCATTTGAGTTATGGAATATTCGTTTTGCTGATATATTAATTTTAGCAGCCACAGTCTTATCAGTTATCTCTGGTTGCCAATATTACTTAAATAATAAAGATATATTTAAAGATAAATAGTAGAAAATAGAAAATTTTCTATTTTTTTTGCTAAAAAAAAGGAAATGAAGATTAAAAGTATAATATACCTAATGTAAGGAATAAACTTACAAAAATAAAAAAGAAAGCGAGGTGAATAATATCCCAGTTACAACAGCCCCATTTGTTCCGTTAACATCTGATGGAATATTTAAAGCATTGTTTAGGTATGAAAGATATTTAAAAGACTTCTTGGAAGATGTCTTAAAAGAGAAAATCCAAAAGATAGAATATTTGGATACCTATTTAGAAAAAGATAACGAAAAAAGAAAAGAAAACTTTTTGGATGTCCTAGTGAAATTTGATGAAGAAAATTATGTTATAGTTGAAATGCAAAAATATAATGAAGGAAAAATGATTAGTAGGATATTCTATTATTTAGGCAAACTAGCTGATAGAAGTTTAAAAAGTGGCGAAGAGTATAAAAAAATAAAGAAATATATCGGAATATGTGTACTCGATTATAATGATCAAAACTTTACAAAGTTGCATAATACGAGTAGACTGTATGATATACAGACCAAAGAAGAAGTAACAGATATGTTAGAGATACACATATTAAATTTAAGAAGTAAGAAAATAAATGACAACTTAAGATGG
>CANRFQ010000029.1 GCA_947629935.1 uncultured Bacilli bacterium | reverse complement strand
CTCCTTTGATTTTTTTGTGCTTTTGTTAGACGGCACTTATTCTATCAAAGGAGGTTTTTCTTCGCAACGCTAAAGCTCTTTAGAACCCCCAGTACAACTGGGAGTTTTCGTTAAACAAAAAGAACCTTAATTAAGGTTCTTTCTTAATTAAGGTTCTTTTTCAATGAGTTTAGCGTGAATCACAATACGATGACTAAAATTATCTTTACATGTTGATAACGTTAAAATATTGTCGATATTTGTCGTATCAGTATCAAATTGTTGTTTACTCCTTTTTAAAATTTTGTCAATAAATTTTAAATAAGAATTTTCATTAATAAACTTAGTAGTAAGATAATAACTTTCTTTTGCTATTGTATAAGCACTAAATATTTGCCATTTACTTTTATAAAGGGGAGTCGATAATTCTATTATATGGCTACTTTTATCCGTTAAAAGTTTTTCTAGGCTACCAAACATTGACCCATCAACCCGAGCATGACCATAAATAATTGTATTTTTTTTGATGTTTTCTAAATCATTGCGATAATCTAGGAAAATTGATCCCGCCTCATTTTCTTTTTTTAAAAAAGAATGGTTAAGATAATAACTATTGTCTTTCGCTTGAACAACCGGATAATCAATTTTGGTATTTTCAATAGTTAACCACCCTACTACATCGGCATTATCTTGTTTTAATTTAGGAAAATCAATTTTAATTTCCGATTCAGTACCCGCAGGTACTGAGTTTTCAGCTATTTCCGGAATTTTTGCTTCTGTTAGAATATTGTTATCTATATATTTATATGTTTTTAATTTTTCTAATAACCTTTTTTCTTCTTCATTATCTTTTGACCATTTCAAAATGCCAGTGGCACTATATGTTACGATAGTTAATGATAAAAGAACAGCTATCAGCAACTTACTTTTTTTCATAACATACTTCCATTCTAGTTATAGTATGTTTAAATAAAAAAATAACATGTAAATAAAATAATATAATTTATTTATTGGATTTATATTTTTTAACAGCACGAAAACATATTGTCTTAAGAACAAATGTTTGATATAATTTTTATGGATACTTAATAGTTGAGTGCTTACCTCCGAAAGGAGGTGATGAAATGGCTAAAAAAGATTTTCTAATCTTTGCTTTAATCATTATCATCCTTCTACTTATTATTCTATTATTTAAGTGATAATGAATTTTAAAACGAAAAAGCACTCAATCCAACAAGATTAAGTGCAAACCCATTGGTGAGTACTCAACTTTGTACTGTTAAGTATCCACTTTCTATTTTATGCAAGTTTCCTTGACAAATACATAATATCATAAAAACGGAGCTTTAACAAGTTATTTTCTTGCCTTGTTCCTCTATTTTGTTAGCTGATTTCTATATTAAAGACGAACCGATTCATCAATGAGAAAAGTAAAAAGGTTCTTACAACTTTTTTTGATATACTGCTATTACATCCTTAAAACCTAATCCACATCCTAAACCAGTAGGATTCAACTCATAATAATCAATATCCAAATCTTTTAGATATTTTATAAACTGTACATTTCTAAAAGCGTACAATTTATCTAGTAAGGTTCGTTTTCCTTTTTTATTAGCAATTTCATCATGTAAAATTTTAATACTTACGTTGTTTTCAAGCAACTCCAAAAGCTTTGCATATAAAATAGGTGCTCTTCCATATCTCTTGATATCTGCCAAATGACAACGATACAGATATGTAATTAACATTTTTCCATCCAGATTTAAACGAGAGATTAAATTAAATATAGACTGTGCAAACTTTTGAGAATCAACATATTCATAAATGTTTGTTAAATTAATTAAATCATATTTATCATTTAATGAAATAGCTAAATTAGCTAAATCTTCTTCTAAATATTTGATTTTTATATTTTCTAGTCTATTTTGTAAAAATTTATAATTATCATCTTCGAGGTAATTAGTGAAATTCATAGCGCAATATTTGGAAAAATTTACACCGACAATAGATTTATTAGTTCCGTGAAAACCAAGGTACCTAAATAAATTATTAACAATACTTTCTATACTACAATTTTTGAATAATTCTTGCCAAAAAATAGATACATCTTCTTTTAAATTATCTTTTAAATAATTAAAAACATTTATATTAAAGATATCTTCATACATAAAATTCAAAAATTCTTTTTTAGAAAGATTTTTAATTGCTGCAAATTTTAATTCTGTAAAATATCTAGCAAGACGATTAATGTCAAAGCATGTAATTTCGGTAATTCCATTTAATATTGCCTCTAATTGATGATCGCCAGATGCAGTTGGTAGTAATGCCCTTTTGTAACTTCCATCTAAAAAAGGCATATACTCTTTAATGTTTTCAGTGGTGTTTTGATAAATTCTGCTATATTTTTGCATGTTATCATACTCATTAAAAAAGTCTGAACATTTTACGATTTCAATTGCTTGATTAATATCTTCCTCTAACTTTGCCATTAAAATCCCCCTTAAAGCGGATTTTATTATATAATATTTAATTTATAAAAGCAATAATGTTGGCAAATTGAAATAACGTCAATTATTAGGTAAAATATGGTTTTTATGCTAAAATTGATTATAGGAGAGAAATAAAATGAAAAGTAAAGAAAAATAGATAATTTTTTTAGAATATCATTAAAATATTTTGGTAAGAAAATTGGTCTAAATTCAAATCAATATTTTAGCATTGAACAAATAAATAATCCTGATAAAAAACAATTGGGTGAATATAGATATGTAATAAAATATGGGTTCCCTCAATCCGGATGCGTAAATATGTATTTTAACTATTTACAGAAAAGCAATGCTGTTACAATAGATAAGATATCTGTTTATGCACTACCAGTAGGAAAAAATATTATTATGGCAAATCCAAATTGGAGACATCGATATAAGTATGAATCTTGGAGTTAACAGTGGGACACAAGAACATACTAGCTTTACCGATATAGACGTAAATCCTAATGCTTTGAAAATATTAGATATTGCTATCTTAGATTGTAAGTCAAGCACAAATACTTGGAGAATGCGTGGTTGATGTACCTGAAGGAAGTAAAAATATTCCGTGTTGTGATTGTATATATATCTCAAATACTAAAGAAAAAAAATATGAAAAAGGCGCTTATATTTAATATCCATTGAATAATTATAATAATCATTCTTAACTTAAAACGTTTTAAAACTCAAACGATATAGTTCGAGTTTATTATCATTCTAGTGCATTTAACGTAGTAATCCATAACTTTTTTTAATAATAAAGAATAAGTTATAACATATTTTTATTATTAAATTTTTAACTATTATTTTAAAATTTTAGGCTTTGATGAAAATGTATTATCTATTCCAAAATAATGAATTATTTTTTCAATATTAAAATCTTCTAAATGTTCAGTTATAAATATCATCTTATTTAGGTTGTTATCATCTTCTTCTTTTTCTAAAATGCTGTTTGCTAAATAACTATCAGTTAAATATTGATAACCATTCAATATTAATAATCCATTTTTTATAAATCTAGTTATATTTGCATCACATGCTTTATTAACTAATTCTTCATAATTGTAATTTGGCATATCTAAAAATTCTAACAATTCTATAGGTTTTCCTGCTTCTTTACAAAATTTTGCTAATTTTTTTCTAGTTTCCTGGATTATTTCCATCGATTTTTTAAAAGGTTCTATTTTATCTTCTTTGGTTATTGGCCCTTTTTTATTATATTCATATATATCCATTAAAAGGTCAAATAAAGAACTATATATATCAAGATTGTTTTGATTCCTATCCCTAATAACTTGTTTAATTATATTTTCATCATATCCGATTTTCACTAAATAATTAGCAGCAACTCTTTCAAAATATATTGAAGGAAATTCAAATAATGAAAATGGAGGCATATTTCCTTGTAAAGACACATAATGCACAAATTCATGTACAAATGAAACAAAACATTTAATTGTTCCATCGGTTGTAACTCTAATTTTTCTTATTCCATCAACATCTTTAAAAACTCTAGAGCGTTCCAAGCCATCTATACTTTTTTCAAATAATATTTTATTTTCATTTTTTAATTTAGTATATAAATTTTTCCATTGTTCTGGAGCTTTTATACTATTTAAAAAGTCCAAAAATATTTTTTCTAAATTTTCTAAAGATATTTTTGGTAAATCATAATCTGACTCATTTGGTAATGAAAGAGCTAGCGTTATACTTTCCTCATTCATTTTAGAAACTATTTGACCAATATTATCCAAAAAGGATAAATCATATTCTCTTAAATAATTTGAAGCGATTTCTAATAAATAATTATAAGTTGGAAATCTTTGCGTTTCTTTTAACCAATCAAAAATACCCTCCGAATTAAGGCGATATTTCAAAAAATCAGACAATTCATTAAACTTATTTTTATAATCAAAAAATTTGCAAGCAATCATAAACCAAAGCACATCATCAGAAATGCCATTATCTAACAAAGCAACATTATCTCCATTTTGAATTGCTTTTTTTACAAGTAATTGAGTATATAATGCTGATAACAAATCAGGATTATCTAAAGAAGTAGTAACATTTTTATCTTGTAAAAAAGCTTTTAAAAGTGCATCAAAAAATTCATTAAAGTCAGATATGTAAACTACATTATTATCAGATGAAACTGGTAAGCCAATAGAAATAGTTTTTCCTTTATAATCTGCAAATAAGTATTGATTAAATTCGATAATTTGAGAAATTTTTTTTATATCAACCACTTTTTCATCATATTGTAATTGAATATCTCCTACCTGCATATAAGCCATAACAATATCCCCCTTTTTTGTGTCAATTATTATATTCTTTTTTCTTTAATAATTCAATATTTTTTTTACTTAAAATATTTAATCTTTCTAGATGCTGTTACAAGGGCATCAAAATAATCTATGGGATGTTTTTTTATATTAATAGTAGTTATTAAAAAAAGACACTCATCGCTAGAATAAGTGTCTAACACAATATAGTGGGTAAACATTCAACTCGGAAAAACTGAATGTTCCCTTTTTTATTTTATGCAAATTTTCTTGCTAAATACATACTATTACAATATGGATTTTTGGCAAGTTTCATACTTTTAATGGTGCCGACTAAAGGACTCGAACCTTCGACCTACGCGTTACGAGGGCGTTGCTCTACCAACTGAGCTAAGTCGGCAAAATAGAAATTATATTAATTTCTAATTAAACTTGTTTTCTTTTTTAAAATATAATCTAAAATCAATATTATTATAATTATACCAAATGTAACACCAGAAATAATATAACTAGAATTAATAAATTTAGAAACAACTTTAAAAATATAAGAATAATCAACTTTTAAATACATGTTATTAAATATAGAAATAACAGCTGTCAATAAAAGAGACCATATAGAAGATATTGCTATAATAATCGCTGAATATTTAAGCCATTTGTGATGAGATAAATTAAGAAGTACTATGAGAATAAAACTAATAACTGTAGTGCCAATTATATACATTAAAAATTTATCTGATAAAATAAAGCGAACAATCTTTAAAACCTTTTGACTATCACTATCCATTTCATTTAAAATTAAGGAAGTATCGGGAACATACTTTTGAATTTTCGTGGACTCCTCATTTACAACATCAATAATTTCCTTTTTAGTTTCTTCTTTTATTTCATATAATCCACTTTTATTAATATCATCAATTGCTTCATTAAATATGCTTTCTATATTATCACTAGTAATTATTTTTTGATCAATACCAGAAATAGCAGCTTGAAAAACATTATTAGTAACATCCCCAATTAAGTTTTTTACTTCCGGAATATCTAGCACTTTAATAATAATTTCATCATCAATTCCGGCTTCTCTGGTAACATCATAAACCGGTTCTAAAGTTTTATCAACAACCATTTTAAATTTAGGATTGTTTTCCACTTCTTTTTCAATTTCTAATGAAGAGAAAATATCCTGCATAACATTATTAGTAACTGTATTACGTAAAGGGATAAAAACTAAAAGAGTTAAAGTTCCGCAAAAGAAGATAGGAACTAAAATGATCATAGCTAAAATCTTTAAGAACTTTTTCATACCTACCTTCCTCTGTTTAAGTATATCAAGAAATTAGAAAATAAACAAATATTTCTGCTATTTTTGTTAATACTAAATATAGGTGATTGTATGCAAATTATTATGCGTTCTCTTATTATGTTTACTGTTTTATTTTTAATTGTGAAGTTTTTGGGTAAAAAACAAATCAAGAATTTAACTTTGTATGATTATATTTTAAGCATTACTATTGGTTCAATTGCTGCCGATTCTATTATTAGTTTAGATACCCCATTATATGATGGCATTATTGCTCTTTTTGTTTTTGGAATTATTGGTTATATAGTTTCGACCATTTCTTTTCATAGCCATGCAATTGAAGAAATAATGGATGGAGAACCTCTTGTGCTATTTGAAAATAATGATTTTAACTATCAAAATTTAGAAACGGCTAAATTAAGTGTAGGAAAAGTTTTAGAAAGTTGCCGATTAAAAGGATGCTTTGATATTAATGAGCTAGACTGTGCTGTCCTAGAACCTTCGGGAGATATATCCGTGTTATTAAAAGGGAAAGATCAACCTATAACTAGTAAAGATTTAAAAGCTAATGTTCAAAAGAATAGTCAAAAGCAAACTTTAAGTTATGCTATTATCGTTGATGGTGTTCTAGATGAAAGCGAACTAAAAAAAGCCAAAAAAACTAAAACTTGGCTAAATAAGTATATTAAAGATAAAAAATTGAACTTAGAAAATATTACTCTTCTAAGTGTTGATAAAAACAATAAAGTTACTCTTTTTAACAAAAATTAATAATAAATTACATTTCTTCATTTCTAAAATTGTCAGGGTGATAAGCAGTAATTCCAAGATTTTCTGCTTTTTTTAAAATATCTAATCGATCATCAACAAAGACTATATCTTGAATATTGATATTTAATTGCTTGGCGTATTCTAATATCACATCAGGTTTTAACATTGGAGAACTAATAAAAATTATATTTTCTTTTTTAATAGTGGGGTAATTCTTTTCTAACCATTTATATTTCTGATTTATTTCATGATTAGTTACAATTGTCCCCAAAGTATATATTTTATCCGGGCTTAAATTTTTTATTATATTTTGCATATGTTTTAATGGCTTCGGTTTTAGAAATGAATTGGAAAACAATAAAGTGTTTAAATAATAAGAATCAATTTCTGAGTTTTTATTATTATATTTATAATCTGATAATGTTCCATCTATATCAAAAAATACATATTTTTCTTTTAATTTTTCAATCATCTTATTTGTCCACTTCCATTTTAATCTATATGATTTATTTTTTTTATAATATTGTTTTGAGAACAAACGTTTGATATAATTTTTGCAGGGAAACTTAATTGTTGAGTGCTTGCCAACTTCTTATGGGAAGGAGGCTTGATATTATGAAGAAAAAAGATTTATTAATCTCATTTCTAATAC
>CANRFQ010000028.1 GCA_947629935.1 uncultured Bacilli bacterium | reverse complement strand
TATTATAACAAAGAGGATTAATTCCTTAATCCCCCCTATTTTTTATATTTTTTGTCTACTTTTTCTTGACTAATGCAGGTGGATTTCACACAGCCTATAAGGCTTTTATATTAGCCAGCACGCAAATGGATGCTGGCTTTCTCTTCGTTCAAGCCCAGTGCTATGACTACTTAAATAAACCTTTAAAAGGGTTTACATATTCTTTCTTTGTTAATTTATCTTGCATCATATCTTCATTTTCTTGCTCCCTTATATATTTTCTTATTGTTGCTTCATTTAGTCCCACTGTACTTACGTAATATCCTGTTGCCCAAAAATTTCTATTTCCAAATTTATATTTTAAATTTGTATGTTTTTCAAATATCATCAAACTACTTTTTCCTTTTAGATATCCCATAAAATATGATACACTCATTCTTGGTGGTATTTCTAATAGCAAATGCACATGATCATCATCATATGCCCTTCTATTATTTCTACCCCTTTCCATTTGCACAAATCTTTTATATATTTTTGGATATCTTTTCTCAACTTGTTATATATTACTTTCCTTCTAAATTTTGGAATAAATACTATATGATACTTGCACATATATTTTGTATGTGCTAAACTTTTAGCCATGACATCTCTCCTTTCATGCTTTATATGGGCTTGAACTGCCATATTATAGCATGCGAGATGTCATTTTTGCTATAAGCCTTTTAACTCCCACTAGCTTAGCTAGTGGATTTTTGATGCCTTGCTATTGCAAGGCACTTACTAAAGTATTATTAAAAAAAATACTAGCCGAAGCTAATATTTTTTATATTCAATTATTCTTATCTAAAATTAGCTAAGAACAATTTTTTTGAAAGCTATGAATAATCCAGCTGCACTTGCAGATACCATACTAACTAAACTCATGAAATTATCAGAAGTATTAGGGTTTTTAACATCTGTAGTGTTTCCTGCATTTGATGTTGGTGCAGTTGGTGTTTCTTCTGCTGGATTTGTTTCACTTGGTGCTGTAGTTTGATTATCATTAGCAGTATTTTGAGCAGCTAATAACTCATATAAATAGTCAATATAAATTTGGTTATTCCATACTAATTCTTCATCTTCTGCTGATTTTAGATTAACCATTTTTGGATCAATAGTTATGGAAACTGTTTGACTAAATTCACTCTTATTTTCTGTTCGACCTGGATTCCATGTAACTGTTGCTTTACGAACGAGCGTTGTGCCAGCTGCTGCCGCAGCTTTAATATCATCTAATCCAAAATGAAATTCTAAAGTTAAATGTTTCTCATCTGTACCTAAAGCTTGAGGATAAGTTGGATTAATAGCATCATCACTGATAACATATGTTTCAGGACGTTTACCATTTGAATCAGATAATCTTTGAGTATTCTTACCAGTTCTTAATCCGACATTTATAATGGCATATTCTTTATCGTCTTTTTTTACCATTTTAAATACAGTTTTTGAATCTGGAATAATTACTAAATCTTTGATACCACTTTTACTAAATTGTTGTTCAGCATCCTCATCACCAGGATTGTTTGTTGAAAAATTAATTGCTACATCCTGACCTTTCTCATTTTTTGTAATACCATTTGTGTTATCTAATGGTGCATATTTAGTATTATCAATATCCGCTTTAACGCCTCCTACCATTAGGACCATTGCTGCGGCACCTAAAACAATTGACATTAATGTCTTTTTCATTTCACACTTTCTCCTTTCTGTCTACTATTATATGCTTATTCTGAATTCTTTGTCAAGAAGATTTTAAATTTTAGGGTGACAAATTTAACCAAAATGTGTAAAATATAGTTGAGGTGTGGCTTATAATGGCAAATAATGACAATAAAATTGGACAAAATAATGATAAAAAAGAACAATTAAAAAAAGATTTAGCAATCGCTGCAGGTATTATTAAAGATAATCCAACCGAAAAAAACAAAAAGAAAAAACAAAAATCTAAGAAAAAATTACGACCTTGGGTATTAATATTAATAATAGTTATATGTTTAGCTGGATTAACTTATGGTAGTTATGCTTTATTTATCCACCATAAAGATAGTTCAAAATTAGATGAATTATCTAAAGAGATAGAAAAGGATATTAAAGTTAGTAAAGTAAAAGAAGATGGAGAATTAGTAAATCCTCCTGAAGATAAAGATAATAAAGATAATGATTATTGGAATTATATTAAAGTTCCTTTCTATAATGTAGATATTAATACATTAATAGATAAGAATAATGATACTGTAGGATTTATTCATATGGATAATACTAATATTAATTATCCCGTTGTTCATAGTGGTGACAATGAATATTATTTAACTCATGCTTTTGATAAAACTAAAAATAGTGCGGGTTGGGTATTTATGGATTATCGTAATGATCCCGCAACTCTAAGTGATAATACAATTATATATGGACATGGTCGTGTCAATGGTACAGTATTTGGCTCTTTAAATAAAGTTTTAACTAAATCATGGCAAAATAATAAAGATAATTATATTATCTGGCTATCTACCAAAACAGAAAATTTAGTATGGCAAATCTTCTCTATTTATACTGTAGAAGCGGAAAGTTATTATATTAAAGCTAATTTTGAAAATGATGTTGAAAAAGAAAAATGGATTAAAACAATGAAAGAAAGAAACCAAGCTCCTCAAAGTGCTGATGTTAATGTAAATGATTATTTCTTAACTTTATCAACATGTAAAAATAATTTTAATACAAGAATTGTTGTTCAAGCTAAATTAATTAAAAGACAAAAAAAATAAAGTTTTTGTAAAAAAGCTTTATTTTTTTGTTTTCCTTTTTTTATTAGGATTTATTATAGTATTAAATATTTTAATAAATAAAGTAATGGCTATAATAATATAGATTAGTTCTAAGATAAAACGCCAACAGAAAATTAAAACGGTACTAAGTGGCATAAATAAGATATCTAAAATACCTGTCCCTAAATCCCTTATAAAAAGGATTGGTAACTTTAAGAACGAAATTAAAATTAAAGTTAATACTATTTTAAGAATTAAAACGGCGATTTCTTTAGGACTTTTTTCCGTTATATACTTTACTATATCTTCAACCACGTTTAAAAACTCTTTAAAGAAATCAGTTATGATACCAGCTGATTCTTGAGCCGGAGAATCAATATTATGTTCTTTTAATATTTCACTTACTAAATCATTAAAGTTACCAAATTCTAAGATAATTTCTTCATCACTTTTACCAGCTTTTCTTTTTCTGGTAAAAGTAGCTTTATATTTTCTTAAAACTTTTTTACGATCTTCTTCTGTTAATTTGTTTAATGCTTCTTCTAAACGCTTTAAAAATTCTTCTTTTTTCATAATTCACCTGTTTCTTCCTAATTATATCATACACTTAATGAAAATAAAAAAATAAATTGGTCTTTTTCTTTAAATAGGTTATAATAATTATGTGATAATTATGAATAATGAATTAAAAAGACCAATTGAAACTATTTATAAGCAAAGTAAAGGCCATTGTTTTGGTGATCAAGAAAATATTAATGGCACTCTAATTTTATCTAATCTACGTATTTATTTGCAAGTAGATGAAGAAACAAAAGTAAATGAAATTCTTTTAAGTACGGTAAAATCGGTAAGTATTGGCGGCCTAAATGTTCTAAGATTTGATTTAAAAGATGGTCAAAGATACAATTTTCTCGTAAATAATGTAATAAGTTGGTACTTTGCTGTTAAAAAAGTCCTAAAAAATAATAATTAGTTGCCTAATTATTAATTTTTTGATGGGCTCCTGGTGATGTAACATCTAAGGGCGCAAAATGGTAGCCATGGGTAAGGCCATATTGAATGATTGATTCTACGGCATTTACACTGAAGGCTTTAACATCATGTTGTAAGACATTAGTATAACTACTACGCAAGTTAGAAGTAACATTAGCTATGACTTTGCTCGTAGAAGTCGTCTCTCCGGCATCGCCACTAACTACATTCCAATCAAAATATTTGTAGCCTCGTGCTTCTAGCTCATTAGCTAAGGTAGTCATTATGCCAGGAGAATATCTTCTACTTATCGTATTAGAACTACCCCCTGGGAATCGAACTAATCGAGTTTCTTTACCCGTTAGTTTTTTTATTTTTTCTTGCATATTATTTAAATCTGCAAAATAATTTTCCACACTAGAATAAACATACGAATAATTATGGGTATAAGTATGAATAGCCACAGAATGACCTTCTTCGGCTTCTCTAGTTATTAAACTTTCATAAGCGGGATATTGATTAGTAACAAAGAAAGTTGCTTTAACATTATATTTTTTTAAGATATCTAATAGTTGAGCTGTATATGGACCTGGTCCATCATCAAATGTTAAATAAATAGTTTTTTCCGAAGGAGTAACATCAACATTTTTATTATAAACAATAACAGTTCTTGTTTCTTTGGCGTTATTTCCGGCTTCATCAGTTACTTCATAATTTACATAGTAAGTTCCTGGTTTACTTGTATCAACAGAACTACTAGTTTTAACTTTACCACTTAAATCATCACAATCATCGGTAACATTTACACCTTCATCACTAAAACTTTCCCCTACTAATACATACTTAGTCTTATTACCATTAAGAGCTATTTGCGGGGCTTCGTTATCTTCTTTTTTATAGGAGAAAGTTTTCTTTGTAACATTTTTAGCACTATCTTGGACCGTAAAAACTAATTTATCATATTCGACTTTAACTTCAACTTTTTCTGTTAAATCACCATCTAAATTATCCTCAGCTTTATAATCATAATTTTTTGTTTTCCCATTCGGACAAATAGTAAAGTCTTTGGTATTGATTGTTAAGGTCGGATTTTTTTTATCCACAACTTTCACTATTCTACTCACTGTCTTACTTTTTTTGTTATGAGTAACTTTATATCTTATTTTATAAGTACCTAATTTTGTCGTATCAACATTACCAAAAGTAGAGTAATCTATCTTTTTACAACTAAAAATATTGCCATAACAGGCTTTGACTTTTGCATCTTTATATTTTTCATTAATATTAACAGAGATATTAGCTTTGCCAATTAATTCTAATTTAATTTCTTTTTTAAAAACTAAGATTAAAGCACAAATTACTAAGATACTTCCTAATATTATTGCTAATATTATTAACTTCTTTTTATTCATACTACCACCACACCACACTGCCTTTAGTATATCACATTAACCCCATATTTTTAAATATATTGCTTGTAAAAATTCTTTCGGTAATATATCCGAAACTATTTGTAATTGCTTTAAATATTTAGGATTTTCTAATTGTTCATATATAGTTTTAATAATTACTCTTTTATCAAATATTCCTTTTATATTCTTAACAATTTCTTTAATATTTAAACTTTCCACTTTTAAAAGTTCTTTTTTTAATTTCTTATTATACTTTCTTATATCATATATGATTTCTTCTGGTAAATTAAATACTTCTCCACAAGATTCGACTATTTCTTGAAAATAAGCAAAGTTATTATTGATTTCTTCGGCTTTAAAAATAATTAAATCTATTTGTTTATACTCTTTGGCTAGAGCTAATTTGTTGAGATAATTAGTATATCTTTTTTGATAATTCAGATAATTTTTTTGTAAATGGTCTTTTTTAAAAGTAAATTTCGTCCCATCTAATTTATGAAATTTTTTTAAAGTATCATTATAACCAAATTTTATGGCCTGACGCATTTTGACTGTATCAAAATCTAACATATTTAAAAGTTTATTATTAGGAGTGATAATCACAATATCTCCCGCAAACTCTTTAGTTTTTCTTTTAATACCTATGGCTTTTAAATCTATGGCTATGATATGGGTTGCTCCCATATCAATGGCTAAATTGATTGGCATATTATCATAGTAGCCGCCATCGATATATTTATTACCATCAATGTTTTTCACTTTAAAAGCGGGAAAACAACTAGCCGAAGCAATCGCATAATTGACAATCTGATCCGGTTTTATTTCTTTTTTGGTTTTTACTTCTGGTTTAAAAGAAGACAGATTAAAAGTAACTAGGCCATAATCAATATCCGAGTTATAAAACTTTTGTGCATCGTATGCTCTTTGAACTAACTTTTCCAAAGCTTTAGGATCCATGCCCCCATTAGCTACTATTTCTTTAGCATACTTATGATAAAGTTCTTTTTTGGAAATCTTATTATCAAAATTCTCATCATAAATATCGGCAAAGGAAATATTTGACCAAAGTTTATAAGCTTTTTTAAAATCTTTTTGGACAACCATTAAAGCATTTAAGGCTCCTACCGAAGTCCCAGTGGCTATATTAAATTTATAATGCAATTTAATTAAAGCTTTCCAAACTCCAACTTCATAGGCTCCTAAAGCTCCACCTCCGGATAATACTAAAGCAACTTTTTCCTTATTATTTACCATTGTTATTCATTCTTTCTAAAATTAACATTTTAGCCTTGGTTGTTTTCACTAGTTTTAGATGGTTATTCAAATCCCCAACGCTTTCTTTAGAAGTAAAATCAACTAAATCTTGATTTTTTAAAACTGTGGCAATATTAACAAAATTACCATTGACTTTTCCTTGTTCAATTTGGGCTGCTCTTTGCGGGCAAAAACAGTAAGCATAATCTAAAATTGTAGAACCAACTGGCAAACTATAAGTTTTACCAGTAGCCGAACGCACATAAATCTTATCCCCTAGTAAGTCATATCTAATCTTTTCATAAAAATTGTAATTATCTTCAGGATAAGTAGCACTAATTTCAGCAAGCGATTGGAAAAAAGGATAATGTTGTTTTATATCTCCTAATTGGGCATAACCACTATTAGCCAAATCATACATTATGCCAAAAGAATTACGCAATCCCATTTCTTTAGTTCTTATTTGGGCCTGGTAAGTACGACCACTCTTACTTACAAATGTCGTATGGACAGCTTGATAACCAGTTGTTTTCGGATTATGAATATAATCTTTAAACTTATCATCAAAATAAGGATAATTTTGATGAATAATATTTAAGACTTGAAAACAAGATTCAATATCAGGGACGGTTATTTGCAAAGCATATAAATCGTGAATAGAATCATAATCACGTCCTTTAGTTAAAGATATATAAACACTATAATCATTTTTAACTCTTAATTTGATTGCATGAGCTAGCTCTGTATCATAAGAGATAATATTATGTTCTTTTAAGTTATCATATATATTTTGAATAATCGCTTTAGTTTCTAAATTATATTGTTCATTTAAGGTTTGTAAATTTTGTTCTATTTCCAAACTTTCTTGAGGTTCTAAATATTTTAAAGCTAAATCATGCAGTTCTTTTTTTAAGTAATTAGCTCCAATACCTTGGGCTAATGGAGCATACACTTCGACTGTTTCTTTTGATTTAATTATTTGCTTTTTATGAGGCATAGAATCCATTGTTTGCATATTATGATCGCGGTCTAATAGTTTAACTATAGTACCCCTTATTTCATCAAAGTTAAGATGGCGAAATAATTTACATATAGTTCCAACATGCACATCGATATTTGCACTATTATAATCTTCTTTATTCATTTTACTAACACAATCAACATTAGAAGCAATATCTTCCCCAAAATTTTGAGCCATTTGTTCGTAAGAATAATTAGTATCTTCTAAAACATCGTGTAATAAAGCTGTACAAACTGTTACGGTATCTAAGCGATATTTAACAGCCATAGTAGCAACCGTTAAAGGATGAAACATATAAGCTTCCCCACTGCGACGACGGACATTTTTATGTAATTCTTTAGCTAAAGTGTACGCTTTAGTTATTAATTCTATATCTTGAGGATTATCATTGTAGAGTTTAAAATCTACTAACATCTTAGTAAATAAAATATCTAAAGCATTATTTTCATTAATAATGTCTTTCATCGATTTTCTTATCATAATTCTCACGTCACCTCTACAAAAAAAACAGTCCGCACAAAAGCCAGGGACTGTTAAATACCTATTTTTAATAATGATGTAATTTTTTTCATAACCATCACCCTTAAATTTCTTCTATTTTACTTCTTCTTAAAAAAGCTGTCAACTTATTTTGCCTTTTTTGCGGCATTTTCTATATAATAAGCATAATATTCTTCAAAAGTTAAGTTATTATTATGCAGTTCTTTAGCAACTTTTTTACCAACATAACGATAATGCCAAGCTTCAAACTCATAACCTGTAATATCTTCTTTTCCTTCGGGATATCTAAGAATAAAACCATATTTATAAGAATTATTCACTAACCATGAATATGCTGGGGAATCTTTAAATGTTTTGGTGGACGTATTATCTTTACTAAATACATCTACTGATAAACCGGTTTGATGTTCGGAATAACCCGGACGAGATGCTACCAAATCTGCTTCGGTTGTTCCATAATTATCTTTATAAAGATCATACAATTCTTTTTGATCCTCAAAGCTACGATAACTAGAATTAACAATTAAATAAATACCTTCTTCATTTGCAGCATTCCACATATCAACAAAAGCATCATATACTTCTTGTCTTACAACTTGAGCCTCACCATAATAATATTTATTTTTCATTGTTGCTAAATCCTCTGGCTCATAGCCATCAGCTAATTTATAAAATTTATTGCAAAGTAATAATTCATCTAAAGAAGTTTTGGCTTTTAAATCATGCTCATAATATTCATAATCATTATTAGTATTAACTAAGGCAACAATATCACTATAAGCTACTTTTTTATGATTTTCATAATATTTTAAGTAACGATCTAAATTTTTACTTATATAGTATTTTTCTTGTAAGAAAGCGACAATGACCGGATCTTTCTTAGTATTAGCTAGTTTATCTAATCGTTTATCATCTAAATTCTTAATTAATAATTGAATTTCTTTTTCATCATAACCACGTAGTTCTAAATTATATTCATAGGAATGTTTGTAAACATAGTCTTTATAAATTGATCTACCTACTAATATAACAGCAATAATGATTACAATTCCTACGAGTCCATAGCGCGCATTTTTCTTAAGCTTATACTTCTTTTTCATTACTTCACCTTCACTTAATTTAATTGTATCAAAAATAATAAAAAATACAAACTTAAAAATAATTTTTTGATTAACATATAAAATAAACATCGCCATTCGATGCTTATTTTATTTCAAATGGATGCTCTTTAGTTCCGTCTTGACCCGTTGTCTCAGTAATTTTGACATCTGCTTTTAAATTGATGACCGGTACAACTGAACGGATATTAGTAGTATCACTATAATGAATATCACCATATTGAGATGAAATAAATATATAAGCAGAGCCATTATAATAACGTGGGGACATACTCCAATAATGATAAGTTCTTTTTAACCAATTATTATCATTTGCCTTCTCTTGCCCACTTGTAAGTTCTGAAGCATAACCAGCAAAATTCATTTCGTCAGCGGAAAGTAATCCTATCTTTAATTTATATATTCCCCCATAATCACGTGCAGTATAACCATCTTGCTTTGTCGGTCCGGGACAAACTAAAGCAGTTTTTTGCTTATCTACAAGTCTTTGGTAATTGCCATAATATAAATCCCCTAAGGTTTCACTTCCGCCTCCATATGATGTATCATTACAATATGTTCCATACTCTATATAGCTATCATAATCATTTAGATTTTCTTGATACCATGTTTCGAGTATTTTTTTGATGTTGCTATTTTCTCCTCCGAATGTATTTTTAAATGCCCCATTTTCATATTTACTTTGGCAAGGGCCAGTGCTAGTGCACACAACTCTATTGTCATATGTGTAGCCTACATATTTTATTTCATTTTTATATTCATTAAATTTTACTGCACTAGTATCTATTTTATCGTCTAACATTAATCTAATTGTTCCATCACCATTAATACGCACTATACGCCATAATAAATCTCTTTTTTCTCCATTACTACTTGATGTTATTCCTTGTCCAAATTTGACATAATTGTTTTCAATTTTTCCTCGAAAATAATATGATATGCCATCATTATCTATTGTTTCATATAAACCACTTTTATTTTCCATCTCTAACGAAGAAGTAGAATTATTAGGAAACCCTTTACTAAAGTCAGGAGTCCCAATATGAACAGAATATTCGTGGTTAAATATCTCTACCTTTTTAGCAAATTCTAAAGAACATATCGTATTTTGACTTGATTTTGGAGTTACGGTTAAAGTATTATCTGTAAAAGCTACTGTTGATTTATTGTCACAACTTGCATCTTTATATTGATATTCTTGTTGAGGTATTACATTAAATGATGCCATAGTATCATAATCTACTGTTTTCTCAGTAGAATCTATACTTCCTATTACCTTATAAGGAGTAGCTTGCGTCCCATTGCCACTAATCACAAGTTTATCATTTGTTAAATTAATTATTGGATAAATACTATATGTCTGATAATATACTGCATAATTTGCTATTCCGCCACCACCAACGCTCATTAAATAAGGTACGTTACTGTTTATATTTATAGGAGAAGCAGTAGCCCACAAGTCCGCACGAAATAAATAATTTTGAAGTGTTGCATTTAGGTTAGTCTGGGTATTAATATATATTCCACTCATAATTGCCTCATCGGCATTTATTAAACCTATCTTTAATTTATATACTCCTCCATAGGTATGATATCCATTTTTTATTTTCTCTGATGTTACACCTGCCTGTGCTGTTGGATCTGGACAAGTTAGTTGGGGAGTGACTGAATTAATCAGCAACCTTTCATATGGACCATAATACAATGTCCCCGTTTCACTCCCATCTCCATACGATGTATCATTACAAAAGGTTCCATAGGCTATATAACTATCATAATCATTAAGATTATTTTGATACCATTCTTCTAATTTGGTTTTGATAGTGCTATTTTGCCCCTCAAAATTTTTATTATTAAATTGCCCATTTTGATATTCACTTTTACATGGAGTAGTAGTAGTACAAGGTGTTTCGTTATTATACGTAAAGCCCGCCATATTATTTCCGGCAAGACTACCATCATATTTATTAAATTCGCTGCTTCCGATACTGCTACTTAATATAAGTCTTACAGTTTTATCGCCATTAACCCTTACTATACGCCAAAGTTTATTAGCGAATATAACATAATTATTATCTACTTTGCCTCGAAAATAGTAAGTTTCACCATCATTATCATTAGTCTTATATAAACCGCTTTTATTTTCTTTCTCGCTTTCTGGTGTAGAAACATTAGGAAAACCTTGAGAGAAATCCACATCTCCATCTATAACTTGATTATTATCTAATATAATATCTGCCAAACTACTTTCCATAGAATCATCATTTGTTGTAAGCTTCACATTAATTTTTTTACCGACAGTTGCATCAATAATTAAAACATCACTTGGTCTATCTATAAAATAAGCATATGATATTCCTATTGTTGTTCCTACAATTAATACTAAGACAAAAACTATTAGTTTTAACTTCGGATTATATATACCTTTTTTCTGAAGTATTTTTACTCCTTTTTTCCACTTGTGTTTAAGATTTGGCATAATACACTCTCTCCTAATGTACTTTTCATTCTCATTATACTCTGTATAGTTTCAAAAAGCAAAAGCATTTAAACTAAATTTAGTTTTAATAGTTACTAAATAAATGTAATTTACAAAACAATTATTTCTTTTTTTACTACAAAATCAATGATCAAACTGGTAATGTTTTCAAAAACACTAATATAGATGATGTAATTTGAAACTCATAATCATAAAAATTGACTAGTTTTCAATATAATGATACTACTTTTATATAACAAGAAAGGAGTTTGGCATGAAAAAATTTAGCGATGCTATTTGGACAGCTATTTTTGCAGTTGTATTTATTCTATTATATTTCTTTGTACCGGCATTACACTCTGAAAGAACACTATATGGTTTTTTCATTTTAGTTGGAGCAACAATAGCCTTTTTCTCTGCAGCAATTAAATGGAAAAAATAGCAAAAACCTCGTATTAATTACGAGGCTTTTTAATTAGCTTATTATTTTTGCAAAAGAGCAAATACTTCATCTATATTTTTTTTACCTTTATTTCTACCATAATTAGGTAATAAATGTAAATGGAAATGCTTTATGGCTTGTCTTTCGCCATAATTTACCGCAAAAGTAAAACTGTTAACATTTAGTTTTGCTATTAATTCTTCACTTAATTTTCGGGCTACTTTATACATATGTAAGATAATTTCTTCATCTAATTCTTTAAAATCTACATAATGTTTTTTAGGAATAATTAAAGTGTGACCATCAACTGTCGGATAAGCATCTAAAATCGCTATAACTTTATCATCTTCATAAATTTTACGCGTTTTTTCTTCTCCATTTATAATTCTACAAAATAAACAATCCATTTCTATCACCTAATTTTATAATAAATTATCATCACTAATTTTGCAAGGTAATAAATTATTATTATTTTTCTAAAAGCATCAAAGATAAGCTCTAAATAATAATAAATTAATATAAAATCAATTTTCGTTTTTTTCTAATACCGCAATAAAATGAAGTTTCCGATCAAAAAACAAATGAAATATTCCAGTATAAATATTTAAATCAGTCTCAAATTTTTTTATTTTTAAACCATTTTCTGCAAACATTTTTTTCCATTGTTTTAATGACATATAATTATATGTAAGATGAACATGCTTATGATGATTTCCTACATAATCCATCAGACGCAATTTTAAATATGAAAATATTCCCGATTTTAAATGATCCTTTATTATAATATATTGACTACTAACTCTGCTAAGTTCTGCTAAAAGAATATTTGGATCATCGGTATGATGAAAAACATCTACAGCCATAGACGTATCAAAAGAATTGGTTTTAAATGGAATAGTTATACCATCATATTTTTTAATTTCAATAAATACTCTCGGTTGAATCATAACATCAATTCCTTGAATTTTTACTTTTTTATTCTGTTCTTGAATATATTTATCAATTATACCATCTCCGCATCCAACATCAAGAATATTTTTTGATTTATGAATTAATGGAATAATAAGTTCAGTTAATCGTTTAACTCTTCTATTATAAATCAGTTTCGAATGAAAATTATTAATAAATTTTTTCATAATGATCACTACCCTATTTACCTTAATCTATAATACTATATCCAACTATCATTATACCCCCCCCCTGTATTCAAA
>CANRFQ010000027.1 GCA_947629935.1 uncultured Bacilli bacterium | reverse complement strand
ATAAGTGGTCATACTGCTGCTGAATTAATTTATACAAGAGCTAATGCTAATAAAGAAAATATGGGACTTACTAATTGGAAAAACAGTCCGGATGGATTAATATATAAATATGATGTTTCTATAGCTAAAAACTATTTAACTGAAGAAGAGTTAAATAAATTAAATCGTCTGACTCTAGCCTTTTTAGATTATGCAGAAGATATGGCATACGAACACACAGTTATGACTATGAATGATTGGATAAATGCAACGGATAAATTACTAAAATTTAGAGAAAAAAATATTCTGACACATTCTGGTAAAATAACCCATAAAGAAGCAGTAGATAAAGCTGAGAGCGAATATGAAAAATATAGGGTAATTCAAGATCAAAAATATATATCTTCGATGGATGAATTTTATAAGAAATATTTAAAAGAAACTAAAGAGAGTAGTGATAAAAATGAATGAAAATAAAACAAACATCAACTGGTTTCCTGGTCATATGCAAAAAACTAAGAATCTGATAAAAGAAAAGTTTAATTTAATTGACGTTGTATATGAACTTATTGATGCTAGAATTCCTTATTCTTCTAAAATTGTAGACATTGATAGTCTTATTAAAGATAAACCACGAATTTTAATTATGACTAAAGTTGATTTATGTGATATAACGGAAACAAAAAAGTGGCAAGAATACTATGAAAACAAAGGATATAAAGTGATTTTATTGAATTTAAATGATAATAAAGACTATAAAAAATTAATAGATGAGACTAATAAAATGATGGAAAAAACTTTTCAAAAAAGAATGGAAAAAGGAATCCAAAACCATGATATAAGGGCTTTAGTAATAGGGGTACCAAATGTTGGTAAATCTACCTTAATTAATCGTTTAGTCGGTAAAAAAGTAGCAAATGTGGAAAACAAACCGGGCGTAACGACAAATCTTTCTTGGTTAAAAACCAATAGTAATATCCTTTTACTTGATTCACCGGGAATTTTATGGCCCAAATTTGAAACAGCAGAAGTGGCTTTAAATTTAGCGAGTATGACTAGTATTAAAATGGAAGTCTTACCAGTTGATGAAGTCGCAATTCATATTTTAAAAAAATTAGAAAAGTATTATCCAGAAATTTTAGCCGATCACTATCATTTAACAAAGCTTGATGAAGATTTAGAAATCGTTTATAATCAAATTGGTCGGCAAATTGGTGCTGTTATATCTGGTGGAGAAATTGATTTTGACCGAGTAAGCAAAACTATTTTAAACGACGTAAAAAATGAAAAAATAAAAAATATAACTTTTGATAGAATGGAGAGATAATATGCCATTTAGTGAAGATATTAGAAAACTTTTAGAAGATAAATTACTTTTAACTAAATATTTAACTTCTGATAATATAGATAGTTTTTATAATGTAATGTCTCAATATTTTACCAAAAAAAGATTTTCTTATTCTTATTTTAGTGATTTACTACATGCAACAGGGGAATTTTTACGATTTTTAGATTTTAGTCCCGCGGAGATAATTCAAATTATTGCTAATCATCCTGCTATTATTCATGCTAATAAAAAAGATTTACTTGCTAAATATCTTTTAATTGCGATTTTAAAAGATGAAAATCAAAAACTGATTAGAAGGGATATCTTACTTAATCATCCAAAATATTTATTAGGAGGAATTCATCTTTTATATGCGCGTTATAATTATTTGATTCATAATGGCTTAGATGATAGTATTAGTAAATATCATTTATTAAAAATGACAAATGCCGAATTTGCCAAAACTTTTAAAATATCAAGCGAACAATTAAAAGCCGAATATCCCTTAGATGATATTACTTTACTGATAAATGATTTAGCCAAATGGCCAGAAAATCAACAAATAGGACAAAAAATTCAAAAATATAAATCTCAAGGAGAAATTAAATATGCCTAACTTATTAGAATATGAACAAAAATTATATGCAAAGGGAATTAATTTAATAGCGGGGGTTGATGAAGTAGGTCGTGGACCTCTTGTGGGACCTGTAGTGGCAGCGGCGGTTATTTTGCCAAAAAACTATAAATTAACGGGACTGACTGATTCAAAAAAATTAAGTGAAAAAAAACGTAATACTTTTTTTGAAATTTTACAAAAAGAAGCAATTTCGATTGGGATCGGCATTATCGATAATAAGAAAATAGATGAAGTAAATATATATGAAGCATCCAAATTAGCAATGTTAGAAGCTTTAAATAATTTAGATGTTAAACCAGAACATGTTTTAATTGATGCAATGCCTTTAAATTTGGAGGTGCCATCTACAAGTATAATCCATGGCGATGCCTTATCGTTATCTATTGCGGCGGCTTCTGTTATTGCCAAAGTTACTAGAGATGCTATGATGTATGATCTTGATAAGATTCATCCCGAATATGGCTTTGCGCATCATAAAGGTTATCCTACTAAGGAACATCTTGAGGCAATTAGCAAATATGGAGTTTTGCCTAATTATCGTTTTTCTTACAAACCAGTTCAAAATGCTTGTCAAAAAGAAAAAAGTGTGCTATGATATCTCCTATAAAAAGAGGGGGATTTTTTTATGAAAAAAAAGAAAAGGGTAATCAGTGCTGTTTTAGCCACTACCTTATCTCTTAGTTCAGCTAGTATGACTAAAGCTAACTTCCAAAATAATATAAACAAAAATATATCTTGGCAAGTAAACGATTACTTTTTAAATACCAGATTAGAACAGCTTAAAGAACAAAGAGATATTCTATATCATGAATATATTCAATCTCAAATAGAAATCTTAGAATATTATCACAAACTAGAAAATCCAGAATTTCCAACTTATAATTTATCAGAAAGTGAAATTATCCAAATAGCTCGTTTATGTCAACAAGAACAATATTCTTTGGAAGGAATAGCAGCGGAAGCCAGTTTAATGGCAAATCGATTTGAATTATGTAATAGTGAATTTTCAAGTTTAATAAGTTATATTCGCAACAGTGGCTGGTTTGCTAATGCTAATTATTTTATGGATAATGGTAATGCTCGTAGTGAAGCGGTAGAAATAGTACGAAAAGTATTAGTTGAAGGAAAGCGTACTATACCCAAATATGTAACAGAACATGATAGTGTAAGCGATATTTCTTCTATTAATACGGGTGAAGTTAGTGATAGAAATGATTATATTCCTAATGAGACAATAATATCTAATATTTATGGTTCTGATTTTATATTTTATGGTTATGAGGGTAGTTCTGATCCTTTTGGATACAAATATTATAATAAGCAAAATATCGGTGATGAACACTATACATATGAAAGAGTACTAAACCCATTACCATAAAAAACATTATAAATTTTAATTTTGAAGATATAATCACTATTTAGTGATTTTTTCTTGCAATAAAATAATTCTTAGTTTAATATTAGAATAGTTTGAATATTTTAAATTGACAAGATATATTTTATAGTATATGATGTACTAACTAAGAAAGGAAAATTATATGAAACATTTAGTGATTGTGGAATCTCCTAGTAAGAGTAAAACAATTGAGAAATATTTAGGTAAAGATTATAAGGTAATTTCCTCAAAAGGTCATGTTAGAGATTTAGCAACTACGGGTAAATTTGGTTTAGGTGTAGATGTTGAAAACAATTTTAAACCAAACTATATTCCTATTAAAGGAAAAAAGAAATTAATTACCGAAATGAAAAAAGATGTAGCTTCTGCTGATAAAGTTTATCTTGCTACCGACCCTGACCGTGAAGGAGAGGCAATTAGTTGGCATTTATATGATGCTTTAGGGTTAAATGATAATAACTATGAAAGGGTAGAATTCCATGAAATAACTAAAGATGTTGTTAAAGATGCTTTTAATCATACACGAAAAATAGATAATAATTTAGTTAAATCGCAAGAAACGAGGAGAATTATTGACCGTATTATAGGGTTTAGATTATCAAAATTAATGCAATCGAAAACTGGTGGAAAAAGTGCCGGTCGTGTTCAAAGTGTGGCTTTAAAGTTAGTTGTAGATAGAGAAAGAGAAATCCAAGCTTTTAATGAAGAAGAGTATTACACTATAAATGCAATTTTTGCCGACTTTGAGGCCGAATTAGAAAAATATCACGGTAAGAAAATTGAAATTAAAAGTGCCGTAGAAGCGGATGAAATATTAAATAAGTTATCTAACGCTTTTAAAATAGCCAATATTGATACGAAAGAAAAAAGTAAAAAAGGTAAGATGCCTTTTAAAACATCTACTTTACAAAAAGATGCTTCGTCTAAATTAGGTTTTGGTTCTTCTAAAACTATGCGTATTGCGCAAAAATTGTATGAAGGAATAAATATAGGAAGTGAAACAACCGGGTTAATTACTTATATGCGTACGGATTCATTCCGTTTATCTCCAGTATTTACTTCCGAAACTTTTAAATATATTAAAGATAATTATGGTTCTGAATATGTGGGTGTCATTAAAAAAGTTAAAAACGATGAAAATGCTCAAGATGCTCACGAAGCTATAAGACCAACTAGTATTAAAAGAACGCCGGAAAGTCTTAAAAATTATTTAACTCCTGATGAATATAAATTATATAGTTTAATTTATTATCGTTCTTTAGCAACATTAATGAAAGATGCAAAAGTAAAAGCAACGAGTATTACTTTAGAAAATAATGGATATTCTTTTAAAGCTACAGGAAGTGTTCTAGTTTTTGATGGCTATCTCAAAGTCTATAGTCAATATGAGAAAAATGAAGATGTCATATTGCCAGATTTAACTAATTATAATAGCGATGTTATAATCGCTAGTAAAATTGAAAAAGAACAACACTTTACTAAACCACCTGCAAGATATACAGAAGCTTCTTTAATTGATGAAATGGAAAATTTAGGAATTGGTCGTCCTTCGACATATGCACCAACGATGGAAACTATTAAAGCTCGCGGTTATGTAAAAGTGGAAAATAAGCGATTTATACCTACCGATGTCGGTATTGAAACTACTGATAAACTTCAAGAGTTCTTTAGCAATATTATTAATGTAGAATACACGGCTAATATGGAAAAAGAATTAGACGAAATTGCTTTAAACAAATGTGATAATATTGTGGTTTTAAAAGATTTTTATGATGTTTTTGAACCAACTGTGGAAAATGCTTTTAAAAATATGGAGAAAAAAGAAGCTGAAAAAACCGGAGAAATGTGTCCGGAATGTGGCAATCCTCTTGTTATTAGAAGAGGACGTTATGGAGAATTTGTCGCTTGTTCTAATTATCCCGAATGTAAGTATATTAAAAAGAGTGAAAAAGAAATAAAAGAAATAATGGATTGTCCAAAATGTGGAGGAAAAATCATAGAGAAAACAACAAGACGAGGTAAAAAATTCTGGGGATGCAATAAATATCCAGAATGTGATTTTGCCTCTTGGTATGAACCAACAGGGCAATTTTGTCCAAATTGTCAGGCAATAATTATCAAAAAAGGAAAAAAAGAAATTTGTAGTAATTGTGAATATGAAAAAGAAAATTAAAAAAAGATATTTTCTTTTTTATTTGTTTATTTTTTTAGAATAATAATCTAAAGTGTTACTACCAACCAAATAAAAATTCATATCTTTTTCGAAATTTTCCAATTGTTCTTTTAAAAAGTCGCAATATTTTACCATTCCCTTATAACCACCTGTATCACATTGAAAATCATTAGTTCTAAGATTTAAAATAGTTTCAATGTACCAAGTGTCATACTCATTTTCTTTCTTATAATCACCAGTCATATATCCATTTACAATATTGTAACTTAAATTATAAACATTTTCATAACCATCTTCCATTTGCTTATTTATTAAATAAAATGTACTTTTATTATAATTATATGAAATGGCAATATAAGTAGCATCGGTATTCTGTTCATAGTCTTTTTCACTAATATTTTCCTTTAATAACTCATCATTGGAGTTGTAAACAAATCCTTGCGATGTTAAATATGATTTTAACTTATCATTAGGATTTTTGATAGTAACATTTAATATTATTATTAAAAGAATTATTCCTAAGATTATAAAAATACCAATTTTTTTAAAAAAGCTTTTCATTATCTCACCATCTTTGCTATACTATTATTATAATATATAAATATTTAGAGTAAAAGAGGTAATTATGAATTTTTGCACAGATTATAATTTTTTAAATGGATTATTAATTGTTAAATTCTTCTATAGAGCTGCTTTAATTATTTTGCCTATTATTATAATTATTATGGGATCTATTGACGGATTTAAAGCTGTTACATCGGGAAAGGCTGAAGATTTAAGAGCAATTATATTTAATACAGGGACAAGAGCGGCTAGTTTTTTTATTATCTTGCTTTTACCAACTATAATTCATATTGCTTTTAATTTTATAGATGGTTATGATGGTATTTATAACAATTTAACTATATGTATGAATAATGCTGATCCAAATGTTGTAGCTGGTCTAAAACGAGCTCGTGAAAAGGAACTTAGAGATATGGAAAAATCCACGACGGCTTATATATCAAAATATAATGAAGCAAAATATTCTAAAAGAACCGAAAGTTTATCTGGAAGTAATCCCGCTCCACAAGTAAGTGGTTCAGGAAATTTTGTGAATTATGATTTATCTGAGAGTCAATTAAATGACTTAGCTGCTATTTGCTATCGTGAACAAGGAAGTGCAGAAGGAGCAGCTGCGGAAGCTTCTTTAATGGCTAATTTATTTGAACTTAAAGGTGGCGGTCACGGAAGTGGAGCGGAAGGCCTTTATAATTATGTTATGAATTCAGGCTGGTTTGGAGAAGATGCTTTACATGATACATCTTCGCCAGGTGAAGACATTGTTAGTGTTGTTCGTGCTGTTTTAGTTAATGGACAAAGAACTTTACCTGGTTATATTGATGAACATGATTGTATCGATTGTGGTTCTTATGGCCATGATATTATAGGTGCTAGCAATAATGGGGTAAGCTTTGATCCAATGGATAAATCTCAATATCAATCTCATACGACAGTTTTAAATAATAAATATGGTTCAACATACACTTTTTATTCTTTTCCAACAGAAACTTCCGATCCTTTTGGTTATACTAGTGAAGAAAATAGACAGAGAATAGGTGATGATTGCTACTCTTTTGATCAAATTTTAGGTTAACATATTGTTGATAATACAAATTATCATGCATTGTACAATAAAAATAGTATTTAAGCTATTTTTTTTGTATAATACAAATAGGTGAAGTATTAATGAAGAAGATAATTTTAGTTGATGGTAATAATTTAATGTTTCGAAGTTATTATGCCACAGCTTATACAGGTAATGTCATGCGTAATTCTAAAGGCATGCCTACCAATGCTTTGTATGGGTTTATTTCGATGATAAATAAAATTATTGAAGAAGAAAAACCTAAATATATGGCTGTAGCCTTTGATGTTGGTAAAAATTTTCGTAAAGATAAATATCCAGAATATAAAGCAGGACGAAACGAAACTCCTGATGATTTAATAAAACAAATGCCCATTGCTCGGGAAATTTTAGATAAAATGGGAATAAAACATTTTGAAAAAGAGCCTTACGAAGCTGACGATATTATTGGTACTTTAGCCAAAATGGCGGATATGGACCCCGATTTTGATGCAACTATTGTTTCATCCGATCGTGATTTATTACAACTTATTAGTGATGTTGTTGATGTTAAATTATTAAAACAAAAAGGGCATATTCGTTATAATCCTCAAACATTCAAAGAAGATTATGGCATTGATCCGATAAATGTTATTGATTTAAAAGGCTTGGCGGGGGATAGTTCGGATAATATTCCCGGAGTAAGAGGAATAGGCGAGAAAACTGCCTTAAATCTTTTGCGCGAATATAAGACGATCGAAAATCTTTATGATCATATTGATAATATAAAAGGTAAGACGCAAGAAAAATTAATTAATGATAAACAAAAAGCCATATTCAGTAAAGAAATGGCTACTATTTATCGAGATGTTCCTTTAGAAATAGAAGATTTAGAAAGTATTAAATATGAACCAACCGATAATAAAGAACTTTATGAATTATATCAGGAATTAGAATTTTATTCTTTAACGAAAGATATGAAAAAGGAAAAACTAGAGTTAAACTGTTCCTATACAGAAATAAATAGAAAAGAAGATTTAATCTTAGATGATATAGTGGCTTTTTATATTGAATGTGATGATGTAAATTATCATACGGCGCATATTTTAGGAATGGCTATCAGTGATAAAAAGACCAATTTTTATGTAAAGCCAGAATTACTAAAAGAAGTATTTCCTTTATTAGAAGATAAAATATTATATACATATGATTTAAAGAAAAATATTGTTTTATTAAAAAAATTAGGCATTAAAGTTACAAATTGTATCTTTGATACTATGATAGCTTCTTCATTATTATGGGATAACTTAAAAGAAGATTTAGCTTATTTAATGAATAATAAAAATATTGAGACGCCTTTTTATGAAACCTTAATGAAAGAAAATTTTGAATTAGAAACTTTAAAGAAGACTTGTATATTAAAATCTCGTTTTATCTTTGATTCACGGGATGAGTTAATTGAAGATTTAAAGGCAGAACAGATGTATGACTTGTTTAGTAATATAGAAATGCCTTTAATCAAAGTACTAGCGAAAATGGAAATTGAAGGAGTTAAAGTAAATCCTCAGGTTTTATTAGAAATGAAAGAGGAAATAGGGGTAAAAATCGATTTAGTTTCCAAAGAAATATATAATATGGCAGGTAGCGAATTTAATATATCTTCCCCAAAGCAATTAGGCGATGTTTTATTTAATAAACTGGGACTGCCTTTTGGTAAAAAGACCGTAAAAGGTTATAAAACAGATATAAAAATATTACATAAATTAATGAGTTATCATCCAATTATTGAAAAAATTATGGAATATCGTAATTTAACAAAGCTAATGAATACTTATATAGAAGGTTTACCTAACTTTATTTTAGAAGATGGTAAAATTCATACTGTTTATACCCAAAATTTAACGCGAACAGGACGTCTTTCTTCTACGTATCCTAATTTACAAAATATTCCCACTAAAGATGAAGAAGGTCGCAAAATAAGAAAAGCTTTTGTGCCGGTTAATGATATGTTTTTATCCGTTGATTATTCACAGATAGAACTGAGAATTTTGGCCCATATCTCAGGTTCTAAAGAATTACAGCAAGCTTTTATTAATGATCAAGATATCCATACAAAAGTGGCGGCTGATATCTTTGACGTTCCCGAAGAAATGGTTTCTAAAAATATGCGAACGACAGCAAAAGCGGTTATATTTGGAATAGTTTACGGTATTAGTGGTTTTGGTTTAGGAGAAAATCTTAGTATTGATGCTCGACAAGCTAAAAAATTTATTGATAAATATCTTGAATTATATCCAGGGGTAAAAAATTATATGGATAATATAGTAAAAGAAGCATATGATGAAGGGAGCGTTCGTACTTTATTTAACCGAAAAAGAAATATTGACGAGTTATATAGTAAGGTTTATCAAGTTCGCAGTGCTGGGGAAAGAATTGCCTTAAACACACCAATTCAAGGAACTTCAGCTGATATAATTAAAAAGGCTATGGTAGAAATAGACAAAGCTTTTTTACAAAAGAATATTCAAAGTAAAATGCTTTTGCAAGTTCATGATGAACTAATATTTGATGTTAAAGAAGAAGAGAAAGAACAAGTGGAAACAATTGTGAAAAATATAATGGAAAATGTAGTAAAATTATCAGTACCACTTAAAGCTAGTGCTGATTATGGGAGGGATTGGTATGAAACAAAATAAGCCAGTTATTGGTATTATTCCTTATATTAGATGGGATGAAACTGAAAATCCTTATAAAGATCGATACGAATTTGTCAATTTTTTTAGTCAAAAATTATATGCTGCTAATGCTATTCCATTAGGCATATTACTAGATGATAAAAAGGTCAATAAAGATATATTAAAATTTTGTGATGCTTTTATTTACCCAGGAGGAAATAAAATAGAAAAAAAATTATATGAAATATTATTTCATGCCTATCTTTATAAAAAGCCAGTTTTAGGAGTATGTATGGGTATGCAAGCAATGTGTATTTTTTCGGTCATGTTAGAAGAAATAAAGAAAAGAAAACTAGATTATTCTCATATAACTTCCCAAATGTGGCTAGATATTTATCATGAAATGATTGAAAGTAATCCAACTCTATCAAAACTTCCTGATGATACGTTTCATAATGGCGAAATCTCGAGAACTTCCTATGAGCAAGCCTTATATCCTATAAATATTATACCAGAATCCTTTTTAAATACTGTTTATGGCAATCAAGCAAAGGTTCTGCATATGCATAGTGTTGAAGCAAAAAGAACGGGAATGTTATTAAAACCTATAGCTTATAGTGAAGATCATGTTATAGAAGCCGTGGAAAGCACAGAAAATGATTTATTCTGGTTAGGAGTTCAATTTCATCCTGAAGCTTTACCAGATGATACTTTAATTACTAATTGGGTTAAAAAACTAACTAAGTAATAAAATAGTAAGGGGTGCAATTATGGAAGATAAATATTTAATTTTAGTCAATAAGACTCATGCTTGTCCAGAAAATGATTTTCAAATAGTCAAAGTAAATAGTCAATATAAGGATAATGTCTATTTAGAAAAGCAAACAGCTTTAGCTTTTGATAAATTGCAAGCTTTTATTAAAAGTCAAGGATATGATATAGAAGTAGAAAGTGGTTATCGCAGTAAAGAATACCAAGCTAAGGTCTTTAAAGAAATAGAAGCGGAAAAAGGGTTAGAACATACTTTAAGATTTGTAGCTCGTCCCGGTTATTCAGAACATCAGACTGGCTTAGCTGTAGATTTTTGCTTGAAAGAAAATAATAAATTTTATATTGATTTTGAAATGCAAAATCATCCAGTTTTAAAATTAGTTGCTGATAATGCCTATCAATTTGGTTTTATCATTCGCTATCCGCAAGGTAAAGAAAACATCACGGGTTATGGATATGAACCCTGGCATTTACGATATGTTGGAAATTTTGCCCAAGAAATAAAAAAGCAAAATATAACTTTAGAAGAATATTTAGAAAAGGAGTAGATTATGCCTGAAATTGCCGAAGTAGAAACTGTTAGAAATACATTAAAAAAACAAATATTGCACAAAAAAATCAAAGACGTTAAAATCATATATGGCAAAATGATTGAAAGTGATTTAAAAGAATTTAAATCTAATTTAATTAATAATGAATTTGTTGATATAAAAAGAAGAGGAAAATGGTTAATTTTTGAACTTCATGATTACTATTTATTGTCGCATTTACGCATGGAAGGAAAATTTTTCTTGAAAAACAACCAAGAACCGATTGCAAAACATGAACATATAATTATTACCTTTGATGATGATACCGATTTAAGATATCATGATACTCGTAAATTTGGACGGATGAATTTAATAAAAAAAGAAGATTTACCTTATTGTGAGGCGATAAAAAAACAAGGAGAAGAACCTTTTAGTGCTAATTTGACTAAAGAGTATCTTAAAAATAAGTTAACTAATAAAAATATTCCTATTAAAACCTTATTGCTAGATCAAACAATAATTAGCGGTTTAGGAAACATTTATGCTAATGAAGTGTTATTTGCTGCCCGAATTAATCCGTTAAAGTTAGGCAAAGACATAACATTAGGCGAATGTGAAAAAATAATCAAAGCTACTAATAAAATAATTAAAGAAGCAATCTCTATGGGTGGTACGACAATTAAAAGTTATACTTCTTCACTTGGTGTAACTGGCAGATTTCAACAGAAATTAAAAGTTCATAAAAAAGAAGGTGATCCTTGCTCATTATGTGGATTACCTATTAGAAAGATTAAAATTGGTGGAAGAAGTACTTACTTTTGTGAAAATTGCCAAAAATAATACATAAAGAATAAAAGGGGGTTAAGTTATTTATAAATATATTAACATTTATACTAAGCATTGATGCCTTACTTTTGGGATATGATGTGGTGTTTTTTGGATTAATTATTATTACTATAATTCTTAGCTTTAAAAATATTAAAATTAAAGGTATTTTGAATATTATAATTTTAATATTAGCTATAATAGTTTTGACCTTTAATGTGGTAACTAGAACTATTTATTTTAAAAAGTTAAAGATAATGTTAAACAAATTAGTAAAGATGTTTATAATCAAATAGAATTAAAAGTTAAACAACATAGTGATGTTTATTTTGCTGAGCAAGAAATTAAGAATGGAACTTATAACACTTCTGTTATAATAAATATAGATATTTTGCCAATGAATGAATCAGCATATAATAATGAAAGTTGTAAAGGGTATGTAATTTATAATTCGAAAACTAAAAGCACGCCCTATATTACTTTCGCAATTATCAAACTTCAGGATATGATGAAAGTCTCCTACCTTAAAAAAAATGTGACTAATTTGTAAAAAACTCTTGTAAATAAAAAAAACTTATTTTATAATAAGTTTGTATTTGAAATTAATAAAAATAATTTAATGAAACGAGGTATTAAATTTATGGATGAAGATGTGGTTACATTTTAAAGTTTCTCAGAAATGAGAAGTTTTTTATTTGATAAAAGGTTTATTTTTCTTTTCTCTTTCTTTTTCTTGGGAATTAGTTAGTAAATCATAAAGGAATATCGCTTTTTGTTCTAATTTATAAGTTTGAGAATTATATACAGGGTTTAAAGGTTTAGTTATTTCTTTTTTTATTTTGTTTAAATATGTTTGACCTTTTTGATTAAAGCCTAAAATTCGAATATATTCTAAATTGTTTGGTTTATCTGTTTTTTTAAAATCCAAAAGAATATGTAAGAGCATTCTATTTATTTTATTATAAGTATAACGCTTAGATTTAATGCGTTTAATTAAATCCTCTAAATTGCTTACCTGGTCAATCAATTTAACTAATCTATTTTCAATACCTTCATCAACATCTAAATATACACTTAAATCAGCGCAGGTTTTTATTTTGTATTTTAAAAGAGTAAATAGTAAATCCTCATTAATATTCTTTATTTTTTTATAAGCTATTTTAGGTAAATATTTGGTTATATCTTCTTGTTTTTTTAACTTAGTGCGAATATTGGTAGCACTAACAATTTCTTCTTTACTGTAGACATCGTGATATTGACTTGTTCTTTGAATAGATACGGGTTTAATATTAGGATTAATTTGCAAAATCGCTTTTAAATAGGAAATTGCTAATAAATCATTAGGGTTATTATAATTAAAAGGAATATTTAAGGCTTTTGCTAAGGCAGTTGGGTAATTATTTTTTTCTTTTAAATACTTTTTGACTTGGACATTATAGTTTAAATCTGATAATTGGGTTTGGGCAATTTTGATTAATGTCTCTAAGTTATTACTTTCACTTCCAAAAACTAAAGTATCAATATGTAATTCATTTAAAATTTCTATTGATTTAGAAGCAAAAGTATCAGCTGATTGAGTACCAAAAATTGCTGGTAATTCAACAACTAAATCTATATTATATTCTAAAGCGATAGCTACTTTATCAAATTTAGAAATGATAGATACCTCCGCGCGTTCGGTAAAATACCCATTTAAAATTAAAATTATTAAAGAGTCGGGGAATAAATCTTTGATTTTTTTAATATGATAAATATGACCATTATGAAACGGATTATATTCACAAATAATGCCTACAGTTTGCATAAAATCACGTATAATCAATCTTATAGAAATATTAATTAATTTCTTATTGATTGATCCCTTTCTATTTATATTTT
>CANRFQ010000026.1 GCA_947629935.1 uncultured Bacilli bacterium | reverse complement strand
TAACAAAAAAGAAGCAAGTTTTAACTTACTTCCTATCGTGGAAAGTTTCATTTACACAGATTTCCTTACACACTCATCAATTTTAAAAAAACCAAATTGCTTTGGTTTTTTATTTTTCTCCTTCTTTAAGCATAGTAGTAATAAAAATACCCATTCCTGTCGTAGGATTAGACACTATAACATGAGTTACTCCCCCAATTATTTTATTATTTTGCACAATTGGCGATCCGCTCATTCCTTGGACTACCCCACCAGTTTTTTCTAGTAAGTTAGTATCTGTTACTTCAAAATAAATATTTTTGATTTCATTTTCTTTATCAATTTTATTAATATTTATTTCAAATTTCTCTATTTCTTCATTATTTAAAACTGTATAAATATATGCTTTACCAATTTCAATTTCATCGGGTGTGGCTACTTTAAGTAAAGTCTTTTTAGGCAAACCGGCTGTATAATTTCCAAATATTCCAAACTGGGTATTTTGTAAAATATTACCATATTTCGTACTATAATCTAATTTAGCGTTTTTACCCCCAGGATTACCACTAGCACTTTTATCGATACTAGTAACTAAACTACGGAATATTAACCCACTTTTTACTTCAATAGTTGTATTAGAATTACTTTCAGCCACTTGATGACCCAAAGCTCCATAAATATTTGTTTGAGGATCAATATATGTTAAAGTTCCAATTCCTGTAATATTATCTTTAACATATAAACCTGTTTTAAAAATTCCATCTGATTCTATTAAATCTAAGTTTATTTCCTTTTCTTTATTATCACGTATAACAGTCAATTTGACTTTTTGGTCATTGCGTTCTGTTTCAATAGCGGCGATTAAATCTTCAGTGGTACTGACACTTTTATTACCAACTTTGACAATTTCATCGCCTACTTTAATATTAGGCGTACCCTTATTTAATTTACCATTTACTTTATAAAAGCCAATAACCATTATACCTTTACTATTTATCTCTATTCCTACATTTTCTCCCCCAGGAATTATATAATCAGAATATCCTAAAACTCCCAAAGGAAAGATTAAAAGAGAAATACATAAAAATATCAATTTAGATAACTTTTTTTGCATACTATCACTTCCAAAATTAGTATACCCTATCTACTTTTTCTCATTTAACCAATAAATGGTATTAAAAAAACCAGTATAATTACTAGTTATGGTAACTTTATTTTTAATTGTCTTGTTTTTTCTTTTTCTAAATCGTCTAAAGAAACAATGGATTGTTGATTCATGTAATCGGCATATTTAGAATTTAGTATGCGCATAGCATCTATTTGTAATTTAATTTTGTTAAGGTGATTTTGATATTCATTACCCAATTCATTGGTAGCTAAGGATTGTTCAATACGAGCTGTTTCTTGTTCTAAAATTGCCAAATAAACTTCCGCATCGACAACCTCTCTTAATAAAGTTTTTTCCTTTTCTATTTGTTTTTCTAAAGCTAGTATTTGAGCAAATGTGTTTTCTTTATCAAGTTTTTTTGGTAATTTTTTACTATCAAAAACTAAACTATTTAAGATTATTTTTTGAACTCTAATATTTGGAAAAGTAAGTTTATCAAATTCAAACTTTGAGTCAGGGATAAAAACAATATCATAATTTGAACCTGCAGTTTTATATTTTATAAGAGAAGAAGAATAATTAATGACAGGTAACATATTATCATAAAAATGCATCGCATTATTATTTACAAAATTTTTATAAACACAATTTGTCGTTTTGGTAAAATCGGCATCTTCATTAAGAGAAATATAATTTATTCCCAGTTTTTCTATTTTATTTACTACTTTTTTTATGATATCTAAATCTTCTTGATGGATAATTAAATAATTATAAAAATAATCTCTATCTTGTTTATCGCCAATAAACTCTAAAACAGGACTATAATTTTGAATTTTTTTCAATATATCTTTATTATTTTTATAAAATTTTCTTTCCCATGATTTACAAAACACGTGTTTGCCATTTAACATTTTAAATAAATTATGGTAACTGGCGCGGGTTTCGTCTTGGTAAAACTTATCTAAATCTTTTCTAAGATTAAGATATTCATCCATTATATGACATAAAGCTTTTAATGTTTTTATACTAATACTTTTTTCATTTTTATTCATAATCACTTACTCCGAGATTTCAAAATCTTCTAATTGACCATTTTCGGTTAAAATTTTATTTACTTTTTCAGTAGCATTATTTAATTTATCACTACATACTTTTACTAGTTTCATTGCTTCTGTGTATTTATCAATAGATTTTTCTAAGTCAATATTGCCTTGTTCTAATTCCTTAACAATATTTTCTAATTCACTTAAATTTTCTTCAAATGTTTTTTCTTCTTTCATGATTTACTCCTTTTCTATATCCGTTACTTTTGCTTTAATATTTCCCTTAAACATTTTTATGTTGATTAAATCATTAACTTTAAGCATTTGCTCATTATTAATGATTTTATCATCTTTTTTAACAACTGAATATCCCTTTTCTAAAATACCTAAAGGATTTAAAAGTTTTACTTTATTTACAATAAGTTCAAACTGATAAGCTTTTTTTTCATAAATGCTTTCTGGATTTTGAATAATATATTTATTTAAAATATTTTTATATTGCATTTTTTTATTATTGATTAAATTTTTTATATAACTGTTTAAATTAGTCATTAAATTATCTAATTTCTGTTCTTTTACTTCATATATAGCTAAAGGATTTTTAATAATATATGAAGTTTTAATAGAATCTAATTGCTTATTAAAACTGGCAATTTTATTGGTTATATTCTCATTTAATCTAATTTCATATTGTTTTAAAATAGTTTGTAAATCTACCAAATTAGGAACGGCCATCTCCGCTGCTCCGGTTGGCGTTGGCGCACGCAGGTCGGCCACAAAATCGGCAATTGTAAAGTCAGGTTCATGACCAACCGCACTTATAATTGGGATTTTAGAAGCATAAATGGCTCTAGCTACACATTCTTCATTAAAAGCCCATAAATCTTCAATAGAGCCACCCCCTCGTCCACAGATTATTAAATCTAAATCGTAATCTTGGGCGGTTTCAATTTGTTTAACAATATTATCTTTAGCTAGTTCACCTTGTACTAAAGTAGGAAATAAAATAGTTTGAGCTAAAGGATATCGTCTTTTTATCGTACTGATGATATCGCGAACTGCTGCCCCTGTAGGAGCTGTAATAATTCCAATGGTTTTGGGATATTTCGGAATTATTTTTTTATGATCTTCCGCAAATAGACCTTCAGCTTCTAATTTCTTTTTGAGTTTTTCATATTCTAAATATAAATTACCGATTCCATCTTCACTCATTTTTTCAACATATACTTGATAAGAACCACTAGCCTCATAAACACTAATTCTTCCTTCTACTAAAACGTTCATGCCATCTTGAGGAACAAAAGTTAATTTTGAAGCAGCGGAGGCAAACATAACGGCATTTATTTTACTAGATTCATCTTTTAAAGAAAAATATAGATGCCCACGAGTATGACCTTTATAATTAGATATTTCACCTTTTAAATAGACTTTTTGTAAAAAAGGTTGCACATCTATAACATTTTTAATGGCTTTATTTATTAAGCTTATAGATACATACTTCGTTTCCATCTTTAATCACCTTTTTAATTATATCATGGATTTTTAAATAATGCTTTTGATATTTTTTTGTCATTTCTTCCTTGGTTGTAAGAGGTATTTGACATTTATTATTAATTTCTGCTTGCATCATTAAATAAGTAAATTTCATAGGTGTCAATGAATTATAATAATTTAAAACTAAATTTTGAAATTCTAAAGAAGAATTCTTTAAAAAATATTCTAAATTACAATACCAATCTGTTTTACGATTTTCATAGTTAACAGTTAGTCGTGGACCGTATTCAGTTTTTAATAAAATATCTTCACAATCAAATAGTATATTAATATTAACATCCTCATCTTTTTCTTTTATTTCCCAATTAATAAAATGACGATCCGAATCAGCCAAAAATATATCGAATAAAAAGATATTATTAATTAACTGATGCATTAGCTTAGCAACAATTTCTTTTTTATTTGAAGAAAATTGATAGCGGTGTTCTAAAGCATACCAAATATTTTCTAAATTATTAAATATCGTACTATTATTAATATATTCATTCCATTCATGGTTATAATCTTTATAAAAATCTTTTAAAATATCAATGCCTTTTATATACTTATATCCGGCTTCTTGATAATTTAAAGAAATAACCCCTAAATCATAATTACCTTCTTTATTAGGAATCTTTATTAAATGATATTTTAAAGAAGGAATTTTTAAAAAATCAGCTATTTCATGTGCAATAAGCTCTCGATATGCTAAATCTTTTACACATCTTTTAAAAAAGTAAATATTATCATCTTTTAATTTAATAAAACCCTTCGGTAATAAATATATATAGCCATTATTAAAATCATGATTATTAATACAATCTTCTAATTTAATCAAATTATTATTTTTCATTTAAAGCTTTATCCAAAACCGCATTAATTATTTTGCGTACTGCATCATCACTATATTTTTTAGCCAGTTCCACTGCTTCATTTATAACGACAATATCTGGAGTATCGACATAATATAATTCGTATAAAGCCATTCTTAAGATTGAAGCTCCCGTCATATCAATACGATTTATAGTCCAGTTTTCCATATATTTATTGGCTAAGGCATCTAAATCATTAAAGTGTGTAGTAACACCATATACTATTTCTCGGGCAAATTCATTATCAACTTCAATATTATCTTTAATAATTTCTTCAATATCATAACTAGCACTATATTTTTTTAATATTTCAATTTGGTATAAAACGATCATTATTTTTTCTCTTAATTCACTACGCGTTAAAGCCATTTTTCTTCACCAATTTTATTATATCAAAAAAGACCTTTAAGGTCTATGAATTTTCAAAATGCTAAAGTCTTAAAAACTTAAACGTTCATAATATTTTTTAACTTAGCAATTACTTTTTTTTCGATGCGGGATATATAAGATTGAGATATACCCAAAAGCTCAGCAACTTCTTTTTGGGTATATTCTTCGGTATTATTAAGTCCATAACGCAAAATCATAATTTGCTTTTCACGCGGGTCTAATTCGTTTAAGTGTTTAGATAAAACTTGCTTATCCAATTTATCTTCAAACGATTTTATTACTATATCATTATCGGTTCCTAAAATATCTTCTAAATGTAATTCATTCCCTTCCGAATCATAATTTAAAGCATCTTCAAAAGATATTTCCCCTCTTCTTTTTTTATTTTTTCTTAAAAACATCAATATTTCATTTGCGACACAACGGGAAGCATAAGTGGCTAATTTTATATTCTTATCTAACTTATAGGTTTTAATGCCTTTAATTAAACCAATCGAACCAATACTAACTAAGTCCTCAATATCATATCCGGTATTTTCATATTTCTTGGCTAAAAAAACAACTAATCTTAAATTATGTTCAATTAATTTATTTCGCGCATCGATATCACCCTTTTGAGCTTTCAGAATATATTCAAGTTCTTCATTTTTATCTAAAGGCGGTGGGAGAATATCCGTACTACCTACAAAAAAGCACTCTTGATATTTAGTTTTTAAATTATTTATTAATTCTTTTAATTTTCTAAACATTGTAATCTCTCCTTCAATTGATTATTTAAAAGACAATCTATACCTTCCATATGAAATTCTTCTTTACTTAGGCCAATTAAAATATCATTAAATTTTTCCTTATTTATATATACTGCTTTTGGTTTTAAACATTCAACTAAGCCTTGATTATTTAAGGATTTAAAAGGAACATAGATAGGACTGCGAATTTTAACTTTGCTTGTAATTAATTTGCTATTAACTAAAATAATTTTTTTATTACTGATTGGATCTTTTAAATTATTGCCAGTATCTAAATAACCCGTTATATTTAAACAATAATCATTGGCAAAAACAATTTTTAAGTTATAGTAATTACTAATCTCATTAACTAATATTTTATGTTCTTTAATATAAATATAGATAATGACTGGACTAATTAGAACTAAAAAAATAATATTTATAGATAAGCCTTTGTGAAAGAAGACTAAACCTTTCTTTTTATAAGCAAAACTATTATTTAAAAAATATAAAAATCCTCCTAATATAGCACTAACTATATATAAAGTTAAAAAATTTTTAAAATAATAACGAATATTTTTAAACCCAAAAGTAATAAGTAACATAAACAAACTAATCAATAATTTAAAACAAAATAATTCTAAATTATTGATTTTTAAAAATAGTAAAAAAATACTAAGACTTCCAAATAAAGCACCCAGACCTAAGCGAATCCACGAAGTATTTCTTTTTAAAATTATTTTTACAGCTAAAAGCAAAATAAAATCAAAAAAGAAATTTAAGAAAAACACTAAATCTAAATATACTATCATCTTATCACCAAATATGATTATAAAAAAAACATAGGATAAACTATGTCATATTTTGGTTTCATTTTTGGGAAAGTTTTTTGACAAAAACAACAATAAAATGAATTGCTAAAATTAAAGCAAAAGCTAAATAGTAGCTAAGAGTTAATTTATGTTTCAATATATAAGGTAAAAATAGTAAAAAAGCTAATAAATAAATAAAAATTATTTTTAAGAAATCTTTTTTTAAAGATAATTTCTTTTTTAAATTCTTATCATATAATTTATTGACTAAAAGATATAGATTAATTGTAAAAAATAACAGTTTATTTACTAATACCATTTCATATTGTGTAAAATAGACAAAAATAAACACTAAAATTAAAGTATCAAAACGGAAGATATCTTTACCTTTTTTAGTATTTAATAACTCGTCTTTTGTTAAAAAAAACAAATAAAATAAATAAGGAATAATACTTATATAAGTCATTAATGTATTCACTATTTTTCACCTCTTTGCGAATATATACAACCACAATAATTTTGTCGATATAAATTATATTTGGCTGATAGTTCAATACTTTTTTTATAACCATCTTTCTTTTTAAAATCAGCAACTAAAAATTTAAGATGGTATTTTTTTTCTAATTCTAAGCCAATCTCGTTTAATTTTTGACTATTTTTATAAGGGCTAACCGTCAATGTTGTCCCAAAATAATCAAAATTATTTTTCTGTGCTTTTAATACTGTATATAAAAGCCGTAATTCATAACATTTAAAACAGCGTTTTCCCCCTTCTTCTTCATTTTCTAAATTAGCAACTGTTTCGTGAAACTTAGCGTTGTCATAATCACAGTCTAACATATTTAACTGATGAGGGCTATTTAATTGTTTTAAAAGTTTTTTTTGTTCTTCTTTGCGTTTTTCATACTCTTCATATGGTTCAATATTGGGATTATAATATAAAATAGTAATATCAAAATAAGGCATTAAAGTACTAATAACATATGAAGAACAGGGAGCACAACAAGAATGTAATAATAATTTAGGTACGACATTTTGCTTTTTGATATTTTCTATTATTTTTTCCATTTCTAAGCTATAATTTGTCTTCATAATTCTCCTTTTAATATGCTTGAAAATAAAAATTTTCTTCATTACTACTGTCTAAATATAAATTACCCTTTTGATTATTTAAAGTAGAATATATTTCTTCATAATGATTTAAATTTTTAATATTTATTAGATTAGCATAAACCGTATTTGTATCATTCATTCTTAAAATAAAACGTGTTTCATCAATCATTTCTTCATTGCTTTTAGATGGTGAATATTCAATTTCACTGATGGAAGATAAAACATCGCTATCTACTTTTAAAATAGCTTTGAGTAATTTTTTATAGATATGATCAGGAACATAATTTATCAGTGTGGGAATACCTTTATAAGAGTTATCATCTTCAATTTCCACATTACCTTCTAAAACAATTTTTTGCGTATTAAGATTATAAAATAAAATTTTGTATTCACTAATTTCTAAAGTTAATTTTCCAAATAGATTTTTCTTTACTTTAACATCTTTAACTAACGGAATACTTTTTAATTTTTTTTTCATCTGGTGATTAGTTACCTTAAAAATAGAAGGATAATTTTTAATACCCGCTGCGGTGATTATTTCATTGTCTGTAATTAAAGTGGTACCTTTAATATAAATGTTTTTAATGGGCATACGAAAAATGTAATATAGGCTATATATTAAGACATATAAAATCAATAATAATATTATCAATCTTTTAAAACTAAATTTTTTAACCTTTACTTTTTTAGTTGCAGCCATATTATCTTTCTTTCTATTTTTCGACAAGTTTATTATATATTATTTCACTACTATTAGTAACAGCTAATTTTTGCATATTATCTTTCATAACCGCTAAATTAGTAGGATTAGAGATTAATTCATTAATTTTTGTTTTTAATAAATCACTAGTTAAATCTTTTTCCTCAATCATTAAACCAGCCTGATTATCTTCTAAAGTTTTAGCATTATAATATTGATGATTATTAGCCACATAAGGACTAGGAATAAATATGGCTGGAATTTGTAAAGCCAATAATTCACTAATTGTACTGGCTCCAGCTCTTGTCACAATTAAGTCCGCACTTTTCATTAAAGCTGATAAATTATCAAAATACGGTACTACTTTAACATTAGATGGAAAAGTGACATTTGGAGCAAAATTAGCATATAAGTTTTTTCCAGTAATATATAACACTTCATAGTCATCATCAAAATTGATTAAATAATCTTTTAATTTATTATTAATACTGGAACTACCTAAGGATCCACATACACAAATAACAAGTTTTTTATTTTTGTGAAATCCCAATTTTGTTTTATCAGCTTTTTTTATAGTTAATGCATTTTCACCACAAGGATTACCACTATAAAAGACATTAGAGCAATTTTTAAAATATTTTAAACTCTCTTTAAATGATACCCCAACTAAAGAACACTTTTTAGCTAAAGCTAAATTTGATTTACCGGGAATAGAATTTTGTTCATGAATAAAAGTTTTAATGCCTAATTTGTTGGCCGCACTTATAACCGGATAAGTCACATATCCGCCCGTGCCAATAACAAGATCAGGTTTGAATTCTTGCATAATTTTTAGACATTTTTTACGAGCTTTGATAATTAAATTAATATTTTTCAAGTCTCTTTTAATATTTGTTTTACTAAAACCGTAAATTTCTAAAGCTTCATATTTAATATTATTCTGTGGAACGATATCTTTTTCCATTCTATTATGCGTGCCAATATATAATACTTCTAAATGAGAATCTTTTTCTTTAAATTTATTTATAATTGATAAAGCAGGATATATATGTCCTCCTGTGCCCCCAGCACTCACAATTATCCGCATTTTGACCACCCATTTAATTATACTATACTTTACGCATTTTAGCATTAATTAAGAAAATTTAAATGTAAAGAAAAAATGCTTTGAAAAAGCATTTTAAAAGTCTCTATTTCTTAAAAATGGCGGAATATCAATTTCAGAATCAATATCATCATTATCATCAACGTGATTAGGACGGGTTGGGGTTGTTGGAGTAGAATAAGTTGCTGGAGCTTCTACTTCATCATCAAAGCCAGTAGCGATAACGGTAACGATGACTTCATCATTTAAGTTTTCGTTAATTACAGCTCCAAAAATAGTATTAATATCAGTATTAGCTGCGGCTCTAACTACTTCAGCTGCATCTTCTGCTTCAAATAAAGTTAAAGAATTACCACCAGTTATGTTAATAATCGCATCGGTTGCTCCTGTAATACTAGCTTCTAGTAATGGAGATGAAACTGCCGCTTTGGCTGCTTCAATTGCTCGGTTTTCACCTATTCCCATACCAATACCAATTAAAGCATTACCACGTTTTTCCATAACGGCTTTAACATCCGCAAAGTCTAGGTTAACAAGTCCAGAAACGCCAATCAAATCCGAAATTGATTGAACACCGCGACGTAAAACATTATCTACTTCTTTAAAAGCTTCAAGCATTGGCGTTGTTTTATCGATTATATCTCTTAATCGATCATTAGGAATAACAATTAAAGTATCAACATGTTTTCTTAATTCTTCAATACCAACTAAAGCTTGCTCAGTACGTTTTTTACCTTCAAATTTAAAAGGTTTGGTAACTATACCTACGGTTAGGGCTCCTAAACTTTGGGCAATTTCAGCAATAACAGGTCCGGCTCCTGTACCAGTTCCGCCACCCATACCACAAGCAACGAATACCATATCGGCACCTCGTAAAGCTTCTTCAATTTCACTACGAGATTCTTCGGCGGCTTGACGACCTATTTCAGGATTAGCTCCGGCTCCTAAACCATCTGTAATACTGGCACCAATTTGTAATTTAATCTCGGCTTGTGAAGCATTTAAAACTTGCATATCCGTATTGGCAACGATAAATTCGACATTTTCGACACCAGATTCAATCATACGATTAACAGCGTTATTTCCTCCGCCACCAACACCTATTACTTTAATTTTTGCGATTTGATCAAATTGATTATTATACATTTTCTTCTCTCCTTAACCTCTAATTATCGAAAAAATAGCCAAACAATTTACCTAAAATGGAATTTTCCGATATATTAACCCTTTTATCATATGAGCCCAATTCCTCTTGTTCTTCCAAAGATAGAATTGAAACTTCTTTGTTACGAAATTTCATTTTTTCGTTAAAATATTTTATCATGCCCACACAGGAAGAATAAATATTTTTTCGAACCCCTAATTCTTTTATTTCGCATACCTGCGCTCTTTTCCCGAAAACGCTTTCTAATGCTAAATTAAAATCCGCGCTTTCGGTTACTCCACCAGTAAATATTATATAACTAATTTCCTTTTTTGTTAAGAGGGTAATCTCTTTTTTTATAATTTTTAAAATTTCCACTAGTCTGCTCATTACGACTTCGCTTATTTCATACTGATTTATAACAATCTCTTCCCCTAAACGATTGGTAAGTTTTTCGGTTTCACTAGCTTGAGCTAGTTGTTTATGAGCCAATGCTAACCTTTCTTTAAGATCTTTAGCATCTTCTTTTTTTACTTTATATATGAAAGATATATCATTCTCAACATTCCGACCACCTAAATCAATTAATTTAGTATTAGTTAAAACACCTTTATTAAAAGCTGATATAGTCGTAATATCATGGCCCATATTTACAATAATACCAATCTCTTCATTTAACTGTTGATAATTATTAGCATAGTAATCACCAATACTATTAAAAGTTATATCAATAACTTCTAAACCTAATTTTTCTAAACAAGTTAAAACGGAATAAACATTTTTCTTAGGAGTCGTAACAATCACACTTTTCGCTGCTAATTTATGAGCAATAATATTTTTCGGATCTTTGACTTTAGTTTGTTCATCTATCACAAAATAAACCGGCATGATTGTAACCAACTCTTCGGTAGGTTTAAATTTATTATAAACACAGCCTTGTAAAGCTCTAGCTATATCATTTCCCGTTACAACTTGAGCCTCATTAGTAATTGTCGTACTACCTTCCGTAATATTAAAATTAGCATTATTCACCGGAATATTTACGATAGTTTTTTTCAATTTTAAACCTAAAGTTTCTTCTATTTTTTTAATGCCATTTTTTAAACAAGCCATAAAGCTTTCGGCATTAATAATTAACCCTTTTTTTATTCCTTTACTAGGAGTGTCAGATACAGCTAAGATATTTAATTTATTTTTTACTACTTCGCCAACAACGATTTTAATACTAGATGAACCAATATCAATACTCGAAATAACTTTTCTCATTCTAACCTCCTTATATAGTAATTTAATTATACAAAATAAAGAAAAATATGTCAAAAAAAAGAAACCTAAAATGGTTTATCAGTCATCTTTTTTAAGCGTAATAAAATTTGATATTTCGAACTTACCTCATTAACATTATAATTTTGATTATTTGCTTTATAATAGCTTCTAATAGCATTACCTTTAAATTCATCATCAATCAAAAATCTTCGCATACATGTTTGCAAATCATTTTCTTTAATAAAACTTTGAATTTTAACAGAATGACTATTTCGTTCATATTCCATTAAAATGATATTAATAGCTATATTTTTAATAGTTCTTTCTAAGGCTGGATTTTGAATAAACAAATAATTATAAGGAAAATTTCTTACCTTTAAAGATTCCGTTAAAAATCTTCCTATATCAAATACACTCATATTTTTAATATATTCTAATAGTTCATAAGCAATTGCCACTATATTAGTCATTTTTTCGCCTCAAATACGTAAAAGCAATATCATCAATTTTAGATAGCGGATTAAATTTTTCTTTTATCTCTTCTTTTATATCATTATCTTCTTCTCTTTCAAATTCATTGAGTAATACAAAATGTCTTAAGGCTAATATGCTAAATTCTTCATCGTTTTTAAATAATTTTAAAATGTCACCTAAAGAATTATCTTCAATAAATGTAATATAATCATCGTCTTTATCTTCCGAAGTTTGGTAACGTTTATTGGCATTTGCTGAAATATAAAAATCATATACCACGATGACATTTAACAATTTTTTAATGTTTTTTTCAAAAGTAATGTCATTATTAAAGATATTATTAAATAACACTGTATCTATACTATTAATACTTAAATTACTTCTTAAATAATAACTTACTAACTTTATATAATCTTCTTCAGAGTAACCTAAATATTCCAAATATTCAATTAAGTTTAGTAACTTAGTACGCGCTAATGTGGTAATTGTATTCACGGATACATCTTTTTGATGAACTTTTTCAATTTCTCTTATTTCCTCTTCATATTCAATAATTACATCATTACAATATTCATTTAAAACAATATCCCTAAATTCTGATTCTTCTAAGAAAGTATTTACAACATTTTCCCCAGACGCTTTTTTCAAATAATTAATCCAATAGATTATATCTTCATAATTTTCATCAATTTCCAAAATTCTATCATCAATATATTCTGCATCTTCATAATCATCATAAAAACCATCAATTAGAAAAGATATAATTGTTTGTTGTTCTTCTTTAGAAAACATATTCTTATCTAATAGTCCTAACTTAACTGTTTCTAAAATATCCTCAAAATTTTCTAAAGCACTAAATTCAATAATAAATGTTAAATCATTTATTTCATTTTCATCTAAATAAGTTAAACATTCATTAACATCATAAAAAGTCTTTTCAACTTTTTGTAATTTTTCATTTTTTAATACTACTCTATAAATATTAGAAAATTCTTCAAATTCATAAATAAGCTCTATAAAATTATTATAATCGGTTTCGGTTACTTTTTTATACTTTTGAATAGTTTCTATAATAAATTGATCAAATTTTTTCAATGCTTCCATAATAAACCCTCTTTTGAGCTTATAGTACATGGAGAAAAATAAATTGTCAATAATTTTACGACATTTCCTCTTAAAAACATATTAGTATTTAAAGCGACGAGAAAAATCACGCACTGTTTAGATTTATTCCTATATAAACTTCTGTTTATTCTTTTTTTGTTTTTTTATTCGTTCAAAACATTATTTACATCTAATTAGTTTTTATTACAAAAGGCTTACTACTACTTCCATCTCCATCTCCTATTACAGTTACACTAGATTTTAGATTGATAACTGGCCGTACAGCCATTATTATATCTCTATCCATGTAGTCACTATCCAAGTTACGACTATTCAGGTTGCCGTAAAAGGCGAAAGCAACATTAGTATCGGAATTGCTAGGTGACAAACTCCAGAAATCACCATTAGAATAATTTGTATAATATAGATAATTGGAGGTTGTTACTCCATTACTATTAGTTGGCTTAAATCCCGCTAGCGCTATTTCATCTGCACTTAATAGTCCTATCTTTAATTTATATACTCCTCCATAAGTTCTATATCCTGTTCCTGTATAC
>CANRFQ010000025.1 GCA_947629935.1 uncultured Bacilli bacterium | reverse complement strand
TTGGTAATTCTTAAGGAATTTATAGCTTTTTCAAAGTTTTCCACCTTTTGAATTTCATCTAAGAATAAATAACAAATTTTATTTTTAGGACTTCTTTCTTTAACATAATTATATAAGTCAATATCTTTAGTAATGAAATTATACTCTAAAGATTCAAAGTTAATATAAATTATTTGTTCTTCCTTTATTTTATTTTCTTTTAATTCATCCATAATTTGAGTAAGAATAATAGATTTACCACTACGACGTAAACCATATAAAATCTTAATAAGGGAAACCTCTTTATAAAAAGGTCTAATTTTTTGTAAATATAACTCCCTTTTTAACATAATAATCACCATTTAAATTATATCGAAAATATTTTTAATGGCAAAGTTATTTTGATACATCAAAATAACTTTTAAAAACAGAGAATTATTTTGATACATCAAAATAATTTTTTAGATAGATTTTATAAGACTTCTTTGTTAAGATAGAAATAGGAAGTGATAATTAATGCTTAATAAAATTAAAAATAAAGATTATTTATTTAGAGATTTTCCGCAAAAATTGGAAATAACGGAAGATACTCGTGAAAAAACCATAAAAAATCCTAAAGGTTTACCATATAGACAAAGAAAAGGATTATTTTATACAGACACCGAAAAAGAAAAATATATTCAAACCAGTTTAGAAAGAGAATTGCCAGCCCAAGAAAAGATACCAATAAAAAGAAGAATTTTAAAATAAAGAGTTATGCACTCTTTATTTTAATTATCACTAAAATGTTTTACTAAGGTGGGTTTTAAGACTTCTAGAATGAAAAAACCACTTAAATTTAAAATAAAACAGAATACAAATTGGCCAATGCTTATTGGTACTAAACTAAATACTCGTCCAATTGGGCTAAAGAAAACGATAACTTGAATTAGTAATAAAATTCCAATAAATAGATTCATGTATTTATTTGAAAAAATTCCTTTTTCTTTAATTTGCGTTTTTAAAGATCGACAATTATACGCATAAATAAACTCTTGTAAAACAATACTTAAAAGGGTTAAAGTTTGCGCCATTTCGATTCCAAAAGTCATTTTTGCATAGAAGAAAATCAAAACAGAAATAAATACTTCAATAATAACAGAAATAAATAACGATGCCACATTAAAAGGTGTAAATACTTTTTGATTTAAACCATGTGGCTTTTTCTTCATACTATTTTTATCACTACCTTCAAAAGCTAAAGCTATCGATGGTAAAGTATCAGCTACTAAATCTATATATAGAATATGTAATGGTAAAATTAAACTTTTAGATAAAAACATACCTAAAATGATAATGATAATTTCGGTAAAGTTGGAAGATAAATTATAAATAATATTATTGATAACATTATTATAAATTCTTCTTCCTTCTTTAACTGCTGTAACAATTGTGCTAAAACTATCATCTAAAAGTAACACATCCGCTACATTTTTAGTAACATCTGTGCCAGCATTTCCCATCCCAATTCCCACATGCGCAAGTTTTATGGCGGGAGCATCATTAACTCCATCTCCTGTCATAGCCACTACTTTGCGGGCAGCTTGTAAAGCTCTAACAATACGTACTTTATGATCAGGGGTAACTCGAGCATAAACACTATATTTTTTTACGGCACTGATAAGCTCACTATCCGTAAGTTCTTCTAATTCTTTACCCTCAATTCCTTCTTTATCAGAAGCAATAATGCCAATTTTCTTGGCAACAGCTGTAGCCGTATTTAAACTATCTCCTGTGATCATAATAGGACGAATGTGGGCACTTTTACAAAGTTTAATGGCTTCTTTAACGTCATCACGCGGTGGATCCATAAGACCAACTAAGCCTAAGAAGACAAGATTATTTTCATCATCTAAATAATTCTCGTCTTTTTTAATATTTGTTTTTTTATAAGCAAAAGCAATTACCTTTAGAGCCTCTTTAGACATCTTTGTTTCTTCAGCTAAAATCTTTTCTTTAACTTCTTTATTTATCCTTTTTACTTCTCCATTTAATAAATAATAGCGGGAATTATTTAATACAGAAGTCAGACTTCCTTTAGTACACATATATATTTCGTTATCAATTTTATTAACCGTACTCATCATTTTGCGTTCCGAATCAAAAGGAATTTCAAAAATTCGTTCATATTTATCTTCAATAATATCTTTATCTTCCTCTAAAGTTTTTAAATAATCACATAAAGCTATTTCAACTGAATCCCCAAAATATTCATCTTTTCCATTAGTTTTTTCGGCATTATTACATAAAGCCATTACATTGATAAACATTTTATTATTTTTAGATGTTATTTTTTTCGTCTTTTTATTATTAATAATAACATCAACAACAGTCAATTTATTAGTAGTAAGTGTTCCTGTTTTATCAGAGCAAATGACTTCTGTAGCTCCCAAAGTTTCAATAGCCTTCAATTCTTTGACAATGGCGTTTTTACGACTCATTTGTTTAACTCCAATAGTTAAAGTAGTTGTAATAGCAATAGGCAAGCATTCAGGAACCGAAGCAATTACCATACTAATACATAGCATAACAATGTTTAAGACTGTATCTCCTCTAATGATTCCGACAATCAAAACAAAAGTAACCAAAATAGCTGCTACAAATGTTAAAAAGCGACTTACTCTTTCCACTTTAATTTGTAATGGCGTTGGAACATCTTCACTTTTTTCAATTGATGTAGCTATCTTACCTATTTCCGTATCCATCGCTGTATTTGTAACTACGGCCACAATTTTACCGTTAGTTAAACTTGTTCCCGAAAAAATCATATTAGTTCTATCTTGAATTAAAGCATTACCTTTTACCACTTCTTCACTCTTATTAACAGATAAACTTTCTCCTGTTAAAACAGACTCATCAACTTTAGCATACATAGCATCAATAATACGAGCATCAGCCGGAACTTTATCTCCTGATTCTAAAATAATAATGTCCCCTGGTACTAAAAATTTAGAATCTACTTTAAATAAAGCATTATCTCTTTTGGTGGTAACACGAGTTTCCGAATATTCTTTTAATGATTCAACTACCTTCGCAGCTTTTGATTCTTGAAAATAGCCCATAAAAGCATTAATAACTACAGAAACTAAAATAACAATTGTATCTACATAATCACCATCAGTATAAAAAGCATAGAAAAAGGAAAGAATACCTACTAATGAAAGCATGATTATCATTATATCTTTAAACTGATTTAAAAACATCTTAAATTTACTTTTTGTTTGTTTATCCTCTAAGATATTTTGCCCATATTTATTAATACGTTCTTCAACCTCTTCCGTTGTCAGTCCTTTTTCAGTAGTTTTATATTTCTTTAGCACTTCTTTAATATCTAAATTGTAATCTTTCAAAATTCTCACCTACTATTTATTATTATACCATAATATTTAAATAAAATTTTAAAATAAAAAAATCCTTCAAATATTTCTTAAAAAGAAATTTGAAAGATTATATTTAATTATTTATTTTTATAATTTATTTATAAACTTATTACCTTTTTTAGCATAAACATATGCAGCAACGGCTCCAGCAGATAAAGTTCCAATTATGGCATAAGATACGACACCATACTTTTGATTAGTCTCACCTGCTCCTGGTTCTTCACCAGTTTCTTTATCATCTTTGTTATCTTTGTTATTTTTATCATCTTTGTCTTTTGATCCGCTACCACCTGTGTTATCATCGTCATCATCATCTACGTCGCAATTATTAGTTTCATATTCGATTTCATATGCAGCGGGAACAAAATACCAAAATTCACTTTTTTTACGAACTTTACTGCTGTCTTCTGCATTTGTTAATTCATCTTTATTAACTATTTCATAGTCATCATCAACTATTACATATTTGGCAGGCTCATCTCCCTCTTGTTTTTCATAATACCAAGATAGAGGAAGCACGTTATCCCATGAGTTTGGTACATCTAATTTTGAAAGATCTTTTGCACGTATATCTCTTGATATTTTAGCGTTTATTGTATCTCCAACGCCATTAAAACTATTATCAGTAACACTTATTGTTGTGGACACATTTGGCACTTGTGCTTTTTTATACATCTCTTTAAAATCTTTTGTATCATACTTATTATCTACTAAATATTTTATTTTATTGTAAATTACCGAATTTCGGCTACCATCGAAAACTACTTGATTATTCTTAACAATTGACCAACTACCATGCATATAATATGTTGTATCTCCACTAGTATAAGGCTTTATTTCTTGATCGGATGAAACACCCACATTCTTTTTCTCTAATTCAATCATGGCATTTAAATCAGCAGTAGTCCAAGAATTCTTAGTACTTCCTTTAACATTTTGAGCATCACTTGGAAGATTTAGTTTAAATTCGGTTTCATATATTGAATCTTTAGGAACAACTACATCATTATCAGAAACTGTTATAGTAAAATTAGAATTATTTTTCAAAGCATTAGATAAAGTTGTAGATTTAGGATCATTATCATTATCTTCTATTTTTGAAATTACTTCATTAGCTTTACCATATCCACCATCTAAGGTAATTTTTCTAGGATCAAAACCAGTAATATCGTCATCTGTTATCTCTTCCCCCTTAATTAGTTTATTATAAGCTGTTTCCCCAATTAAATTTTTGGAATCTTCAGTTGTCCAACCAAATGTATTTAAATAATCATCAGTATATTGTCTCCAAGTATTTTTGGCTATTAATTTTTGCTGATTTTCAGGAGTCTCTCCCTCTGTATGATACTGCTTAACAAATGAATACTCAATTTCATCAACAATCATTGTATCCGCAAAACTAAACATATATACTGATTTCTTTTTACAACTATTTGCCGCTTTGGCTACAGGTAACATTGGACTAACCATTAAGGCCATTACCATCAATGCTACACTTACTTTTTTTCCATGTTTTTTTAAAAATATTTTCATAACTATACTATCTCCCTATATTATAACTATAGTATAAGTTAAAAATTCGATAATATGCAACAATAAAATGCATTTTTACAAAAAAAGTGTCGAAATCTGTAAAATTATTTGGTTAATTTATTAATATGAGCTTCCTTTTCCATAAAAAATCAGCATTGATAAATATGCTGACTTAATATTTTATAGTTATTCACTTCTTAAAGCTTCGACTGGATCTTTTTTAGAAGCCACTTTGGCAGGGATTAGTCCTCCAATTAAAGTTAAACAAATACTAATGACCACTAAGATAATAGCTCCGACTATTGGTAAAGAGGAAATGTTGCTAACATCCAATAAACCTTTTAAGACGATATTAATTGGAATATTTAAAAGGATTGTAACAATTACGCCAATTAAACCAGCTACACTACCAATAATTAAAGTCTCGGCATTAAATACGCGTGATATATCTTTTTTACTGGCCCCAATACTTCTTAAAATACCAATTTCTTTCGTTCTTTCTAATACCGAAATATAAGTAATGATACCAATCATGATTGATGAAACTATCAATGATACACTAACAAAGGCCATTAACACATAACTAATGATATTAACTATTGAACTAACTGAAGACATCATTGCTCCTACTAAATCATTATAACTTATAACATTTTCATCTTTTTTATCTTTTTTTTGTTTTTCATTATAATCATTAATAAATTTGGTAATATTATCTTTAGAATCAAAATCTTTAGGATATAAACCTATACTTGTTGGATTATCTAAATCGATTGCTCCTAATTTTTCTAATATAGTGTCATATGTTGTATTGTAATTTTCTTCATAGCTTTGCATAACATTAGCAAGTTCTTCTTGCGATAAAGAAGCAAAATACCTTTTTTGTTCAGGGGTTAAATTATCATAACTAAATTTTTCATTGGTCTTCTTAAATTCTAATCCCGTTAAGATATTTATATCAGGATTTTCTTTTTGTTCTTTGACAATCTCGGATTCATTAGCTTTATTTATAACATATTCTTTTAAAGCTTTCGTATAGAAAATGCGTCCATAATTATCTTCAATAATACTATCATCATTTGGTTTAATTATTCCCACAATTTTTAAATCTTCAGCTTTACTCACCATTTTTTGTAAATAAGATTCATCATTAGTTTTATCTACCCATATATTGCCATTTTTTTCATAATAATCAGAATTTAAAACAAATTTGAATTTAGTATTTAATAACTCCTCATATGTATAAGTATGCTCCTGGGCTTTTTTAATTTTCTCACCCTTAATTAAAGCATTAAAATTATCCGCTAATTCATCTTGACTCATAAGTCCTAAGGAATATAATGTATAATCACTAATTTCATTATTTTCAGAAACTACCACGACAATTTCATTATAGTTTTTTGGCCAAGTTCCGGCGACAACGTCATATTGACTCTTCATTAGTTCTTCATTATCTAGCATTTCACTGAAGACATTATTATTCATCATCATATTAGCAGTTGTTGCCTCGTCACTTTGCATGCCAATTTTATTAAGAACTTGAGATGGATTTATTTTGACTAACCCTGTCTCGCTATTTTCATTAAAAATATTGATTGTTAAATTATAACCGTAAGATATTGCATTAACGCTATCTTTTAATTCATCTTTATTTTCTTCTAAATATTTTTTAAACTCGGTTAAATTATTTGATTCTAACTTCGAAGACATAGTATCTAAAATATCATTCATTAAAGCTTGAGAATGGATTTTTCCATCTTTATAATCTTTTTTCTCTTGATTATTTAAATTAGCCATCGCTTCCATCATTACCGACATATCTAAAGAATTTTCTTCCACTGTTATAGGATAAGATGATAAAGTATCTTCTTCTACTTTATCTATATATCTTTGCACCCCATTAGATAACGACATAATTAAGGCGATTCCGATTATCCCAATACTACCTGCAAAAGCCGTTAGGAAAGTACGTCCTTTTTTAGTCATTAAGTTATTTAAACTTAAAGATAAAGCCGTAGGAAAAGACATAAAGGTTTTTTTGGAATCTTGATTTAGAGTTTCTTGATATTCCTCTGTAAAAGGATGAGAATCATCAATAATTTCCCCATCTAAAAGTTTGACAATACGTGTTGAATATTTTTCTGCTAATTCCGGATTATGTGTAACCATAATAACTAGTTTATCTTGGGCAATTTCTTTTAATAAATCCATAATTTGCAAACTAGTTTTGGAATCTAAAGCGCCAGTTGGCTCATCAGCAAGTAAAATATCAGGATCATTAACTAAAGCTCTAGCAATAGCTACTCTTTGCATTTGTCCACCTGACATTTGATTCGGTTTTTTATGCATTTGATCTTTAAGACCAACTTTTTTTAAAATATCTTTGGCTTTTTTTCTTCGTTCTTTTTTATTAACCCCGGATAGAGTAAGAGCTAGTTCGACATTAGCTAAAACAGTTTGGTGAGGAATAAGATTATAACTTTGAAAAACAAAACCGACTTTATGATTACGATAAGTATCCCAATCATGATCTTTATATTTTTTAGTCGATATGCCATTTATTATTAAATCCCCACTCGTATAATCGTCTAAACCACCAATAATATTTAAAAGAGTCGTTTTACCACAACCACTTTGGCCTAAAATCGAAACAAATTCACTTTGTCTAAATTTAATATTTATCCCTTTTAAAGCTGTCACACTTTCATCCGCCGTTTTATAAATTTTTTTGATTTTTTTTAGTTCTAACATAAAAGCTCCCTTTCTTTTTAATTTATTAAATTACTTCATATACTTTATTATACTATACTCGCTTAAGAAATACAAAAGCTAGTGCTTTTAAAAATATTATGTTAAAATTTAGATAGAGGTAATGTTATGTTTAAAGCTAAATTTAAAAAAGAAGCAAACCATCCTTTATGGAAAAGTTTTTATCACGCCTGGGAAGGCATTAAAGAGTGTTTAGTCACTGAAAGAAATATGACTATTCACTTTTGTTTTATGATTGCTGTTATCATTATGGGGTTTGTTCTAGATATTTCCAAAAGCGAATGGATTACTTGTTTAATTTTATTTGTTTTAGTTATGAGTTTAGAACTAGTAAATACTGCTATTGAAACCGTAGTTGATATTTGCAGTCCAACCATTAATAAAAAAGCCAAATTAGCTAAAGACTGCGCAGCTGGAGCTGTCTTATTGGCAGCTGTTTGTGCAGCAATAATAGGCTTATGGATATTTGTCCCTAAAATATTTTATTTATTTTAAGGTGAAAATTATGACAATAGATAATATTAACGAAAAAATTATTTTTAAATCCGTTGCTAAGCCTCAAAACAGTAGTAAACAAATAGGACGATGGCTTTTAATAATGTTTACTTTAGGTTTATTGTATTATTTTTATTCTTTATGGAAAATAACGGGATTATTAAATGTTTTAATTCTTTTTATATTTATTATCTTGTTTATTGTAGCCTTATACGGTCTAATTTATAATTTATTTATTCATGATAGGAAAAACAAAAATTACTTATATTTATTAACCGAAAAACATCTTATCATTGCTAAAGACAATATAATCATTCGAAATGAAGAAATAGCTAGCTTCAACAGTGTTCAAATATGTCGAGAAAAAAATAATTATGGTGATTTAATCTTTTTAAATATTAATTTTGATAACATATTAAGTAATGTATTTCCTAAGCAAAATAAAATGGAATTACTAGGGGTTGAAAATCTACGAGAAATGGTAAATTTACTTCTTGCTATTAATCCAGATATTTATATATCTGATGACAAAATAAAAATAAAAAACAATTTATAGGTGATAAGCATGATTTATTTAAAACAGTTTGATTTATTAACCGAAAGACAAGAAGGAATGATTTTAGATATCGATAGTCGCAATATTTACAATAATTATTATCCTTTGCATCTTTTTGCAGCTCGGGAATTTACAAAGATTGATTTTGATAATATTACTATTTTTTATGGTAGTAATGGCAGTGGAAAAACAACCCTTTTAAATATTATTGCCAAAAAACTAAACGCCCAACGCCAAGATATTTTAGATAAGGGTTCTTATTTTAATCATTATGTAAATTTGTGTAATTATGAAATGTCGCAAAAACCTAATGAAGTTAAAAAAATTTCCAGCGACGATGTTTTTGATTATTTGCTTAATATTCATGCCATTAATAATAATATTAATCGCAAAAAAGAACTATTAAGTCAGGAATTTCTAACTAATCGTCAAAGGACAGTACGAGGCGCTTATGAAAGCATGGAAATGTTAATTGATGTTACCGATGCTAAAACCCAAAATATGTCCAAATATATTAGGCAAAGACTTGTTAACAATAATCTAGTGGAACAATCAAATGGCGAGTCGGCCTTAATGTTTTGGGAACAAGAAATAAAAGATACTGCCCTTTATATATTAGATGAGCCAGAAAATTCATTAGCAGCTGAAAATCAAATAAAACTTAAACAGTTTATTGAAGATTCTGCCCGTTTTTATAATTGTCAATTTATTATTTCCACTCATAGTCCTTTCTTACTTAGCCTTAAGGGTGCCAAAATTTATAATTTAGATCAAATCCCGGTAAAAGTAGAAAAATGGACTAATCTAGCTAATATGCAAATATATTATAATTTTTTCAAACAATATAAAAAACAATTTGAAAATACTAAAAATAATTAGGAGGTCTTTATGGAAAAGAATGTATTAAAAAATCTCAGCTATGGTTTATATGTAATTGGAGCTCAAGATACCAAAAATGTAGGTTGTATAGTAAATACGGTTTTTCAGATTACTTCTTCCCCTTTAATGATAGCTGTAAGTATTAATCATGATAATTATACTAATGAAATTATTAAAAAAACTAAAAAATTTAGCATTTCTATTTTATCAGAGGATACCAATCCCGAAATCATTGGTACTTTTGGATATAAATCTAGTAAGGACATAGATAAATTTGCTAATTTTAAGTACGAAGAAAAAGATAATTTACCAATTCTTTTAGATACGTGTGGCAATCTTCTTTGCACTGTAGAAAATATGGTAGAAACAAGTACCCATACGATTTTTATTGCCCAAATAGAAGATATGTTTAATTTTAAACAAGCAAGTCCTATGACTTATAAATATTATCAAGAAGTCTTAAAAGGTAAAAGTCCCCAAAAAGCCCCAACCTATATGGAAGAAGAGCCAAAAGAGAATGTCTGGTGTTGTACCATTTGCGGTTATGAGGTACAAATGGATGAACTACCAGAAGACTACGTATGTCCCATTTGTGGTGCGCCTATAAAAATGTTTAAGAAAAAATAATTTGGCTTTTATTTAACAAACTTAGCAGCCAATCTTTCACAAGTTAATTCGTTCGGTGTTTTTAATTCACATCTATCTTTTATTAACTCTTCCTCATCCAACAAGGTTAGATTTTTACCATTAAACTCATACTTCCCAACATATTTATTTTGAGCTGTAACAATTTTATAATTTCCTAAACTATCAAAAGTTAGTTTATAGGATTCATTATAATCATCAGCATATATTGGTTTACCGTCTTCCATACTTACTATATATTTAGCTTCCGTACCATCAGCAACCCAAGTCCCTTTTAATTTAGTATATAATTCTTTACTGATAGCATTAACTGGACAAGTAAACTTGTCCGTTTTATAATGCCAGCTGATATCAGTCTTACTTCCACAATAATAAGTATCTACTAAAATTCCTCTATCTACATAACTATTTCCATCTAAAACTTGTTTCCAATGAATAATAGGACTATTTTTAAATAATCTAGCTTGCAGTGTATCCAGAATAATTACTATTACTAAAATTCCTACAATAAGTAGCATTATTTTTATAAACTTTTTCATCAACATTCCTCATAACTAAATAATATTTTATATATCATTTTAATGATATCACAAAAATGTCCGAAAATTTGCAAAATATGTAGAAATATGGTATAATATCGCTAGTCAAAGGGGAATTTTCACAACAAAAGAAGTAATTTGGGGGAATATTATTGTGAAAAAGAAAGTGTTTTTAAAATTCGTTGAATACTTTTGGATATTTTTACTAGGAAGTGTTGTGGGCTTCGTTTATGAAAATTTACTAATGTGGTCGCGTGGAAATTGGCATTTAAGACAAGGATTAATTTATGGTCCATTTATTCCAGTTTATGGTGTTGGCCTATTAGTTTTCTATATTATTGCCAAAAAACAAAATATTGATAAAAAAGTTAATAAATTGACTTTACTTAAAATATTTTTAGTCGCCTCTTTTTTAGGAGGATTAGTCGAATATATCTTTTCTTATCTTCAAGAAGAAATATGGGGAACTATTTCTTGGAATTATGTTAATAAACCTTTAAATATTAACGGCCGAACGAGTATACCAATTGCCATATTATGGGGTTTAGGCTTTTTAATTTTTAGTTTATACGTTTTTCCACACTTAAGGAAACATAATGAACATATAATTAATAATAAATCACTTCATATAATTACTATTGTTTGTTCTATATTAGTTATGTTAGATTGTACTATTTCTTTTGCTGCTACTTACAGGCAAAAAGAAAGAAAAGACAATATTAAACCAAGTAATCATATTGAAGTAATATTAGATAAATATTATCCTGATAAATATTTAGATGGAATTTATAATAATGCCGTAGCTGTCAAAGTTAAAAAATAATTTATCTTGACTTTAAATAAAAAATTATATTACAATTTAGATGGATACACAAAGCCTTTTAAGGCAAGTGCTTTCCTATTGTTTTTGGAAAGCACCGTTTGACCCCCTGTGGCATTCGGTGCTTCTTTTTTTTGTGTATCAACCATTACCTTGTCAATTCTAGTTGTAATCTTGATGTTATTTTACCTATATTTTATAAGTAAAATTATTATTATAAAAAGAAACACAATAATTAATTGTTGGAAATTGCTTTCTCGCATAATTATCAGCCTCCTAAAATTTTATTTTCAGGAAAGCTCTTGCCTAGAGATCTTGTGCATCCAAAAAAAGACTAGCATATTTAAATTTTAATAGCAAAAGACAAAAAAAGAATTTTTGCTTTTATTTTTATGTAATAATTCTTTTTTTGCTTAAGCAAATTTTTAATTTTTGAATTAAATTAAGCTTCAAATTGGAAATTTTCGCAAAATTAAAACATCGAATGACAATGTTTAATTTATTTCTTTCCCATTTAAAGTTATCTTATATTTATTTTCCGTTAAAACATCTATTTGATGTTTAGTGTTTTTAGCTTTAATTAAAACATTCACTATATGGCCCTGTTTTCTTAATGATTTGGCTTGTTCTAAATATTTACTCCTCTCTTCTATGGATATATTGCTATCTATAATAAAAGCATATTTTTTATTTTCATTTGGCACTACATAATTTTGTTCCATTAAGATATCAATTAATCTTTCAAAGCCAATAGAAAAGCCACAAGCAGGAACTGAAAGATTAGAATATTTAGCAATCATTTCGTCATATCGGCCACCGCCACCAACACTACCTTTATAACCATCAACTATAATTTCAAAAATAGGTCCCGTATAATAACCCATTCCTCTTACTAAAGTAGGAGCAAATTCTATATTAACGTCATTAACGTTTTGGGAAATGTTCATAATCTCCATAAGATTATTAATAATATCTTCCGATAAAAAACTTGAATCAATTTGTTGACAAAAATCAAAAATATTTTGTGAATTATTTTGATATAAACTTAAATATTTATTAACTAGGTCCTCTTTAAAACCACTATTTAATAACTCTTCTTTTACCCCATCTAAACCTATCTTATCCATTTTATCTAAAGAGATAAATATTGAAGAACAATCATCTTCTTGGAATCCAGCAGCTAACACAAAAGCTTTTAAAATACGACGATCATTAATGATTATTTTATAATTTTTAAGTCCTACTTCATTTAATAAATTAGCCGTGGCCGCAATTAGTTCCGTCTCCGCTGAATTAGATTTTTCTCCTAAAATATCAATATCACATTGGACAAATTGTCTAAATCTTCCTTTTTGAGGACGATCGGCACGCCAAACATTACCAATTTGTAAAGCTTTAAAAGGGCTATCTAACTCATTAGCATTATTAGCATAATAGCGAGATAAAGGGACTGTTAAATCATATCTTAAGCCTGAATCAACTAAATCACTAACATCTTCAGCTGTAGCTAAATTTAATTTTTCCCCTCTTTTTAAAATTTTAAAAATTAACTTTTCGTTTTCTCCGCCTTCTTTATTAGCAATATTTTCAATATGTTCAACACAAGGCGTCTCTATTTTTTTAAAGCCATATAAAGAATAAATATTGGTTATTTTACTAATGATATATTCTCTTAATTCTACTTCTTTAGGAAGTATATCTCTCATTCCTTTAGTTGGGGTTTTTATAAAAGCCATTAAATCACTCCTCTATTATTAAAAAACACCATATAATATGGTATTATTTAGCAGATTTTTTCTTTTTATCTAAATTTTTATTAACAAGTTTTACTTTAACACCACGAACAGTGCCATACATTTTTTTTACTCCTTTAGGTAAATTTGCTTTGTAAGTCCTCATAATGCACCTCCCTTGTAAGTCAAATAAATTATACCATGAATTTCTTAAAAAGCTAGTATTTTTTATTATAAAATTAATTTAACAATTGGGAAGTTTCATTATTTGCAACTTCTTCCATTATACCAAAATATTCCTCATCATCATTCATAGCCACTTCAATTACGGATTGATCATATAAAACTGAAGAATAATCTTCTTTTCGAACACCATTTTCTTCAGGATAAATTAAATTAAAAACTTTATTAATTTCTGGAATATTCACTACTTCTTGGGCAAAGTTATGAATTTCTGTTAATTGATTGTTTGTCCCATTAACTACTAATTGTGAATAAAAATCATCATTTACATCTCCATCCGTTGGCTCTTTTTCCTTATACTCAATTAATAAATTATATTTACTAGCTAATGATTCAATTTGACTTTGATATTTTCTATATAAAGAATATACTAATGAAGCAGTAATAATATTATTATCAGAGCCTAATCCACCCGCCGCGTTACAATCTTTTGAACCCGATGCATAAAATTCCGTCCCATCAGCTTTTAGTTTAAATTCGTAACCAGGGCAAGGGCAATGTGCCTTTCGCACGGAAACTTCTTCTATTTCAAAACTATTTTTTAATTCATTTTCTACGGTTCCTAAAATTTCATCTTTGCTAATTTCGGTACAACCTCCAAGTCCTAAAGACATTAAGATCACTAACCCTATTAAAACAATCTTTTTCATTTTTTCTAACCTCTTTTCCACAATAACCTGATTATCTTTAATATATTATAACAATTGCTGTGATACAAAGCAATGCTAAGTCAAAGCACTAACTCTTTTATAGACTTTAAAGCGGGAATTTAGTAGAATATCTATAGGTGACTAACTATTAAAAGTCAATATATTTTTAATAGAAAGTTATAAATGGAAAAGTATCCCACGCCAAAAAGAT
>CANRFQ010000024.1 GCA_947629935.1 uncultured Bacilli bacterium | reverse complement strand
AACAAAAAAGAAGCAAGTTTTAACTTACTTCCTATCGTGGAAAGTTTCATTTACACAGATTTCCTTACACACTCCCAATTGGAGATGGAAATCATCTTCAAATATTACAATATTTCGCTTATTTATTCAAAATTTGCTCAATTTATCAAAATTACATCTAAAAAAGTAGTATATTCATTTTGAATATACCACTTTGTCAACAATCTGAGCCAATCGAATGATTGGCATTTTATACTTAATAATATTTTGATATATTGTCAAAATGCCCTATTTATTCTTTAAATATCTATTAATCTATATAAGTTTAGAGAATCCTAAATTTTATCTTTTCATATTGTAAATAAGTATTACGTCTTTTTCAACACTCCAAAATTCTCTTAAAATATAATATTATATCTTTGTAGTATTATATGTTAAATCTACTTTTTTAAAATTTTACTAACTGGCTTACTATTTATTTTTTCAATTATTTGGTTATTTATTTCAGCACAATTGTCTCTAAGTTTTTTTAATACATCTATAAGTTTTAATCTTTCATTAGTTAACGGATTATCTACTCTTTTTAATTGTACTGTTTTGCCATATGTCGATATAACGTTTCCATTAAATGTTATTTCCGGAGAATCAATATTCAATTTTTTTAAGTTATTTGCTTTTATATCAGTACTTTTTAAGGCAATCAATGAACTACTATCATCCACATTCATTATTGACGCTGCAACATTTATTTTATTACCCATAATTTGCGAATTAATAACGTCTAATTCATTATCAGATGATATGTCTACATCTACTAATTTATTTTTTTCACCAATATAGGAATCCGTTATATTTAGATTCTTTCTGGTATCAATTAAAATTCTAAGATTAGATCTAATTAATTCCGGCTTTATATTCATATTTTTGATTGTCATCTCTTTTGCACCAATCATTAATGATCTATACATTCTAATAAAGGTTTTCTCTAATGTACATTTACCATTTACGTGAATCATCACATCATTATTAAATGAGCAATTTCTAACTATTATTTCACAATCGTTATATCCAAAAATATATATTTTTTTTCTGGCATTTTTTATGCCATCAATCACATAACTAATAGGTTTATTCAATTTAAAATCACTTGCTAAATTTTGTTCTTCCTTAGATATACCAAAACAAGGAATGTTATAATTATATTTTTCCTTTTTCCATTTTCCCTGTTTCACATAGCAAATTAATTTGTCCTCTTCCTCAACTACTGTACCTAAGTTTCCTGTAAAGTGCTTTTTTAAATAATTTCTAAAAATGTCAAAAAATTTTCCCTTAAAATTATCCATATATTATTTTCCTCCTCTGAAGAAATTTGTTAATATTTTACAATGCTTTTATAAAAAAGACAATAAAAGGTTTCATAATATTTTATTGATAAAATTTTATAGTCGTATGTCTTTAGTGTTAGGAAGATTAGGACATTAAATCTAAATCATTGCTCAATTTATTTAATAAATAGGCTTGATTAATCGCAGGATGAATTAATAATACTAAATTTGCTACTGTAAAAAAATATCTTTCCGTATGTTGCGTTAGTGAATATAATTTAAAAAGTAGCACTATATTTAATAAATTTTTAGTTACTTTTTTAATACGTTACAATTTAAGGGGAAATTTAAATTGATTTCTTCATATTTTGGGTCTTGATACATTGTCATGTCAAAATCTTTAAATCTGCTTGTTATTATATCAGTATTGTTTTTATTCGAAATAATCCCCATAGAAAATCGGTTTAATGATTTTGAGAAAGCATAATAATTATGAGGAAGAGATAAATTATTATAATCATATTCATTATATAATATCCCCTTCATTGAATCAAAAAGTTGCCATTTTCCAGATAAATATATTTCTAAAAAAGAATAACTATCATTAATTTTTTTGACAATGTCAACAGCTTGCACATATAAAGTCGGAATATTATTTGCTCTTAATATTGAAGCAAAAACCATACTTATATCATGGCTATCTACATATACTTTCGATTTTGCAATGTCTTCACTTGTCCGTTCATATTTATTTATTGCTTTATCAGGATTGAAAGTGAATGTTTCTAAAAAATATAGATAAAAGTGCTGTAAATCTTCTTTGGTTTGAATATTCCCTATTTGAAACGCCAATTTATTTAAATAAGATCCTATTTTATTTTGCCAATTATTAATTAAAAAGTCATTCAAATTACTTCGATCAATATTGCAGATTTGCGCTATTGATGGTTTTACTCTAATTTTTTTATAGTCACTTTCATCAAAATTTGCAAGAGATTTTTTAATATTTATGTTATACACCCGACATAGCATTTTGCCAATTCTATTTGTTATTTCTCCATTATAAATACAGACATGTCTTAAAATACCCATATTGTTTTCAATCACTTTTTGAGAGCCATGATTTTTTTCATCACATATAATCTGAACTTCTTTTAATCCCAATTTTTGACATTCTTTTAATAAAGTATGACATGCTAAACTACCATAGCCTTTATTTCTGAAATTTGGGAGAATTTCATAACCAATATGACCAGCGTATTTACTATATTCTTGGTTATCTTCAGGATTTATTCTAATACTACTTGTCCCAATTATTTTATTATCTCTCATAATAAAATAGAAAATACATTTAATATTCTTCATATAAGAGCTTAAGCCTTGCTCCCATAATTCCAGTTCTTTCAATTTTTCTTTAAAGTTATCTTTGGTAATAGAAGGAACAAAATTAGAATCAATTTTACTAAATTCATTATTATATTCATCTAGTTTTTCTATATCAAATATAGATGGTTTTTTTAAAAATAATTTATTCATACTCATACCTTTCAAAACATATCCATTAATTCTAGACATTTTTAAAATAAATATAATGTTCTTTAATAAGTCTCCATGTTGATAACGTCAAATAATCTGACATCTTATCAACTATTAAAAAATTTTTATCATAAAAATTCAAATCAGCTTATGAAAAACCATTAAAGTGATTTAGTTTTTACTAAAGTGTCTTTCCAACTTCCTGTTGGCATATATTTTGAGATATCTTTACCACTAAATTTATCCTCAACAAATTGCTCATAAACTTCAGGAGCCATAGCTTCAAAATGATCATGCCAAAATTTAAACCAGGCATTATATGATGCACTTCTTTCTACATGTTCAGTTTCACTTGGTTCTTTACTAAATTCTACGCCAAATTTTCTGGTGTAATATACTAGATATTCTAAGTTATATTGTGCTTGTATTAAATCTGTCGTAGAAATATCTTTAGCCCATGGTTTTCCTAAATCGTGTAGTCCCCAAAATATATATCCTCCTAAATTATCAATTTTTTTCCAAATATCAATTTCATCTAATTCATCCAGAAATGAGGGATTATCAAACGTATTATATACTCCCCATTTTCTTTCTTCTGCGCTCATTATATCATCCCTTTGCTTTCTAATTGTTACATATTATATATCAAATATTTTATTTTTTAAACGTTTTTTTAATAAGCATATTATCAACAAGAAACGCTTAATTGATTTTTAATAAAAAATGTGTTATATTAGCTCACTAAGAAATGAGGGAAAAAGTATGACTAAAGAAATTTATGGATTACATAATCATATTGCAACTTTAAAAAATAAAAAGACATTCTTAGATGAAGCTTTAAAACAAAATGCTAATGTATTAGCAATAACAGATCATAGAACCTTATCATCATATTATGATTTATTTAGTAACTTAGATAAAAATGATTTAGAAACATACAAGAAACTAAGGTTTATTATTGGTATGGAATTAACAGGAATGTTCCCTTTTACAACCATAGACGGTAATAAAAGTAATATAGCTATGGATATTTTAGCTTATAATTTAAAAATAGAAAATTACCAAAACTTTTATCGTTTTATTTTAGATAATTATCAAAAGTTAACTTATTTAGATTCACGTCAATATCAACAAGAAGAACTTGATTTTGTCAAAGGAGTAGCTCAAGGTATTGGCTACAAAGCCGATTATGATAATATAAAATTAACAGATGATGTTCCATTTGCTGGGTATGCCATTTCATATGGTTTAACAGATCCAAGATATGTCGATTATAATATTTCCAAAGGTTTGTTAGAAGAATTAAAAACTAATCCTAGAGGTTTTAGAAATAGGGAAATGAAAAATCCGGATAGTAAATTTTTCGTTGACTATTCAAAATTTTATCCCAACATGGCTAAAATAATTGAAGAAATTCACGAAAACGAAGCTTTGGTATTCTTCCCTCATACAGCAGCTTATTTTGCTAAATCTGGTGATGAAGAAAAAATTAGAAAGGCATGGGAAAATTCCTATAAACTAACAAATGACTTTTTAAAAGATAATCCAAGCGTCAATGGTCTAGAAATTAGACACCCTGCATATCTCGATAACCAAGAATTCTATAATTATCTAGAAGAAACTGCTAAAATTAAAGATTTATACGTAAGTGGCGGAACAGATTATCATAAAAGTGGGGAAAAGATAACTTTAGACTACAATGATAATTATATAGATAGTGAGGCCCTTCCTAACATTAATGAATGGGCAATTATGTACAGCTTAGATGAAATGATTGATTTAAGCAAAGAGATTGGTAAGATAGAAAAAAGAACTTTAACTAAATAAGTAATTTTTAGACAATTAATATTAAAGTAAGAGTGAAAAAAATTCACTCTTTTTATGTATTTATAATAGCAAAAAATATCTTATTTAACATACTCATTTAATATTTTCTTATATGTTTCTATTGACCCAATATCCATTCTTTTTCCTTTCATCTTTATTGCTTTAATAGTAGTTGTATTAATTAGATTAACAATTATTTCGCCCATTGAATCCACTTTTTTATTAGCAAATGTTTTCAAGATTAAATTAAGATCCTTTTTCTTAATAAAGTAAAAAGGCGGAACAGCATAATTTGATTTAGGATTTTGAGGTTTTTCTTCCATATTTATTACTTTGGTATTTTCATCTATTTGCACAACCCCTGTTTTTCTTAATTTTTCAATATTACTTTCCTCATAATAAAGAATATAAGAACTAGAACTATTAGCAAATTGGTCAAACACATAATCCAAAGAAAAATCTAAGATATTATCGCCGGCCATAATTAAAACATCATCATCAATTTTTTCTTGATTTAAAGCGAGCATTAAATCACTTACCGCTCCTAAAGATTCTTCGACACTATTTGTGCCATCATTTATTATCTTAATTTTATTGCTATTTTTTTGTTTATCTTTCCATTTAAGGAAATCTTGATAAAATAAATTATTACTTATTAAAATCATGTCCTCAATCAAATCGGTACTCTGCTTAACATTATTCCATATTAAATCTAAAACACAATTATCATTTATTTTTAATAAAGCTTTGGCTTTGTTTTTGGTCAAAGGATACATTCTCGTGGCATAGCCAGCACATAAAATAATACATTTCATTATAAATATACTCCTAATCATTGATTTATAAATCATTTTAATTCTTAGTCAAAATTATAAAAGAAAAACTAGCGCATTGCAAGATTTCATTTTACCACTTTATTTTGGAAAATGACATAAAGTGGGGAAATGACTTGTGAAAATACCGTTTTTATGTTATTATGTATTTGTCAAGGGAACTTGCATAAAATAAAAAAGGAACATTCAATATTGCAGTGTTGAGTGTTACCCAATAATTTGTGTAGCACCTAATTCAAACTGTTTGAGTTAGGTGCACTTTTAATTTAGAATTACAAAAAGTAATGCTATAAGTAAAAGGATGTCAACGATTAAAGCAAAGATTAAAAAATCTTTCTTATTCATCAAGCATCACCTCCAATCTGTAAAGATAGAGGCAGCACCCAACTATTAAATGTCCCAAATTAATTATACCAAACGTTTGTTCATACAACAACATATTTTATAAAAAGTTATAACAATATATATTAAATAAAAATAAGGTAAGTTATGAATATAAATAATTTAATACAAACAGAAAAAATGAATGGCAATATTTCAGTTAAGAAAATAAGCGATGGACATCATACGTTTGAAGATTTATATAAAAATACATTGATTTTATTTTGTACTTTATGTATTAGTAATCCTGATATATCTTGGAAAGAAAAAAAACATTTGAACGAGGAAAATAATCCAATGTTTAAAGGAGATTTTATTGCTGGGATTAATACACCAGAAGTAATTGCTACTTATCACTTTAAATTAGAATTTTGGGATTTATTCCAAATCCCAGAAATTGAAAAAGCCTCAAAATATGATAATTATGATAATGCAACTGTTTTGAAAAGAATTTATTCTTTATCAAAAAAACATAAATAAAATTTGGCATACACTTTTCTTTTAAGGTGCTAAAAGATATCGACACAGAAAATATGAATAAAAAATAATAGCACAAACCTATAGCGATTGCCTTAATAGCACCTTGTAAAAAGTGTACTTTTATGATATTATGTATTTGTCAAGGAAACTTGCATAAAATAAAAAGGAACATTCAATTTTAGCCTGTTGAGTGTTGCCATATTGATGGTACCACCTAAATCATTGCTGAGTTAGGTGGTTTTCTTTTATATTAATACTATAAATAGTAAGAATAATAAAAGGAAGATAATTATTACTAAAGATAGAATTAAAAAATCCTTCTTGTTCATATCATCGCCTCCCTTCTTTTAAGAAGTTTGGCTCCACCCAACTATTAAATGTTCCCATCTAAATTATAACAAACATTTGTTTCACATTCAACGCTAAGTTATCAAAATGTAAAATTTTTATTCTCCATCATTCATATTAATTTGACAATAATTGACTAATACATCGCAACTAATTATAATATAAATAGAAATGAAGGAGGAAGTATATGATAGAAACATTTCGAAAAATTGCCGAAAGTGCTTTAGGTTACAATTTAAATAATGTATCTGATATTGTTATTTTATTAATGGGAATTATTTTGATTCTAATTGCCGTTGTATCCATTTTTGCTCTAATAGTTCAAATTATATTAGCTATCAAATATCATAAATATAATAAAAAGAAAAATAGCTTAGATATGACCGGGCAAGACATAGCTCGCAAAATCTTAGATGACAATGATTTACAACATATCAAAGTTAAAACTAGTGGCTCCATATTATTTGGTAACAGCTATAGTCACTTTTTCAAAAAAGTAAGATTAAGAAGACTTACATGGAAGAAAAATACAATATCATCTTTAGCTATGGCATCTCAAAAATCTTGTCTAGCTATTTTAGATAAAGAAAATGATCCGGACATGAAAACACGAATTAAATTAACCCCAATTATTTATTTTGGTCCCCTAGCTTTTATTCCCTTAGTTATAATTGGCGTAATTCTTGATATCTTTATTTTTAAAAGTCAATCTGCACCATTTACAATTGGATTATCTTGCTTAGGATTATTAATTTACTTAGCGTCTTTCATAATGTCAGTCAAAGTTCTTAAAACGGAAGTCAAAGCTCAAAATAAAGCTTATGATTTATTAAAAGCTAATAATATGGCAACAGACGAAGAATTAGGAATGCTTAAAAAATTATTCAAATTATATAATATTGAATATGTTAACAATATGATAATTTCTTTATTAGAATTAATTTATCGAATCTTGCAAATTATCGCTTATGTTCAAGATAATACAGCAAATAATTAAATACCTTAATGGTATTTTTTTATAGGAAATTTTAGCATATATTATATTACAAGGAGAAAGATAACGTGAAAATAATTGGTATTATTGGACGTGCTTATGAAAATAAAGATAAGGAAAGAATAATTCAAGTTAAGGAAGAAATGCTTCAGGCCTTAGCCTCTTATAATGAAGTAGTGCCTATTCTACTTTTACCTCCTAATAATATTAGTAATATACTTGATAAAGAAAAAGTAAATCATATTTTAAAAAAATGTCACGGTTTCATCGTTCCGGGTGGAACTAACTGGAGTCAATTTGATGAATATGTTATCAATTATGCCGTTGATACTGACATCCCACTTCTGGCTATATGTGCGGGATTTCAAGCTTTATGCAGCCTAGATGCGACCAATCGAACTAAATTTGACATGAGTGAAAAATTAAAAAACAATAGTCATTATAAAAAAGAAAAAGACTATCACCATATGATTAAAATAAAAGATGATACTATTTTAAAGCAAATTATTCAAAAAGACTATATCCCCGTCAATAGTCTCCACCACGATTACATTAATTTTTCATTTCAGCACTTAAAGGTGTGTGCTCTAAGCTCCGATAATGTAATAGAAGCCGTATTTTGGCCTCATAAAAAATTTATCTTAGGCTTACAATGGCATCCTGAATACTTAATGGATAATTATTCCCAAAAAATAATTGATACTTTCGTATCAACTCTTTAAACTCTGGTCTTAACCTTCTTATTTTTCTGGATAACTGGCTTGTCTTCAAAGAAATAAGTTATATCCATATTCCATTTATCACTTATAAATTCTAGTAAAGGAATAGAAGGAACTTTATCAGTTTTCATACTAATAATCTGATAAATGTAATTTTCAGACATATGCAAATCTTTGGCCATTTCTCGAGCATTTTTATATTTCGTTAATTTTAATTTTCGAAAATTTCTTTTGACAGTTAAACTCTTAGAGCCTAAATTTTTCACTTCATTCATAACCAAACACCAATTACATTTTAGCATTTAGCCTAAAAAATTAATCTTCGCTTATAGCGAAGATTAAAATTATTTTGTATAATTATATTGAGGTGTTTTTTTAATGCAAAACAAAGATTTTTTTTCTAAATTACGCCAGTTAAGAATAGCTCATAATTTTACCTATAAAGATATGAGTGAACGCCTAAAGATTAGTACCAATCACTACTGGCAACTAGAAAATAAAAAAAGAAGCTTATATTATAAAATGGCTCAAAAAATAGCGGCGGTATTTAACCTAAAACCTGATGACATTTTCTATGACGAATACTAGTGATGATGAGCACTAGGTTCTTTTTTTTCTAAATGACAATCTATACTTTCACATTTTTCATTTTGCAATTCTAATTCAATTGTTGAATGTTTAATTCCATGTTTTGCTAGTTCCTTTTTAATTTCATCTTTAACTTCTTTGCTATAACTTTTAACTACTGCATGCAAAGTGGCAAAATTATTAATACCATCAATACTACGAACATGAATATGATGGACACCATATAAATTATCAATTTTTAATAAATGCTCTTTTAGAGTATCAATATTAATATTCTTGGGCGTTTTTTCCAAAAATAAGTCCATTACTTCTTGCCAATTTTTCCAAGCATGATAGAAAATAAAGAGAGCTACTAAGATAGAAAGAATGGGATCAATTAAGGTTAAATTAGTAAACTTCATTAATATTGAACCAATTAAAACTACTATCCAACCTAAAACATCTTCTAACATATGTAAATTAACAGCCTTTTGATTGAGAGAGTCTCCACCCCTCGTAAAATAAGTAGCTACTAGATTAATTACAGTTCCCAAAATAGCAATAATAACCATTCCATTATAATTAATTTCTATCGGATTTATTAACCTTTTAATAGCCCCTATAATAACTAAAATCGAACCAACTAATAAAATCATGGTCGTAATAATACTGCCCATAACGGAATAACGAGTATAACCATAAGTATAATTATTATCCGGTTTTTTCTTACTCTTTTTTTCCAGAAAGTACGATAAACCAATACTAATCGCATCCCCTAAATCATGCAAACTATCGGATAAAATCGCAATACTTCCCGTAAATAAGCCCCCTATTCCTTCAAATAAAGAAAAAGCAACGTTTAAAATAAAAGCTATTAAAATATTGTTTTCCGTTTTCATTACTAACACCCTATCCATTTTAATACATTTTCAAAAATTTTCCAAACTTTAAAATTCTTTTTTTAAATAAATCTTTTTCGATATCCAAAAAGATATAGCGAAAATGATTAAAGCTCCTCCTAAAAAAAGTATAGCCCCATAATGTTGTAAAAAATGAGATGGGTCGGCAAAATTATTAAAATCAATAAATTTCCAACAAGCTCCTGCAATTATAACGATACCAAAAACCACCAAAAAGATAGCGATGCGTGCTTTTTCAATGCCCATTTTATAAACAATGGGATACATTATCGATTCAATCAGGAAAGTAACACCATTAACAACCAAAATTATATTTAAACTTTCCGTTAAATTAAAAGGTTGTTTTTGAAAATAACTAATTAAGTACCCTAAAATTAAGACAAATAAACTAACAACTAAAGCCAGTAAAACGGTAACAGTATATTTAGCTTTCACAATATTTTCTCTACCTTTAGGCAATGTAGTTGCATAAGCATCCCAATTATTAAAAGCATCATAATTAAAAGTTGTAAACATTAACATCATGCTAAAAAAAGGTAATAAAGCAGAGATATCAATTTCGCCTTGGATAACCATAATAATATATAATACACAAATTAAAGCATATAATTTTAAACTGCCTTTTAAAAATAGTAAATCTTTTTTTATAAATCCCTTCATTATTTTTCTCCTTTAATAAGTAATACCATTAATTCCTCTAAAGTTATTTTATCCATGATAAATTCTTTATATTTTTTTTGTTTTTGTTTTTTATTATCCATTAAGATTTCATAATTAAATCTGCCCTTTTTATAAGTTATAATATCTTCTTTAGCTATTTTAGCAAAATCATCGACCCCACATTTTAAGATGCCATAATTATCCATTAGCTCATCTCTTGTTTTTTCTAATATAATTTGACCTTTATCAATAAAAACAATTTTGTCAGCGATATGTTCTAAGTCGCTCGTAATATGGGTAGAAAGTAAAATGCTATGTTCTTCATCTTCAATAAATTTTAAAAATATATCTAAAACTTCACTACGCATTATCGGATCTAGACCATTTGTTGGTTCATCTAAAATTAAAAGTTTAGGATGATGAGATAATGCCACTGCTATCTCTAACTTCTTGCGCATTCCTTTCGATAATTTTTTAATAGTTTGGTTAGGTAAATTAAATTCTTGTAAATAACTATTATATAGTTTGCTATCCCAATTTTGATAAATATCGCTCATGATGGTATCTAAGTCTTTCACTTTTAAAATTTCCGGAAAAAAGATATTATCTAAAACTACCCCAATATCTTCATTAGGACAAATCGTAATAGTTCCTTTATCAATAGCAATAATTTTTAAAATAGCTTTTAATAATGTGGTCTTTCCGGCCCCATTTTCCCCTATTAAACCGACAATATTCCCTTTAGGAATTGCTAATTTATCAATCTTTAAAGTGAATTTTTCATAATTTTTTTCTAAATTTTTTATTTCAATTATATTAGTCATTATTTATCACTCCCATAAAAAATATCAAATAAATCTTTTATATCTTGTTTTTTAATTTTATATTTTAAAGCTATATTGACGATTTCATTTAAGTGCTTTTCAATCTCCTTTTGCGCATTTTCTTTAACTAACTCATTATTTTTCGGAGCTACAAAAGTGCCTTTGCCTTGGACTTGAATTAAATAACCTTCCTTTTCTAGTTCATCGTAAGCTTTTTTGATAGTCATTACACTTATTTTAATCTCGCTAGCTAAATGGCGAATTGAAGGTAAAGGTTCATTAGTTTGGAGTTCATCATTCATTATTTGCTCTTTTATAGTTTCCTTTATTTGTTCATATATAGGCATAGGACTACTATTACTTATTATAACGCGCATTTACTCACCTCTTTATATAACATTGTATAACACTATATAACAATTGTCAAATTAACAAAAGTATGTACATTTTTCTGGAATTGTGTTATGATAAACACCGTTTTAAAAAAAGGGGGTTAAACTATGAAGCAAGAAATAACTCATCTTCTTAAGCAAGTGCAAAGTTCTTGGCCTAAAGATGTCATTATTCGTTATTTATACATTAAACTAGCACCATGTTTTAAACGAGATTTAAAATATTTTTTGGCCCCTGAAGAAGTTAAAGAAGCTGAATACTTCCAAGGATTTATTAATAGATTTCCTGATGTTGTTTGCTCTACTCTAGCCGATTTTTATGTTAATCTATTTAAAGAGTACAACATACAAGCTCAGAAAGTTGTTGCTAATAGTGCGAAGATACCTTTATATGCTTTAGTAGTAAGAGGGGAACAAGGACTATATTTTTTAGATCCCCTCAGTGATTTATTTGCTAATCAATATGGTTTAAGGCCTTACTTTTTTGGGATAGTTCCTCGTTATAAGACTATCAATTATGCTTACCCTAAACTTGCCCACTTACCTAAAGATTATGTCGCTGAAATAGATAATTTTTTAGGTTTTCAATATCTAAACGATTATTTTGAAACCTTACATTTAAATTTAGCTAATCGGAACAATGCCTATCATTATTTTGGAAAAGATAAAAATAATGAAGAAGATTTAAGGATAGATAAAATTAACTTATATAATGAAAAGCTTATTAACCTTGGCCAGGTGCAAGGTACTTTTGAACGAGCGCAATTATATATATTTTTAAATGATACCATAATGAACAAAAGTGAGAAAAAATATACAAAAGTAACGATTGAACAAAATAAAAAAACACCTTATATTTCCTATGAGATAATCCAACCCGAGCAAACTATTCATTATGCAGAAGAAAATCAGCAGGGAAAATATGTCTTAGTACGAAAATAGAATTGACTTCTATTTTTCTTTTGCTGATAATTTAAAAATTAATAGCAAAATTGTCTATCTACTCATATTTTATATTGAATAGGTGATTTAAATGAATAATAGTTATCAAAAAGCTTTAGAAAAAGTAAATAAAGCCGCTCAAAATTATCCTAATATTGCTTATTGTTGTAGACAAAGTGTAGTAAATCAAGCCGGGGCAACCGGACCAACGGGTCCAATTGGTCCCCAAGGTGAGCCAGGACCAACTGGTCCGCAAGGGGAACAAGGCACAGCAGGAACAAGTGTAGTTATATTAGGATCTTTTGATAATTATCAAGAGTTAATTGAACATCACCCTACGGGCAAAATTGGTGCTTCGTTCTTAGTTGGTGATGATTTATATGTTTGGTCAGATGAAAATGACGTTTGGGATAATGTTGGTCATATAAGAGGACCACAAGGCATTATGGGACCTCAGGGTGTAAAAGGTGATACTGGTCTTCAAGGTCCCCAAGGACCACAAGGTGTAAAAGGTGATAAAGGAGACCAAGGAGAACCTGGACCACAAGGAGAACAAGGTATACCAGGTGAAGTAGGTCCCCAAGGCGAAGTAGGCCCTATGGGACCCCAAGGGCCTAAAGGGGATCCTGGAGAAAAAGGAGATCCCGGTCCTACGGGTTGGCGTGGCGAAAAAGGAGAAGTTGGTCCAACCGGTCCTAAGGGTGACAAAGGGGATCAAGGAGAACCTGGACCCAAAGGTGATAAAGGCGAAACCGGAGCTGGTGAAACTATTAGTTTAGGTGTTGTTGCTACCGGTGATGCGAGTACCTTTGCCAAAATTGTCGATCATCAAGATGGCCTTAATCACAAATTTGATTTTGTTATTCCGCGCGGTGTTAATGGTAATGATGGCCCTCAAGGCGCGCCGGGTCCAGCCGGACCAATGGGTCCGCAAGGACCTAAAGGCGATGTTGGACCAGCCGGTCCCGTTGGACCTGAAGGTCCACGTGGTGAACAAGGTTTACCAGGAGTAGAAGGAAAACAAGGGCCAAAAGGTGACCCAGGGGAACCTGGTCCCCAAGGTCCGCAAGGTGTTGCGGGTCCTTTAGAAATCCCAGCGGCTCATTTTGTTACTTTTCATAATGAAGATCAAAAAAGTCCAGGCGTCGAAGTTTTAAGTAAAGGCCGCATTCCGATTGAAATTAAAGCCGGGGGAGTAAGAGATGAAATTATTTTAAGTGATAATACCATTACTTTTAAAAGTGACGGCGTATATCGTATTGATTTTCTTGTTAATGCCAATTTCCAAACCACAGAAGATTTTGACCCTACCACCGATATTATTGCTATAGGCTTTAAAAAAACAAATGAAAATACCGTTTATGCTGGCAGATCTATTTGGAACTTTGCCGAACCTATCGCGGCGATCAGTGGCCACGGAATCTTTAATGCAACTACTGATGATGTTTTTGAACTTGTTAATTTAGGAAAAAAATCTATCTATTTAGATGCTCCTAATATTGCTAATATTGCCTCTGACTCATCTTTTATTAATCCAGTTGTTTCTGTGATTATTGAAGCTTTAAAGTAAAAGACATTAAGTCTTTTTTTCTTGCTTATCAAGTATTTCGTTATTATAATTAGGGTAAGGAGGGTTAAAAATGAGAATTAAATTAGATCCCGATAGTGGACATTTAACAAAAGATAAAAAAAGGTTAGATCAAAGAAAAGCTTTAATTACCACGGGTGTTAAAGCGGCGGTATGCTTTAAAGATGGAGAAATTACACCTGAAGAAATTCGTGCCACCGAAACCGAAGAACAATTAATTAAAAGAGGTATTAATACAATTTTAAGTGATCATACTTCACCTAGTGAGCAAGTAAACATTTCTTTAGAGATAGAAAATATTCCCAAAATACTTTGCATGGTTTTAAATAATGAACATCAATATGAGGCTGATGAACGATCTTTACGTTACACGCCCGTTAAAGAAAGTGATTACATTTCTTCAGCCGAAGTTAATCTTTACAATAAATGGTTAAATATTTTTATTAATATTTTAAATCAGGAATATCATGACTTTTTCTTAAAATTTAATCAAGGGAAAAATGAAGAGCATACTCAAAAGAAAGTAGCTATTGCTATTAAAAAAATTGCTCAAGAAAATGCCCGTTATATGGTTGGTGTGTTTGTTCCTACAACTCTAACCTACACTGTCCCTTGGGCTCAAATAAATAAGATATGTAAATACATGGATCGCATTATAACTAATCCGCTAAATGAATTTGAAGAACTATTAATTCCTTATTTTACGGACTTTCGTAATCAACTTTTAGATTTAAATGTTTTAATAACCGAACATCAAGCCAAAAAGCTATGTCCAACTTTAAATATCAAAGATACGGATAATCTTTTATACAAAAATAATAAATGTTTAGATTTATCTTTATTCGCGGAGCGCAATCAATTTAGCGGTATTAAATTACCTAATGAGTATGGAGTAGCAATTAGTTATAATATGCAAATCTCTTGGGCTTCTCTAGCCCAGTTTCATCGTCATCGAACTATGTATTTTGAAATGTTAACTCCAAATAAGAAAAGCAATAAATTTTATGTTCCCCTACTATTAAGCAATAAAAAAGAGCTAACTAAAGAGTGGCTTATGGATATGGCTCTAGTAAGTAAATATTATCCCCAAGGTCAACTTTTAGAAGTTAATGTGACAGGACCTTTAAAAAATTTAATAAATTATGTTGGTAAAGAAAGAGCTTGTGAAAGAGCTTTCCTAGAAACAGAAGATATGTTTGTAAATAAAATGCTTCCGGATATATACAATAATTTGCTTAAAGAAAATAAAGATGAACTGGTGTTAGTTTTAACACCATATATAAATAGACAAAGATGTATGTATCCTGATTATAATTGCCCTACTCCTTGTGGTCATGCCCGCATAAGAGAACGCAAATTTTAAGAAGATGTAAAAAAATCATGAACTTTAAATCATGATTTCAGACTGTTGACAAACGAAAAATTTG
>CANRFQ010000023.1 GCA_947629935.1 uncultured Bacilli bacterium | reverse complement strand
TATAGAAATAGAATGGAACATTGAATTTTAAGAAATAATGATATTTTTGGACTTTTCCTATTCCTGCACATGGTGGTAAAGATCCCGGTACTATGGCTGGTGACATTTATGAAAAAGATATTAATTTGAAGATTTCTTTAGCGTTGGAAAAAGAGTTGATTAAAAAGGGTGCTAGTGTTATTTTAACTCGGAATGGCGATTATGATTTAAGTAAACCAAATGCTACGCGAAGAAAGAAAAGTGATTTTGATAATCGGATTAAAATTATTAATAGTTCTTATGCAAACATGTATGTCTCGATTCATTTAAATTATCTACCTCAAACAAAATATTATGGTCCCCAAGTTTTTTATAATAAAAAGAAAACAAATAATAAAGAAATAGCCACGATAATTCAAAATGAATTAAATAAAAATTTAAAGACTAATCGAACCATTAAAGAAATTCCTGCTCAAACGTATATGTATGATAAATTAAATATTAGCGGGGTATTAATTGAATGTGGTTTCTTATCAAATTTTGCGGAACGAGAAAAATTGACCCAAGCCTCTTATCAAAAAGAAATAGCTAAATATATTGCGAAAGCAATTGCTATGGCTATTTAATTTTTACTTTCTTCTTCTGCCAAATAATAATTAAGATAATAATTATAATAGCTAGGATAATAATAAATTTATAAGCCATTAAAAAGCCGAGAAAAGAATATTTAATTTTCTTTGGCAAAGTAATGGGTAATTTTTTAATTATTTCATCTTTGTATTTTATGTTTACGGTGCCTAGTTGGGTACCTTTGGCCATTGTCGGGGTAATAATCTTTTCACCTTGATAAACAATTTGAAGATCATCTTTAGAATAATTATTGTTTAAGTATTTGGTAATTTTCTTGGGAGATTTAATTTGTATTTCTTTGGTTTTACTATATTTAGTTTTTAAAGTTACTAAAATATCATTAGTATTAATTAATGTTTGAAATTTATAATTATTAAAATAATAATCGTAAATATTTAAAGCATCATAAAGATGATCAGGAACTTTAGAGGCATTAGTTGTTACTAGTAAATAATTTATATCATTTTGCTTATCGTAGGCTATGGAAGCAAGACAACGTCCTGCTTGAGAGGTAAATCCAGTTTTACCCCCTAAAATATTTTTAGTATCTAAATGATATGCTTTACCTGTCTGACGCATTGTACTTTTAACTGTAAAAGTGTTATCACTAAAAGTGTAACTATCAGTTGTAAAAATTTCTTTAAATTTAGGATTTTTTAAAGCGTACATTAGTATTTTGGCCACTTCGTTCACAGTTGAGTAATGATTTTCATCATCTAAACCGACTGTTCCGGTAAAGTGAGTACTTTTAAGGTCTAAATTAAGAGCTTTTTCATTCATTTTTTGCACAAAATTTTCTTCACTTTGCGAAATGGATATCGCTAGAGCCCTAGCTGCATCTGCCCCACTGGCTAATAAAACGCCATATAATAAATCATTATAAGTTAATATTTGTCCTTCTTTTATACCGATAGTTGCGGCCCCCTGTTCTTCTAACCCATTAAGCATTTCCTTTGTTATGGAAACTTTGGTGTTATAGTCCGAAATATTTTCCAGAGCAACAATTGTGGTCATTATTTTGGTAAGACTGGCTATAGAAGTCTTTTCGTCTTTATTAAGTTCATAAACGATGCTAGTATCATTTAAGTTGTATAAGACCGCATATTTGCTATTTATTTCTAGAGCTTTAGAGGTTGTAATTAATAAAAAACATAAAATAAAAGTAAAAAATATTTTTTTCATAAAATCAGTCCTTTATTTTTCAAAGTATTGAAGCTTCTTTTTTTCTTTTAAATCTAAGCCACTGTAATACGAAATGTTAGGGATTGGAAATTCTGCTGTTCTTAAATCACCAATTTTATTTAAGCTTTTGATTATTTCCAAATACTTTTGGATAGATGTTTCCATAAGATCATCGACGCTTTGCGTACTTTTAATATTTTTATCCGCTGGATTTAGCCATTTTTCGTGGTGCAGATTTAAGTCATCCATATTTATTTTAGCAAGATGCAGAGAATAATTTTGGAGTTTTATAGATAAAGGTAAGTAGTCAATTAACTTATAAATAAATTTTTTAAGGCCAAATCGATCATATTTAAAATACTTATGAATAAAACGCCATTTCTTTAAGGATTGGAAATAAAACATACCAATATTGTCTTTATAAAATGTTTTCGAAAATATTTCGCTGATAAATTCAGTTAAAGCTGCATTAGGTTTAATACTATTATATATTTTATATAATTTTGCTTTAAAAAAGGGAATATCATGATTCTTATCATAAAAATATTTATCAATTTCCATTTCTAAGTAAGTATGTTTTCCTTTATATTTGAAAGTTGCTTTTTCCTTTGGTTTAAAAAGGCCAGTTTTATAAAATATATAAGGATGGAAAGTTGCATCTAAAATATAGTGCGTAAGACTACCATAGAAGAAACTTAAAAAATACTTTTGATTATCTTTATCTTGACTATTTTGGATATAATTTAAAGTGTTAAGAAAAAAAGCTTGCGTATTTTTTTGATGAGCCTTGTGTCCTAATTGGGAAAGCCATTTATTTTGGCCAAAGTTGTAAAAAAGTAGATCAAAGCTTTGAGCAAATAAAAGAAAGTAATCATAATCAAGGGCTTTTTTTAAATTTGGACTAAATTGGGCATATACTTGTTGGGCAAAATATCTATGGGTATAAAAAGCTGGCATAAATTCACCCTTTCTTCACAAAAATCATACAATTATATCACTTAAAAATTATATCATATAAGTATATTTTGTGGTATAATCATAAAATAGGTGAGGTCTATGAATGTTAAATCATTTAAAACAATTGATGAACAAGTAGAAATATTAAAAGATAAAGGACTTGTTATTGATGATGTAGATTTTGCTAAAGATATTTTGTTAAGAGAAAATTATTTCTTTTTAAGTGGCTATCGTCATTTGTTTTTAAAAACTCCCCGAGATAGGATGTTTATTAAAGACACTAATTTTCGAGAATTATATGCTATGTTTAATTTCGATCGTCAAGTAAGAAATATTATTTTTAAAAATTTACTTATTATTGAAAATAATTTAAAAAGTGTTTTTTCTTATCAACTATCTAGAAAATATGGATATCATGAGAAGAATTATTTAAATCCAAAAAACTTTACAAATATATCTTCGAAATCAAAACAGGTAAATGATTTAATTAAAAAAATGAAAAGACAAATTAGGGTTAATGGAGGTCAGCACTCCGCAACTATGCACTATATCTCTAATTATGGGTATATACCTCTATGGATTGTTGTAAAAGTATTATCATTTGGTATTATTAGTGAGCTATATACTATTTTAAAGTCTGAAGATCAAGTAGACATTGCCAAAGTATTTAATGTTGATGCAGAGTGTTTATTAGTGTATTTACCGATATTAGCAAATTATCGTAACTTATGTGCCCATGAAGATATTTTATACGATCATAAAACCCAGAGAGTTATAGATAATTGTAAATATCATGAGTTATTAGGAATTCCCAAGATGGATGGTGAATATATATATGGCAAAGGCGATTTATTTGCTCTAATTATTATTTTAAAATATATGTTAAGAAAAGATGAATTTACTTTGCTGATAAATGAACTATCCTATGAAATTGATATTCTCGAAGGTAAGTTAAATGTCATAAATATTGATAAAGTTTTAGATATGATTGGATTTCCTAAAAATTATAAAGAGATAGCGAGGTTAGATTAATGGAAAAGAAAAATGAAAAGTTAGTTATTATTGTTTGTAGTATAATTGCTTTATTTGTTGGAGCAGCAGGAATGTATGTGCTATTTCACTATTTCCCTAATGCCACAACTAATATTACGAAAAGCGAAAAAGAAGTAACCGTTAATGAAAATGGTATTTCTGATGCTGTTGATAAAATATATGACTCCGTAGTTGTCGTTGAAACATATAAAGAACAACAAAAAATATCTTCAGGTACGGGCTTTGTTTATCGTAGTGAAGGTAATAATGCTTATATTTTGACGAATAATCATGTTATAGATAATGGTGATGAAGTATATGTTGTTTTTACCGATGGTAAGCAAATTAAAACTAAAATCGTGGGTTCGGATGAGTATGCTGATATCGGGGTTTTACAAGTAGGAGCCAATGATATCATTAGTGTTGCTGAAATAGGTAGTAGTGAACAAACAAAATTAGGCGACACTGTCTTTGCTGTAGGTGCACCCCTTGATAGTGCGTATTCTTGGACTGTAACTAGAGGTATTTTATCTGGTAAAGACCGCTTAGTAGAAGTAAGTTTATCAAATAATTCGGCCAATGATTGGATTATGAAAGTTATTCAAACGGATGCCGCGATAAATTCAGGAAATAGTGGCGGGCCATTAGCTAATTCTAATGGGGAAGTTATCGGCATTACTTCTTTAAAATTAGTTTCTTCAGGAGTTGAAGGAATGGGCTTTGCTATTCCAATTGAGGATGCCTTAGAGTATGCTGATAAAATTATTAGTGGCGAAAAGACAGTTAGACCTCTTTTAGGAATTACAATGATTGATTCTAATGATATTTATGCTTTATTTGCCAATGGCTTTAATGTAAATAATAAAACTAAGGGTGTTGTTGTGGCTAGTGTTCAAGAGGGTTCAGCTGCTAATAAAGCCGGAATTCAAAAGGGGGACGTTATAACTAAACTTGATGATGATGAGATTACATCTATTGCGGAGTTACGTTATAATTTATATAAACATAATGTCGGTGATACAATTCAGGTAACTTATCAAAGAAATGATAAGGAAGATACCGTAAAAGTTACGTTAACAGCTAGTGAAGATTAATTTTAGAAATTTTACGAAAATTCCTAAATTGTCAAAAAAATAATGCAAAAAAGGAAAAATTGCTAAACAAAAAATCCTTTTTTGCTTTTTTTAATCCGCAAAAATTCCTTTTTCGTCTTTTGCTATATGTTTTTTCTTTTGTTATAGTGAAGTCCGGAAAGGAAAATTTTTATGAAAAGAAAAAGAAATGTAGTAAAAATTATTAGTATTGTTGTATTTGCGGTTTTAGCGATGATATTTAGTAATCATGTCAAAGCTGAAACAATAAGAACAGGGGATTATGTTGGCAAAGTGTATATGAAAAAAGAAAAAAGTGGAAAGAGCATGTTTCTGCGCTCGCAATGGGTTTTAAGATCCGATGGTCAATTTGTGTATTGTTTAGAGCCATGGAAGACGGTATCAGATGGTGAAGTTTATGTCCAAGCTGATGCAACAAGTTATAATGAGTTAAGTAAAGAACAGATGGATAAAATCATTTTGCTAGCTTATTATGGTTATGGTTATGAAGGACATGAAGATGAAAATTGGTATACTATTACCCAACTTGTAATTTGGCAAACTGTCGATCCAGATGGAGATTTTTTCTTTACCGATGGTCTTAATGGCCCAAGGCAAACATTATACGAAAGTGAAATGGCCGAATTAAGAAACTTAGTTGAGGAACATTATAAAATGCCCAGTTTTGCTAATAAGACCTATAAGGCTTCAATTGGTAAGGATTTTACCGTAGTGGATGATAATAATGTTCTAAATAAGTTTAAATTAAATGGGGGATCATCAGGAGTACGCTTAGAAGGGAATTCTATTACGCTAAGTAGTAATGAAGAAACTACCAAAGAAATCGAATTAGTCAAAAACACCAATAAATATGATAGTGTGCCTTTTGTTTATTCTAGTGCCAATAGTCAAAATGTTATGAGAGTGGGAAATTTCACAGAATTAAAAACGCACTTTAATGTTATATTTAAATCTGGCCAAATAAATCTGACAAAGAAGGCTACAGAAGATAATTATAATGATAAGATATCTTTGCAAAAGGCCGAATACCAAGTTTATGATGAAGATGATAGACTGGTTGGGACTATTGTAACTGATGAAAATGGGCATGGTTCCCTTCAGAACTTACCATTTGGTCGTTATAAAATAAAAGAAAGCAAGCCTAGCTATGGCTATGCTTTAGACCCACAAGAATATACTGTGGAAATCAATGAAAGTGCCCTAATTCAAAACTTAGAAGTTTATGAAGAATTAGATAAAAAAGAAGTTAAAATTAACAAACAGTTTTTAGATGCTTATACAGAAGAATTTAAGCCAGAAGAAGGTATATATTTTGATGTATACACAGAAGATGGCCAAACTTTAGTAGGAACTTTGTTAACTGATAAGAACGGCAATGGCAGTATTATGTTACCTTATGGCACTTATGTAGTAAAACAAAGAAATTCACATACCAACTACTATAAAGTGGCAGATTTTACGATTACAATTGATGAAAATACAGATTTTGTGCAAAAAGAACTAATCAATTATCCTAAGATTCGTATAGTGCCTAAAAAAGAAATAGTTGAAGTTACAGTTGAGGTTCCAATCGAAGTAGAAAAGGAAGTTGTAAAAGTAGTTGAAGTTCCTAATACAGGGAAAAATACAGATTTAGATATTATAAACTACTTATTAATGGTACTTAAAATGGCTTTTGTTAGTAAATGGAAAATGATATGAAAATAATTAATAAAATAGTTGTAATATTAATTATTTTTTTACTATTATTTGGTTTGGAAAACGTTGTTACTAATCTTTATGAAAATGGTATTTCCCATAAAGCAGTAGCTTCATATTTAATACCTGAAAAACAGGAGAGGGTTAAATATGGTACTTTAAAAACTAAAGAAGAATATAAAGGAATTTTGGAAATTCCGCGCCTTAATTTAAAAAAAGGTTTTTATGATAGTACAAGTTCTTTAAATAATGTGGATCAAAATGTAACTTTGTTGGAGCCAAAAACTTTGGATAATATAAAAGAAAGTCTAATTGTTCTCGCCGCCCATTCTGGAAATAGTCAGATTTCTTATTTTCATAATTTAGATTTGCTAAACATTCAAGATAAAGTATATTTATATTTTCAAGATTTTAAATATACTTATAAAGTAATCGAAAAATATGAGATTGAAAAAGATGGGACTTTAGAAATAACTAAAAATGAAAATGGTCTTCTTTATTTAACAACTTGCAGTGAAAAGGATAAAACTAAACAGTTAGTAATAATATCTAAATTAGTAAGTGAGAGCACTTACTAGTTTTTTATTAGATGAAATTCACTATTTTATTTGGGTTTCTAAAAAATTTCAGAATTATATAGAAAAAAACTTTTTGATAAAACAAGTTCTGTTTAACAAATGTATTAACAATTAAAATAAAGTATCTTAAATGGACGTAAATAGTTTAGAACATAGGAATTGAATTATAAGTTTACAATTGCAATTACTAATTTTTATTGACAGTGACAATAGGGGGGGGGGTATAATTGAAGATAAAGGAGAAAGATAGAGGGATATAGAAATGAAAAGTGATAAGAAGGTTCCATTATATTTAAAAATTATTATAGGAATTGTTGGATTAATAGCAGTCGTAATAATTGTTTCAAGTATTATAATTAATAAACAAATGAATGCTACTGAAATAAAATTTGGTAACGATGCTATTCCAACCGTAAATGCCATTATTGGTAAAAGAAAGATATCTGGTGTTTCTATTGAAAAAAATAGTTCCGGAAGAACTATAAAAACTCTTATTTATAATGACGTTGATGGAGATGATGAAAAATCATTAAAGACAACTGAAATTATTAATTATGTTGAAGAACTTGAAAAAGATGGATATATAGTTACTAAAAGATTTGCTATTACAAGTCCAACTGCACAATTAGGTATTGAATCAAAAGATATTGATGAAATTGTTACAATTGATATTGATTTTGATGGAAATACATCTAAAGCGATTTTTAAATATACAAAAGGTAAAGGCAATTTAGTAACTCGCTAGTATAAGGAAGAATTAAATGGAAATGTTTGCAAAAATATGGTGGGTATTTGGAATATTGACGGTATTATGTTACTTTTTTAATCCATACATTGGCTTATTTTCTCTATTTTCAATTATATCTACTTTTTTAACTTTTTGTTTATTTGTTAATATCAGAGGTAGAAATAAAAAAACAGTTGATAAACAAGTTAAAACAGTTAGTATATTTAATGAAGAAATTCAAATTATCAAAGATAACAATGTTATTAAAAAAACGCTAGAAACAATAGCCCGGGTGACAAAAAAATATATGTCAATAATGTGTCATTTTTGGATAATTGTATTTGGCATGATTAATGTTTTTGTAGAAATTATTATATGGCTTTTAGCATCAGGAAATCTTGGAATCAAAGCAACATACACCACACCATTTATTGTATTTTCTGATAGTAATATATATAATGCAAGTATTATTTTACTGATATTTGGTGTATTATTTAGCATTCTTACTTGCATATCGTCTTTTATTAGATTAAGAATTTTGAGTAAAGAGTTTTAAAATATTAAGAAGAAGTATTACACGAGGGGAAATATATGAACCTAAAAAGATTAACACTAGAAGAATATCAAAAAAGAAAAGCCAAATCATATTTAGAAGAATGTTTGGAAAATGGGACGGCAGAATATTATATTATTAATTATAATGACGAAGAGTATCAATTTTTCTTTTATAAAAAGCCAGAAGATACTGCTGATTTATGTGTAGAACAACATTCGCCTAAAAGTTTATTTGACTATAAAGAAGTTATGGATGAAATATTTTCTTTTTTGAAAGAAAAAGGATATAAAAAAGTTGAAATAACTTTAATGGATGATTTTGATGAAAGAAAATCTTTAGCTTTGAAATATGGCTTTAAAGAAATTCAAAAGTATAAACAAGGAATTTCGCAATTTGTTGATTATTGTAAAAAATTATAATATGAAAACTAATTTTTATATATTGAAATACTCCTTTATTTTAAATTCGTTATTTTTATTGTATAGTATTCCCATTTTAATAGTAAAAATGTTATCTGAAATATTAAATTTTGAAGTATTAAGCTTTGATAAATTGTTATTGAGATATTCTTTAATTAAAAAACCATTTGCATATCCTCTAGATATGAGTGGATCAATAGCATCATAATCATCAACTAATATGATATTTCCAATATTAACATTAATAGATTGTAAATATTTTTTACAAATATCACTAAATTTGTTATTGTTTAAAAGAACTATTGGTTTATTATTATCATTATTTGAAAGATAAACTAAATGAAATTCTTCTAACTGTTTGAATATCAATTCGTTATTAAATTGATAATTAGTAGGCTCTGAGATAAAAGCAAAATCTATTAAATTATTTGATAATAGATTGTTTAGTAAGTCAAAACTATTTGTATCAATCAAATTTATACTAAAATTAGTGGTAAAAATACTATCTAATTTATTATTTTTTATTAAATAATTGATATATGTTTTATTACCGGCAATTTTTATAGTTTTATTATTTATTAATTTTGAAAAACTAATTTCAGACTTCATAATATTATCAATATTATCAGCTATGAGTCTATATAATTCTTTACCCTCATTTGTTAAAATAACACCTTTAGAAATTCTTATAAATAGTTTAGTCTGCATTTGTTCTTCCATAGTCTTTAACATTCTGCTTATAGCAGGTTGACTAATATTTAATTCATTAGCAGCTTTAGTTATATTCTTATTTTTAGCAATAACATAAAAAATTTTATAATATTCAAAATTTATATTCATTTCCATCACCTATAAATATTATACCATAACAAAATGTTATATCAAATGTAAAAAATAGGTATTTTACAAATAACAATACATCTACTATAATATAATGGCGACAAGGGGGAATATATATGAAAATGTGTGAAAAAATAGTTAATGAACATTATTCAGTGAGTAATTATCCAAAACTTGATATTGCTAGGATAAAACCAAAAGGAACATCTTACGATACTTATAGGATGAATGACTATATTGTTGATTATAATTTTTGCGATAGTTTTAAATTAACCGGCGGTGAAAGAATGAGCAACGACAAAAGAACTAGATACGAAAAAGTTCCTTATTTTAGTGGCTGTTATCTATTGGCGAATAGTTTAAATAATACTTTAAAAAATTCTGACAGTTATTATGAACCTAATGGGATTGTTCTAAGTATTGATTACATTGAATTTTTACAATTTTTAAAACGAACAGGTATTACATTGAAAACAAATTATAATAGACGTGATGGTATCCAGTATAAATTTTTATCGTATCCTAGTTATATTGAATCAGAGAGTGATGAATATCTATTAAATAAACTTTTTCTTTTAGGATTAAATAAAGAAATTTCTGGTACTGGAACTTTAGTTGAAACTCCAAATAAATATCATATGGGGAAAAATGTATTTCGAGAGTATGATAGTTATTTAGATAAAAATGGTGGCAGAAAAGTAAGTCACGTTAGAATGTTGATGAATGATAATAATTATCACTGGGTTAGAATTGCACCAATTAAGTGGAATCTTAATAAAGAAATCAATCAGCTTTTTACGGATAGTATAATAATCCCGTATGATTATCCTTTTGAAAAAGATGCTGAAGAATGTGTAGCATATATTAATGAAGTACTATTTCAGGAAATGAATTACCATCCAGATTTATACATATCGGAAAGTATTTGGGATAAGATTTGTGTATCGTATCAATTGCATAGATATAGAAATTATTTATTGTCAGAGTTTGCTGATAAACCTATATCAAGAGTGTTAAAAAAATAAAAACGATACATCTAATTTAGTAATTTTAGTTTATATATAGAAAATTATAAAAAAAATATATATAATTATATAAAATAGGTGGTGATACTCATGAACATGGAAGAAAAAAATAAAATGGTAACACAGTACTTATATAATACTTTTTTAGAATTAAAAAAATTATGCCCTAAAGACAAAGGATTTTTCTTGAATGAAGAAAAATTCAAAAAATCTTTGAGTATGTTTTTAAATCGTGATGAAGATATTGATGAATTGAAACAATTAATTGATATAGAAAAGGAAAATTTATTGGATTCGTATTACAAATGGGAACAAGAAGAACGAGAAAGATATTTAAGTCATTTTGAACATGAGATTATTGAAAATGATAAATTTGGTATAACATTAAATAGACAAATGATTGAATTAATGATGATTGCAAATTCAAATTCTATTGATGAATTAAAGAAAATATCTTCAGAATTACTAATAGATATTGAAGATTCTAATTTAGATTTAAATAAACTAAAAGATTCATTATTTAAATCATATATTGCAGATTTAGTTGATAGAAATAAATTATATCATACGCCTAACGCAAATTTAAATAAAAAAATATCTAATATTATAAATAATTCGCATTTAACATCTGAGCAAGTAGAACAATTAAACTCAATAATAAAAAATGGTCTTGATAATAATATGTCGCCCATTCAAATTTATAATGCTATCGGTTCACACTTTCAACAAGAAATAAGCAATAAAATTTTTGTTGCTTTATCAGAAAGTAGAGATTTAGCGGAACCTGGAATAAATAAGTACCAATTATCGGATTATGAACTACTTTATACTAAATTAAAAGAATTTAAATCAATAACAATAGATTATGAATCAAAGTATCCAGCTCTTCATATGCCTAATGGTGAATTATATTTTAATAAATTAGAAAGATGTTTAGATTTTGCCCGAGGTTTAAATAAAGATGTTAGATTAAATACTTTAATTTTCTTTGAAGACTGTCCAAAGCATTTAAGTGAATTAGAATATAATGAAGAAAATAAACAATATGTTTATAACGAATTACTAAAATATGTTGATGAAACTACCAAAAAAATAGCTTCTTATAATCAAATGAGTTTAAAAGAAAATGGTTATGAAGTGGTAAAAAGTATAGATATTTTTAATGAACTTGTAACTAGATTTTCAGAAGATTTTAATGGCCAATATTTAAATAGAGAAGATGTATCAAAAAATAATAGTAAAGAGTCCGGTTGGCAAAAATTTTTAAATATCGAAGATCTATGCTCAATTGCATTGGTTGCAAGAAAAAATTTACCAAATGTAGAATTTGTTTATAATGATATAAATCTAGAAGATAAGAACAAATTACCTGTTTTAAAATCTATTATAGATAGAATTAAAATATTTGAAGAAAAAAATAAAGAAAATCTTAATGGTAAAAAATTAGTCGATTGTATTGGAACACAAATGCATTTGAGGCCGTATATAACAGAAAATGAATTAGATTATTCATTAGAAGTCTTATCATCATATGGCTATCCTTTAAAGATTACTGAATATGACCAACCTTTATCTGATGAATATATTTCATCTCATTCAAAAGAGGAATGTGAATTAGAAAAAGAAAGAAAACAAGAAAAAATAAAAAAATATTTTACAAAAATTCAAGGAAAATATAATATAAAACAATTAACTATTTGGACATTAACAGACTCAACTAGTTTTTTGTTAGATAAAAAAAATAAATCATTAATTGAACAAGGAAAAAAAACGATTCAATCTATTTATGCAGGAGTATTCAGAAAAAACGAATCATTATTACATCAAAGTCAAGATAAAACAAAACAAAAAGTGGAAAATCAACATCATATGCCACAATCAGTTGAACAAGGACAAAAACAACCACCACTTATTCAAAAACTATTTTCACAAGAAAAAACAAAATCATTTGCCAAAAGAAGTCAAAATGAAATACAAATTCATCAACAAATTAAACAAAAAAATCAAGCAATTAAACAACAAAAAATGCAAAAAAACAATATGAATATGAATAAACCAAAAGTTAAAACATTAACTCAGTATACTTCAAATAGTAGTTCAACTGGCAGTAAGGGATTTACTAATGTGATTACATTATCATTAATTGCTAGTTTTGTATTAGGAGCATTGGTTATGATTGTTTATATGTTAATTAGGATTTAATAATTATGAATGATATAATTGAGATTATATAATGAAATTGTAAATCGAAAACAATAATTAAAGGGGTAGAAGCCATGGATAATAATTTAAATATAAAGATTTTAGAATCTTATGTTGAAATAGATAAAATACATGATGATATTAATAATAATATGTTTAATTTTATTACAAAAGCAAATGAATTAGTAGAGTTATCAAATGACGATTATCAAATAGAGAAGACCCTAATACTTAATAAAATATCCTTAAAAGGATATATATTAGATTCGGATTTTTGTATTCAATTAAATCAAAATAATATTACTGAATACTCAATTGAAGAATTAAAAAATTTTTTGAAACAATATGAAAAAACTTTTAATATTAATTATTCAAATTATTTATTAGCACTTTCTTTATATGAATTAATAGAAAATATTGAAGCCCAAGTAGACTCAAAAATTAGTTTAGAAATTAATGAATTGGGCAGTGTAATATCAAATGTAAGTGTTATAAAAAGTGCGAATAAGGATGAATATGAGCATTTATATTATGATTTTAAAACTCAAGTAGACAGTTATTTTAAAAATAATAAATTGGATGAAAAGTCATATAACATATGTATACAGTTGTTACATGATATATTTAATTTTTATATAAACGGTTATCCAAATATACCAGATGAATATTTATATTATGAAGAAAATTAATTGATGAAATAAACAAATTTGAAAATGCTGATAATATAGAAGCAAAAATTTTTTATCCATCTCCCGAAGTAGAGTATCAATGTAATCTTGAATATTTAGCAAAGTTATTACCAAAAAAATTATAGTATAAAAGGATTTGCATATTATGTAACATCTTTTTTTTATAAAAAAGAGTTATTTATTTAATTAGTCAAGTGACCTATCTTAATATTAAACATACAATACTTTAGGAGGTTTGTGTATGTATAGACTAACTAGAGCTTATAGGGGGATTGTAATTGATGCTGGCCACCCAAGTTAAAATAAACCCAATAAATAATGTAAGAGTTGTAGCAAATAATAATCTATATAATTTAATAAAATACTTTTTAACGAAAGTATTTTTACTTTATCAAGTAAATCCTTTACAATTAGTGATTTATAAGGCTTTTTGTGGTATAATAAATTTATCAAAAAGCTTGAGAAAGAGAGTGATTATAATGAATAATGGTAAGCAAACTGAAAAAGAAATACAAGAAAAAATAAAAAAAGTTGATGGTGCTATGGCTCAAGAAGGTATGCCATTAACTAAAGAATTAAAACAAAAACTTTATAATTGTATAATTGGTAAGTCTTCAACCGAAATAGAACGTAAGAAAATTATAGAAAAATATAGAGGGATATATGGATAATAAGTATAAATATACTTATGAAAGAACTGCTGATTATTGCTATAAAGGAACTGATATTTTAATTAATAAATTAAATATTACAAATGATGAAGACTTATTTAATGCTGAAAGAGAACTAGTTTCTTTAAGAACTTACGAATTAAACGAAAAACCTTTAAAAGGTAACTTTGATTTTAATTATTTAAAGGATATTCATAAATACTTATTTCAGGATGTTTATAGATGGGCTGGAGATATAAGAAATTGTAATATTGCCAAACAAGATTTATTTTGTTTAACAGAACATATAGAGTCATTTAGTAAAGATATATTTGATAAATTAAAAAAAGAAAAATATTTTGTAGATTATGATAATGAAACCACATTAGATAAATTAGTAGAATTATTTGCTGATATTAATGCTTTGCACCCTTTTCGTGAAGGTAATGGCAGAAGTCAAAGAGTATTTATAGAATCTCTTGCTAAAATAAATGGAATATATTTAGATCTCACAAATGTGTCAAAAGAAGATATGGTTATTGCTAGTCATGACAGTATCAATGGAAATTATAAAAAATTAAAAGAAATGTTTAAAGATAATAGTTATAGTATAAGTGAAGCAGAAAGAGAAGAATATATAAATGTATATTGTTCTGATGAATTAAAAAAGCTTATTAAATAATTAAATATCAAGAGATTTAGTCTGAAAAAAATTAATTTTCTATGTGAAATAATTGTTAAAAAAATATACTATTTATTAATTATTAAAGCAAAATACTTTTTAACGAAAGTATTTTTATTATGCTAAAAAATAGAAAGAGGTAGATATATGAATTTAAATTATGCAATATTTAGAAGTAATCCAATTTATACTATTAATGATTTAGCACAAATTGGATCGCACAATAAAAGAGAGAAAAAGGCTTATAATTCCAATCCTGATATTGATATAGAAAAAAGTAAAAATAATATTGAACTTGTCCCTTTAACTGATAAATATGTTAAAGGGGTTTATAATATTGTAAAAGATTATAAAACAGAACATGAAGATAGAATGAAAACTGAACGAGAAGATAGAAAAAAATCTTTTAAACAAATGCTAGATAAATCCAACAACGTAGTTGCTGATGAATTATTATTTACCGCTCCTAATGATTTTTTTGAAAATATGACAAGAGAAGATATAAAAAGAATGGGCTAATACTTGTATGGAGCTTGTTTATGAAGATTTAGGATATAATGAAGAACAAGTTTTACACGCAACAGTTCATTTAGATGAAAAAACACCACATATTCATTGTGTTGTTGTTTCGTTAATTAAAAAATATGATAAAAGAACTAATACTGAAAGATATACTATTTCTAAAAAACAATATATTAAAGATAAAATGCACTTGTCACAATTACAAGACAAATATCATAAAAGACTAACTGATAAAGGCTATGATTTAGAAAGAGGCATTAAAGGTAGTGATATAAAACATCAAAAAATGAAAGAATTTAAAAAGACAACAAGATATTTTGAAAATAAAGTAACTACAATAAATAAAGGGTTAGATAATGCTGTAAATAATTTTGAAGAAAAAATGAAAACTACTAAAAATACCTTAATAGATAAAGAATATGTTAAAGTTAAAAAAGACACTTTTGATAGTATGAAAAATGTTATAAAAGAAAGTAAAAAAGTAAT
>CANRFQ010000022.1 GCA_947629935.1 uncultured Bacilli bacterium | reverse complement strand
TTCGTGGCTTAATAAAAAATGAACAGAATGCCACGATGATTTTTGCGTGTCATAATTTAAAGAAAATGGCCAATTGGAGATGGAAATCATCTTCAAATATTACAATATTTCGCTTATTTATTCAAAATTTGCTCAATTTATCAAAATTACATCTAAAAAAGTAGTATATTCATTTTGAATATACCACTTTGTCAACAATCTGAAATCATGAACTTTAAATCATGATTTTTTATTTTTTTCTTTATAATAACCTTTTCGGCAAATAAATTTATCAGTTGCCGCTAGCACTCCTGGTAATAAAAATAAGATTAATATTACCGAAGCAAAAGTTCCCTCGGAAATTGTTTCACATATCTTGGCTGCAATAGCAGAAGCAAACCCAGCCACAATTAAAGTCACAATAATTAAGATTGATGATGAACTGATAATTGTCAGAATAGATTTATTATAAGCATTTATAACGGAGTCTTTAATGCCCATCGTCAGACGCGACTCCCGATAATAAGAAGTATATACTATCGCATAATCAATCGTTGCTCCCATAAGGATTGCTTGTACAATTAGTAGTGATATAAAGTATACTGAACCACCTGTTAAAGAAATTGCACTCATTGTAATATAAACAGCTGTTTGAATAATTAAGACTAAAACAACAGGAATAATTAAATCTTTAAAAGTAATAGCTACGACAATAAAGATAAAGATCATAGTCAAAAGCGTAATCTTATTTAATTCCTGATTAAATGTTTTACTAATCTCGACTGCCATTGGCGAGTCCCCCACAATATAAATATCATCTTTATTACCAATCTTTTTTTGCATGCTATTTATAAATGCATAGGTTTCTTTATTTTCTGCGGCATATTTAGTATTAAGGACAGCTCGCGAATATTTATCAGAAACAATTAATTTTTTAGATTTATCAATCGTCTTTTTCGCCGCAATTATTGTTTCTCTTTTTTCCGCATTTATAAAATCATTAAATCTTTTATCCGTAATAATATCCGAATGCAAATAATTAACAAATTCTTCTACTGTCATACGCCAGGCAGGATTATATTCATTAGTACTTCCATAATACATATAAACTAAATCTAATAATGTTTTATCTAAATCATCACTTAACACATCTAGAATACCAAAAGCTTCATTGGAAGTATATTTGACTTGGTTAAGAGAATTATGCATTAAATTATTAATAGTTACTAATTTATTTTTTTGTTCATCATTAAAAGATGCCGCATATTTTGGATTATTCATTACATCATTAACCATAAAATCCACATCATTATATAAAGAAATATCATTATTGGCTTTGCTATATTTATAATCATATAAACTAAATAATAAACTGATGGTATCATTATCAATTCCTAATAACGAACTTAAATTAGAAGCTGTATATAATTGAGAATTACTTGTGGAATTCATAACTTCAACAACTAAATTTAATTCTTTTAGAGTTGCTTTAGATAGTTGATTTTTTAATAAAGCATTATCTTTATTATTTATTAGTAAATTAGCAAATTCTTGAGGAGTAATATATGTTTCTTCATGATAGTAGTCATAAGCACCATAGATTTGTTTTACTTGTTCTTCACTAGTATTAGTTAGAGAGCTTATCTCTTGGTAAGAGTAAGTTAAATCAGTATTATTAACAATTGCATAAGCAGTATTTAATAAATCACTTTTTCCTTCTAGATAGGAAGCTAATAATTGATTAGTTTTATTTTCATTTAAGAAATTAATTAATTCTTTGACGGAAATTTTGGCTAAATTACCTTTATTAGAATCATAAACTCCATAAATAACCTTAACTAGATTTTCATCTTGACTAATGACACTAGCCAATTCTTTAACGGTATAAGATTCTTTATTATTAATAAGGGCCTGGGCTTTAGCAAGACTTGGCGTTAAGGTTTTTAATTGAGATGAATCTACACCCTCGGAAAATTTAGATATAAGAGTTTGCAAAACACTAACAAAATCACTAGGAGTCATTTGATTTGTGGTCATAGTCTCGCTTATAGCTCCATCTAATTGGGGAAAAATTTCTTCCCCAACTGTCTCCTTATTTATCGCAAATGTTTGATATAATTCCTCCTTAGTTAAAGGACTATTGGCTGTTAAATTTTTTAAAACTGTTAACTCTTCTAGAGTTTGATCATTAAAATATTGGGAATAACCACTTTGGGACATAGCCAAAGCTGTACTCGCAAATTCATTTAAAGTTAACTTTGTATCAGTTTTTGTTCCGGTATAATACAAATATAAAAGAGATATAGAATTTTCATCTAAGTTTAAGCCTAAATTATTAAGAGATGTTTGCATTATTTTTAAATCTAAAGGTGTATTTATATTATTTTCATCACTTAATGTTTTTAAAAGGGTTAAAGAATTTAAAGTGTCTTCATCAAACATATTTTTATAATTTTCTTGTTGGGCCATCTCTAAAGCAAAATTAGCAAATTCATTTAAAGTTAGTTTTGTCACACTTTCCCCAGTCGTGCGATAAAACAAGAATAAATCTTTTACTTTATTTTCCTCTATACCAAATATATTAGCAATTTCTGATGCCTTCATTTTTTTGTTAATGTTAGAAGGATCAGTAAAACTTTGTAAACGTTTTAAACTGGAAATTGTCGCTTTATCCAAACTCGCTGCATAATTAGGATCATTAGCTACATCATTCAGTAAAAAATTAACAAAATCTTTAATTGTCATTGTCGTATTTAAATTTTTGCTATTATAATAAATTAAAATATTTTGGGCATCATTTTCATTCATTCCTAAAATGCTAGCAATTTCGGCAGACGATCTCGGTTTATTAATTAAATTTAGGGAAGTAAAGTTTTCCAGTAAATCCAAATTATTTTTAGTTTTAGAATCGATTGATTTTTTAAAATTATCATTAGGATAAATATCGGATTTTATAAAGGAAATAAATTCATTTAAAGTCATTTTATTATTTTCATCTTGATTATAATAATTATAATAAATTATCTTAATTAAATAATTATCTATTTGGGTGTCCTGCCCTAAATCTTTAAATTTTTGATTTAATTTTTCATAAGCTAATTTCTCATTAAGCGTATTAGAATAACATAATACTTGATCTATTTTTTTATCTTTGGCTAGTTTTTGACAATATTGAGCCATTATATCTTCATATTTATTATTATAAACGATAGCCATTTGGTTCGTTGTAGGAAAAACTTTTCCTACTTGATCTTGCTCAGATGCTGTATATAAAATATTTATATTTCCTTTTAACAAAAAGGCTCCTCCAAATAAAATGACAATTAATCCGGCTTGCATAAAACGCGTTCTATAACTAAACTCACCTAATTTTGTTAAGTTCATCTTCGGTGTTTTTTTCTTGGTCTTAGCAATTAAATTATCAAAAAGCAACAGTAAAGCTGGTAAACATAAGAAAATACTTATTAAACTTAAAAGGACTCCTTTTGCGAGAACAAAGCCTAAATCTCTACCAATTGTAAAACTCATGAATACTAAGGCTATTAATCCGACTATCGTAGTAACAGAACTACTAGATATAGCTTTAAAAGATTGATATAAAGCTTCTTTCATGGCTTCAATCTTATTAGGATTCTTTTCTTTTTCTTGTTTATATCTATTAGATAGCATAATCGAATAATCCATAGACAAAGCTAATTGTAATATCGCCACAATGGAATTGGTTATTGAAGAAACACTCGTAAACATGATGTTCGTGCCTTTATTAATAAAGACAGCAATACCAATGGAAATTAAATATAACCAAGGTTCCACATAAGATTCACTTAAGATAATTAAGATAAGCATAGCAAAAGCGATGGCTAGTATGACAATTGAGGTTTGTAAAATCGGTTTATTTTCTTCATATATAGACCCACTCATTCCCGCCGTTTTAAAATTATCTTGCACATTATTATATACATTAGTTGCTGTTTGAGAATGATCATAATCAGACACATTTAGAACATATAAAGTATATTTTCCTTTATTGTATTCTTTCGTGTTTTCATATTCAACCGAACTTACGCCCTTTATTTTTTGTAATTTTTTTAAAGTAGTTTTCTTTTCCCTATTTGATAATCCTTTAAACATGACATTTAAAGTAGAAGATTTTTCTTCAGCAAATTCTTCATCCATTATATCTTTCCCAATTTTAGTTTCAGATGTGACAGGAAGATATTTCATTATATCTTCATTAATATTAACTTTAGTGGCTAAAAATAAACATACTCCAGCCAGTAAAATAAATAAGCCTAAAAAGAAATATCGTTTTTCTACTATAAAATTTGTTACCCTGCGCATTTTTCATCTCTTCCTTTTTTCAAACTATTTTATTCTACTCCCGAGCTTTCCAAAAATGAACAACAAATTTATAAACATTGTTCAAATTTATACAACAAGCATATTTTTGTTAAAATTATGATATAATTAATTCTGGTGATGAAATATGAAATTAAAAGGTGTTAATGCTTCTTCTCAAAAAACTATTACGTTAATCAAAAAAACTTTTGCTGAATTAATTGAAGAGAAAAAAGAAATTAATTCACTTACAGTTACGGAATTAGTCAAACGGGCTAACATTACCAGAGGTGCTTTTTATAGCCACTTTGATAATATCTATGAAGTTGCTTCTTTATTTCAAGAAGAAATAATTGAACAAGTTTTTAATTATAAGAATTTTACTTACACAAAAGAAGATATTAATAAATATTTTGATAACATTTTTAAATATTTAAAAGAAAATGAAAAAATTTATTCTAAACTATTAACTGCTGATGAGGCCTTTTTCTTCATGCGTCGCATTAGCAAAAAAATTTATACATCTTTTTCTAACCTTATAAATAATAAAAATAAAGATTTAGATATAATTTTTTTTACCGATGGTATCATAAACTTAATAGTTAAATATTTTCGAAAAGAAATTACCGAAGACTTAGAATCCATTTGTAAATTTGTAAAGAAAAAAGCTTGGGAATTATTATAATTAATTGTCAAAAAAAATGTCAAAAAGGCAAAATATTAGATAATAATCTCTTATCACGGATTTTTTTATATTATAATTAGCTTGTGATACATATGAAACTAAGTAAATTAAAGAAAATTGTTTTTATTTTTTTGTTACTATTTTCTTTTAGTTTTTCGGTCACTGCCGATTCCGGTTGGGATACTGATTATGGAGGTGGCTATGACTTTGGTGGGGGTGATTATGACTATGGTGGCGTTTACGATTACGATTATGACTATGATTATGATGATTACGATTATGACACTGGTAATAGAACATATAATCATAATAGCGTTAAAGATGATAATGACTTTTTCCAAACCATCATGTTTTATTTAATTTTAGCTTTAATTATTTATTCAATTATTAAAGATGTTGTACCATCTAAATCCAATCCTAAAATTAAAAAAATCAAATATAACGATATTTCTTTAGAACAATTACAAACATATTTGCCTAATGAAGATATGACTAATCTTAAAAATATGGCTATTAACAATTTCATCAAAATTCAAAATGCTTGGTCTGCTTTTGATTACGAGGCCTTACGTAAATTATGTACCGATGAATTATATAATAGTTATATGACGCAATTAAATGTTTTAAAAATGAAAGAGCAGCAAAATATTATGACTGATTTTAAAACATTAGATATTAAATTAATTAATATTAAAAAGGAAAATGATATTGTTACATTAGTCTTTTATTTAGATATTGTATTTTTTGATTATGTAATAGATAAATCTCAAAAAATAGTAAGAGGTAATAATATCTATAAAGTAAATAATCAATATTATCTGCACTTTGTAAAAACTAAAGATACGGGTGAAAAAATGACGAATTGTCCTAATTGCGGGGCCCCAATAGAAAATGTTGGTTCTCAAACATGTGCTTATTGTGAAAGTGTTATTATTAAAGGATCGACTGACTTTGTCTTAAGTAAAAAAATGAAAACGGGTGAATAAAAATGAATTATCCAGAAGATTTCAATGAATCTATGTTTATAAGTAAAGTTAATAATATTTTTGTTAAATTATTATCAGCTATTATGCAAAATAATTTGGCTTCAATTGATCATTTTGTTAGCGATGAAGTGATGACTAATGCTCAAAGTATTATTGATAACACGAAAAAACAAGGAGGAATACAAATTTATGATGAAATCAACATTGTTAATACCAAAATCCAAAGTTGCAATTTAATTGAAAGTGTCTACTATATTAACGTTTTATTGCAAAGCAAATACCTAGATTATATAATAGATATAGATAGTAAAGAAAAAATAAGTGGAGATGATACCCAAAGAAAAGAAGTAAATTATGAACTAATCTTCGCAAAGAAACTAGAAGTTAAAAATCAAGAAATAGCCCGTAAATGTCCGGGTTGTGGGGCACCAATTAGTGTTAATACTTCAGGATTATGTGCTTATTGTGGAGCTATTTACAATACCGAAGACTATGATTGGGTTTTAAAAAGTATTAAAAAAATATAAATAAGGAGTTTAAAATATGGGATTAATTAAAGCTGTAGCTGGAGCTATATCTAGCAATTTAAAAGATCAATTTAAGGAGTTAATTGTTTGTCCAACTAATGAGACTAATGTCTTAATAGCTAGGGGTATAATTAAAGATGCCAATGGTAATAATAAAAATACCGAAGGCGTAATTAGTAATGGGAGTACAATAATTGTCCCCGAAGGTTATGCCATGATGCTTGTCGATAATGGTAAAATTGTGGAATTTAGTGCGGAGCCAGGAGAATTTACTTATGAAAATTCTAGTGAACCAAGTATTTTTTATGGTTCTTTAGGTCAAAACATTATTGATACTATTAAAAATATTGGTTCAAGGATTACTTATGCTGGTAATGCTCCTAAGGATCAAAGAGTTTATTATGTTAATATTTTAAATAATACTGGTAATAAATTTGGAACTGCCAATCCGAAAAAAATTACAGATGAAAAATATGGCATTATTGAAGTAACTTTCTTTGGGGAATATGCTTATAAAGTAGCAGATCCTGCCTTACTTGTAGCCAGTGTTATTGGAGCTAATGCGAAAGATGTTATTACTTTTGACGAAGTAATGGGTAGTCAATTAAAACAAGAATTTGTTGAACAACTTACCCAAACAATTTCCGTTATCATGCGTGAAAAAAAGGTTTCTTTTGGAGATATGGGTCTTTATGGTGCTGATATTTCTAATGAAATGAATAAAGTTTTATCTTCTTCTTGGAAAGATAAATATGGCCTTATAGTTACTGATGTAGCCATGGGTGATATTAATGTTACAGATGAATCTTTGCAAAGAATTAATCGTATTGATGATGCTAAAATCTTTTCAAGTAGTGAAATGCAATCTGGTCTTATGGCCTCAAGTACAGCTAGTGCTTTAGAAAAAGCCGCCGAAAATGATAATGGAGCCATGACTGGTTTTATGGGAATGAATATGGCCAATAATACAGGAGCTGGATTAATGGGAGCTGTCAATAATAGCGCTACTACCAATCCTGCACCAACTGGTAATGCTAATTTCTGTCCTAATTGTGGCAATGCTACAAATGGTTCAAATTACTGTCCAAACTGTGGAACAAAATTAAAATAAATATCTAAGTCTTAAAAATATTTAAGACTTTTTTATTTGCTATAAAATGCTGATTGACTTTGCTAAAGGTTTGATATAATATATAGCCTAAAAGGAAGAATATTATGAATGTAAGTAAGGATTTACAAACTGTAGATAACTTAATCACCAATCGCGAATATAATCGTATAAATCTTAGCAATTTAACTTGGATTTATCCTTTTACTAACGAAAATATTAAAGACTTTTTTGATAATTTTGATTTTCAAGGTAAAAATTGTCTAACCGTTTTAAGTGGCGGTGATTTCGTTTTAGATATGTATCTAAAAGGAGCAAAAGAGATTACTACTTTTGATGTTAATCCTTTAACCTATTATTTTTTTCATTTAAAAAAAGCCGCTATCCAAGCTGATTTTTCTCTAAAAGAGTTTAATAGCTTCTTTCTTTCAGATAACCAATATAATAAAAAGCAATTCGACATTTTAAGTCCTTATTTAGATGCTACTAGTTATGAATTTTGGAGCTTTATATATAAAAAATATAATGAAAATGTAATAAGAAGTGATGAAACTCTATTTCATAAATGCGGGATTAGTCAAAACATACTAAAAAAATATATTAATTATTTAAGTAAAGAAAATTATGCTATTTTAAAAGAAAAAATTGCTAATCTTAAAATTAATTTTATTGAAGAAGATATTAGAACTTTATATAAATGCGATTTAGACACTTATGATTTTATTTACTTTTCTAATATTATTGAATATGCTTATGAACTTTTTTATGAAAAGATTAAAAATAATATCTCTGAAAAAGAAGATTCTGATTTATGTTGTTTGGTAGAATATCGTCAATTAATGAATCAATACAAAAACTTTTTAAATTTAAATGGAACTTTAGTTGCTGGTATGCTTTCTTATATTGATAATGGAAATACCAATGTAAACTCTAATAAATGGCGCAAACAAGCCTTTGGAGGATTTGGTTTTGAAGAGATTACCTTTCCTTCTTTAGATAGTATTATGTATTACATTGATGAAGAAGCCGCTGGCATAATTTATCAAAAAAAATTATAATTTTAATTTTTTATCTTGATTAGCAAACAATTGTATGATATTTTATTTATAGGAAGAAGGGATATTATGACGAGAAGAAAAGGAACATGGCAAGAAACATACACAGGAAAGTTTTGGGCAATAGATCCTCGAAGCCAAGAGGTGCACTTGGAAGATATCGCCCATGGTCTTTCGTTAATTTGTCGTTATGCAGGTCAATGTAAACATTTTTATAGTGTAGCACAGCATTGTCTTAACGTTTATAAAGATTTAAAAGATTTAGGTTATGATGAGACCATTCAATTAATCGGCCTATTGCATGATGCATCTGAAATATATATCAGTGATTTACCAAAACCTTTTAAAATAGATATTCCGGAATATAAGGAAGCGGAAATTAAAATCGAAAAGGCTATTTATGAACACTTTAATTTACCTTTTCCTAAAGGAAAAATTCATAAAATAATTAAAGATTCTGATAATGAAGTTTTATATGCCGAGGCGCAACAACTAATGAATAATGTAGATAATTGGGCAGGTAAAATGCAAACACGAGAGATAAAAATCGATACTAGTTTTAGAAACATGCAAGAAGTCGAAAAAGAATACTTAACAACTGCTAAAAATCTCTTAGCAATACTAGATAAACACTAGATTCAGAAAGATTAATACCTAAAAAATGAAAGATTGACTTTCATTTTTTAATTATCCTCTAATAAATTAATTTTAACCTAAATATTCTAAAATAATACTAATATAAGGTGATACGACATAAGAATGAGAAAGTGTAGTTTCAATTTTCGGAGTATCAAGTAATATTTCTCTTTTAGTCAGATTTACAAGCTCACAAGCTTCTTTATTATAATCAGCCACAGCCATTAACCCTTGCCCTACCAAAGTTCTAGGTTCTTGATCGGGAATATAAGTACAAGCCCCAGCATAAATTATATCTTCATTTAACTTTTTAAAGCCAATGGCAACAATATCTTGAAACTGATTAAAAGATGTATCATTAGCAAATGTAACTTTGGCATTCACTACAAAAGTTACTTTATAAATGCCATTTTTATGAAAATGAATAGTATTATCTTGCTGATTTAAAGAAAATAATCCCCCATTATCATATTCTAATCGATCAATTGGTAACCTGGTATTGGATTCGACTGGATAGCCTTGCGTGTAATAATTATTATTGTAAGTAATAAAATATGCGGCATTTATTTGCTCAGGGCCGGGAGGACCGGTTGGACCTTCAGGGCCGGGAATACCCGGAATTCCTTGGGGACCTTGCGGCCCTTCTTTACCTTCTGGTCCTCTAATTTTACCGACATTTTTCCAATCATTAACTTCATCTGACCAAACATAAAGATCATCCCCTACTAAATAGGACTGGCCAGGTTGTCCTTCTGGATGGGCTCTTTTTAAATCATCATAAGAATTATAAGAACCTAATATGGTGACACTTGTGCCATCAGCACCAGCTTCCCCTTTTTCCCCTTGGGGTCCTTGGGGACCAGGAGCGCCATCTTTTCCATCGTGGCCTTTAGGTAAAACAAAACTTAATATGTGATTTAAACCGTTTTTACTATCAATTATCTCGACATCCTCATCATCAGCAGCTACTGTAACTGCTCCCACACTAAGGGTTTCAGCCTCCCCCATTGGTCCTTCTAATCCCATTGGTCCAGCGGGACCAGTGGGACCAGTGGGACCTTGTATTCCTTGCGGACCAACATCACCCTTTTCCCCTTTTTCGCCTTGGGGTCCTTGCGGTCCGATTGGACCAACAAAATTTTTATTGGTACAACTAGGATCACAATCTTTGACAGAGTTCAAAAGACTTTCAATACCATAAGCATTTAAATCGTAATTAGGGTTTTTATTTTCAGCATTCATAAATTTCCCCTCTTTTTCCTTTATATAATAATTTATGTAAAGGCTGCTATTTGGTGATTAATACATCAAAGTTATTCTTCTTGAGGATATTTTAATAAAACCTTCTTCTTTCATATATTTTAATTCTCTAGACATAGCACATCTATCGACCGCAAGATAATCAGCAAGCTCGGTAAAAGAAAATGGTAAATATAAAGTACGCGTCCCCATTTTTTTGGCAAGCATTTTAAAATATTCCAAAAGTTTATTACGAATTGTTTTTTTAGTTAAGATTTCAATTCTTTGATTACGCTCTTCAATTTTATCTGTTAAGATTTTTAAGAGGTTTTTCATAAATTCATTGTAATATTCATATTTACTATAATCATTTTGGTATAAGCGATTGTAATCAATTAAGATAATTTTAGTTTCTTCCTTGGCTATAACTTCATATTCCGTACTATTTAAATTGGTAATTATAGAACCAAAAACGGCATTTTCATTTAAATCTTCAACAATAGTACGATTACCACTATAGTCATTTTTAACAATTTGTAATTTTCCCGTTCTCACCAACCCTAAAAATGAGTCACTAGAAATAATCGTAAATAAATTGACATTTTTAGGGAGTGTCAAGTACTCGGATTCTAATAATTTTAAAATTTTCCCTTGATTTCTCGCATTTATATTTTCAAATAAATAATTCATATTTACACCTTCTAAAAAAATTTTAACATTTTTTCATTAATGTTGCAATTGCAACATTAAGTTTAAAAATAATAATGCTATACTTAACTTAGAAAGTAGAGGTAGTAGTTATGAAAATAATCAAAAGAGATGGTCATATAGTTGACTATTCACCTGAAAAAATCGAAAATGCGATAATGAAAGCAAATCAAGAAGTTGAGGAAGAAAATCAAGCTTCTAGTACCCAAATAAAAAATATTATTAAATATATAGAAGGCTTAGGCAAAAAAAGAATTTTAGTTGAGGATATTCAAGATATTATTGAAAGAAAATTAATGTCAATTGGTAAATATGACCTAGCTAAAAAATATATTACTTATCGATATACAAGAGAATTAGTTCGTAAAGCTAACACAACTGATTTAGCTATTAAAGAATTAATTGATGGTGAAAGTGAATATTGGAATACGGAAAATTCTAACAAAAATGCCAAAGTTGTTACGACTCAAAGAGATTATCTTGCTGGTATAACTAGTACAGATATCACAAGAAGATTCTTACTTCCTAGCGATGTAGTTAGAGCTCATGATGAAGGAATTATTCATTTCCATGATGCTGATTATTTTGCTCAAAATGCTTTGCATAATTGTGACTTAATCGATTTAGATGATATGTTACAAAATGGTACTAATATTAATGGCGTTATGATTGAAAGACCTCATCGTTTCTGGACAGCTGTTACTATTGCTACCCAACTTATAACTTCTGTAAATTCTTCTCAATATGGTGGTTGTACTATTACTTTAACCCATCTTGCTCCTTTTGTTAGAGAAAGTTACAAACGTTATTTACAAAAATATAAAGAACGTAAATTTAGTAAAGCCGATTGTGAAAAATACGCCAAAGAAGATTTAGCCAAAGAAATTACCGATGGTGTTCAAACTTTCCAATATCAAATAAATTCGATGACCACAACTAATGGTCAAGCTCCTTTCTTAAGTGTTTGCATGTATTTAGGCGAAACAGATGAATACAAAGAAGAACTAGCCATGATTATTGAAGAAGTTTTAAAACAACGTATTTTAGGAATGAAAAATGAAAAAGGCGTTTATGTTACACCAGCTTTCCCAAAACTTCTTTATGTTTTGGAAGAAGATAATATTCACAAAGACAGTAAATATTATTATTTAACAGAACTTGCTGCCAAATGTACTGCCAAACGTATGGTTCCCGATTATATTTCCGAAAAAATAATGAAACAACTTAAAATCGATAAAAATGGGGAAGGACAATGTTATCCATGTATGGGATGTCGTTCTTTCTTAACTCCATATGTTGATGAAAATGGCAAACCTAAATATTATGGACGCTTTAATCAGGGAGTTGTTACTATTAATTTAGTAGATGCGGCTTTATCTAGTGATAAAGATATGGATAGTTTCTGGGAAATCTTAGATGAAAGATTAGAATTATGTCACAGAGCCTTACAAATTAGACATAAAAGATTAAGCAATGTAACTAGTGATGTTGCTCCAATTTTATGGCAACATGGAGCTCTAGCCCGTCTTAAAAAAGGAGAAAGTATCCACGAATTATTGCATCATGGTTACTCCACTATTTCTTTAGGATACGCTGGTCTTTATGAATGTGTTAAATATATGACTGGTCATTCTCATACAGATAATGGCGAAGGTAAAGAATTTGGCTTAGCCGTTATGCAAAGATTAAATGATAAATGTAAAGAATGGAAAGAAGCCGAAGATATAGATTATAGTGTTTATGGTACACCAATTGAATCTACTACTTATAAATTTGCTAAATGTCTTAAAGAACGTTTTGGGGTAATAAAAGGCATTACGGATCGTGATTATATTACTAATTCTTATCATGTTCCTGTTTTTGAAGAAATTGATGCTTTTAGTAAATTAAAATTAGAAAGCGAATTCCAAAAACTTTCTCCAGGAGGAGCCATATCTTATGTGGAAACACCAAATCTAGAAAATAATTTGGATGCTGTCTTAGAAATTATTGAGTTTATTTACAACAACATTATGTATGCCGAATTAAATACAAAGTCCGATTATTGCCATGAATGTGGCTATACAGGTGAGATATTAATCGATGATAATTTAGAATGGTATTGTCCTAACTGTGGAAATCGTGATCATGACAAAATGAATGTTGCTCGTCGTACTTGTGGTTATATTGGGGCAAACTTCTGGAATAAAGGTCGTACTCAAGAAATAAAAGAACGCGTTATTCATGTCGATAATAAAGATGACGATGAGGAATAATTATGCGTTATAATAAAATCCGCAAAATGGATATCTCTAATGGCCCTGGCGTTAGAGTATCTATTTTTATGCAAGGATGTGCCTTTAAATGTAAAAATTGTTTTAATCCTGAAACACATGATTTTAATGGAGGTAAAGAATTTACCGATGAAAAAATCAATCGCGTTTTAGAATTATGTGAAAAAGATTATATTGAGGGGTTATCTATTTTAGGGGGCGAACCACTTCATCCTAATAATATCGAAGGAACTACTAAACTAGCTAAAGCTTTTAAAAAAAAATTTCCTCATAAAACTTTATGGATATGGAGTGGATTCCTTTTTGATAAAGATTTAAAAGGAAAAGAAGTATTAAATTATGTCGATGTTTTAGTAGATGGTCAATATGTTGATAAACTTCATAATCCCACTTTAAGATATTGTGGTTCTGAAAATCAAAGAGTTATTGATGTTCAAAAATCTTTAAAAGAAAAGAAAATTATATTGTATGAATAGGAGTAATTAATGAGAACAAGAGGTTTTGAAATAGCAAAAGGATGGGAAGATAAAGATATTCATCTTCCCAAAAGAAGTACGGCTCATGCCGCCGGATATGATGTGGAAGCAGCAGAAGATATGATAATTCCAATGTATAAACCCGGCATTAAACCTTCCTTAATTCCCACGGGTTTAAAAGCCTACTGTGGTAATGATGAATGGTATATGCTAGCTAATCGGAGCAGCGGGCCTAAAAAAGGTTTTGTAATGGCTAATAGTATTGGGATTGTAGATGCCGATTATTATGGTAATGAAAATAATGATGGTCATTTCTACTTTCAATATTTTAACTTCACCGATCATGATATTGAAGTAAAAAAAGGCGATGTCATCGGCCAAGTTATTTTTCAAAAATTTTTAACTGTTGATGAAGATGAAGCTGGAGGTATCCGTAAAGGTGGCTTTGGTTCGACAGATAAATAAAAAAATTGCAATTTACTTGCAGTTTTTTTGTTAAAAATCATCATTTAAAAGAAAATCAATAACGTTTAAATGAGCAATGCCATCTTGCGATTTATCCTCTTTATCTAAGCTTATAACATATTTAGCATAATTATCTTGAATATTAGCAAAAGCTCCAAATTCTCTATCTAAAGTGGTTTCATTCTCTAAATATAAAGATACTTGAATATATTTTACTTCTTTATTTTTTAAAGCAATAAAATCAATTTCCCCCTTTTTAGTTTTACCAATATAAACTTTATAACCTTTAACAATTAAATCGTTATATATTAGGTTTTCTAAACAAATCGAATAATTAGTTTTCGCATTATTATTTTTAATCTTTTTAATTCCTAAATCAGAAATATAATATTTATTTAAAGTCTTTAAGACCGCATTACCTTCAATATCATATCGATATACCTTATTAACGATAAAAACTGAACATAAAGCTTCTAAATAATTATATAATGTCTGACTAGATAAATTAGTATTTTCCTTTTTTAAATATTCTAATGCATTTTTAGAAGAAAACTTCCGCCCTTCTGTATCTAATAAATATTCGACTATCTTATTAAAAGTAGTAACATCTTTGATTTTTAATCTTTCCACTACATCTTTTAAAATTATCGAATTATACACATCGGATATATAATTCAATTTGTTATTATCCTCAGTAAACGAAAATCTTTGTGGTAAGCCACCCCATTCTAACATATCATATAAAAATGTTTCATAGTCCTTACGTTTAACTTTCATTAACTGTATTGCTTCTTTATAAGTCAGAGGATTAATTTTAAAACTTACATAACGACCTGTTAAATCAGTAGATAACTCACTAAATGTTAATCTACTGTTAGAGCCGGTAATAAAAATACTATAATTATACATAGGAGGGATTTTATGGCGTTGATAAAATGTCCTAGATGTGGAAAAGATGTATCACAAAAAGCGGATTTTTGCCCGAATTGCCAATTGGCGATAAATGCAAAAAAATATGTATGCAAAGAATGCGGAGCGAAATCTGTAATAAAGTTTTCTGTTTGTCCTAATTGTGGATATAAAAGAAAATCATTTATAGAGGATCATAAAAGAATTTCATGGCTGATAACCATAGCAGGAAGCTGTTTGATAGCATATATGATATGGATTTCCTTATCTTTTTTTGGACTTGATAAATATTTGCAACCTGTTTATGATTTTATTGGAGTAGTTATCTCTTTTGTTTCTTTTTTGTTTTTAGGATTTTGGTGGCTGATAATAATAATATTAATATTGATTTTAATATTCATAGCTATAAAGAAAAAGTAATGGATAAATTTTATTTGAAAATTAATGACAAATCATTACTTTTGTGGTACGATAATAAAAATATTACATAAGGGAGGATTTTATCATGGAAGAAACAAAAGAGACAAAGATTTGCAAGTATTGTCAAACGGAGATACCTAAAAAGGCAAAGATATGTCCTAACTGCAAGAAGAAACAGGGAGGAAAATTGAAATGGATTATCATTGCTGTTGTTGTTGTAATTATTATAGCGGCAGTAGCCGGAGGCGGTGGTGATGATAAGCCTAAAAAAGTTGCAGATTCAAATACATCAGCAGAAAAAGAAACAAATAAAAAAGATGAAACTGATAAAGCCGAAAAAAAGGAAGAAACTATTTTCAAAGTAGGAGAAACGGCAGAATT
>CANRFQ010000021.1 GCA_947629935.1 uncultured Bacilli bacterium | reverse complement strand
ATATTAAAAATCTCTCCATTTCTTTTATTTTATCATGGAAAGATTTCTTATTTACACAATTTTATTTACAGACTCATGTATTCTATATTAATTTCTATATTATATTCTATATTAGTAGGATGTCTGCATCTATACTTATAGGATGTGTATTTCGTGAATATATAGATAATTTTTACATAGATGTAGAAATATTTTTCTATTTGATATATAAGAAGTAGCTACATCCCATTATTTTTGTCAATTTCATCAAATTGGGATATATTTATTACTAATTATTTTAAGGATTAAACTATTATCACACACTTGCTTTGGGATAAATTTTGTAAGTACAAAATAAGTTTGGTACCACTATGAAAACATATTTAATATAGTTAAAATGTGTGTTGTGGTACCATCTTCTTATCCTGATAAAAAAATACCATAAATAATTATGGCATTTTTGGGATAAATAAGACTTCATCTATAAATTTATTATCTATAATTATTGATGCAACTAAGACGCCTTGATTAGCTACTAGATTATTTATTATTTCTTTATGGTCTTCATGTATGTTATTTGTATTGTTCAAATAATCTTCTACACTAATTGAATTATAGTTTTTATATAAAGTTAATAATGTTTCCATATCTTTAATTTGCTTATATTCAAATCCTTTATAATCTTTTCTTAAAGACAATATTAAGTCATTTAAAAATTCATCAGCATTTTTATTGAAGTATTGTTTTTCGAATTTAATATTTGTTATATCGATAAAATATTCTTCATCTCGACTTATTTCTATTTGCCTTATAAACTTATGTAATATTAGTTTTTTAGTTTCAGGATCTAACATTAACCATTTTTGATATATTGGTAATTCTTTATTCATTAAATATGTATTTAAATTAGTATTTCCAAAATTATCAATTAATTCTATTTTTACTTCTATTGGCTCTTCATAATTTAAATCTTGCTTTTTCTTTTCTAATTCAAATATTTCTTTTTTAATCATTTCATTTTTCTTATTAATTGTATCAACATCTAAACTACTAGATAAATAAAGTTCAATTAATTTTTCTTTTTGCACTTTTAATTTTTGAATTGCTCTTTCAATATTTTCAAAATCTTTATTAGTATCTACTTTTTGCTTAATAATATTTTCAGGATTTTCAGTCATATATATTATTAATTCATTTAATAATTTAGATAAAGTTCTTTCAAGTCTATCGCAACTATAATGTAATCCTCTACCAACACAATTTTTATTTTTACAAACTAGAAAATAATAATCTTGATATCCATCTTTTGTTTTTTTATGAGAGAAAGTAGAACTTAATATATTCTTGCAATGAGGGCATATAACTAAATTAGAAAATATATGTGTATGTTTACCATAGTTTTCATGACAATTTCTTTTTATTTGTTTCCTTGATTTATTCCATATTTCTTTACTGATTATTGGTTCGCAATAATTTTCAATTACTAACTGTTCTTCCTTTTTACGATTATATTTACCGAATCTAAATGTACCTATATATATTTCATTATCTAGTATTTTACATACTCTAGAATCTGACCATTTTCCTCTTTTTAAATATCTATTTTCATTTCTCATTTGTTCAGCTATTTTTCTATAAGGTATTCCATCAACTGACAAATTAAATATATCTTTAACAACTTCAGCTTCTATTGGTTCAATTACTAAATGCTTTGTTATTGCATCTCTCGTATATCCATAAGGTGGTTTATTTGGATGTTTATGTTCAATTGCCATTTGTTCTAGTCCTCGCTTAGTTCTTGCACTTATTTCTTTTCTTTCTCTTTGACCAAAAGCTAAATTAAGTCCAAACATCATTTCACCATTAGCAGTAGATATATCAAAAGGTTCTAAAGTAAGTTCAATTCTAACATTATATTTATCGCATTGATGTAGTAACCAATAACCATCATATCCATCTCTTGTTAATCTATCAGTTTTTATAGCTAAAAGAATATCAATTTTACTATCTTCAATATCTTTTAATAACCTTTGCATTTCAGGTCGCATTAAGTTTTTGCCCGAGTATCCAGCATCGTTGTATATTCCAACTATATTATAGTTATTCTTATTAGCATATTCTTTTAACATACGAAGTTGTGAATCAATAGAATATCCATTATCTCTTTGCTCATCAGTTGATACCCTTACATATATAGCAACTTTATTATTCATATGTACCTCTCTTTTTAAATAATAAGCTTAATTATTAATTTTTTATAATAGACTTCAAATTAGTTGAAGTCAATTCCTTATTTAGGGAATAAAGTTTAATAATTACTTAAATAATCTTTTAATTCGTTCTTATTAAAAGTCTCTTTAGTTCTATAATTTATAAAATTGTTTCCTTTTACTTGATCTTCAGGATACTCATAAAACTCAATTATCTTTACTTCATAAAATAGTAAATATCTAATTGGTATAATAGTTTCAATATTAGTAGGTTCTAATATATTTATTTTTCCACTAGTTATTTGTATCTTATATGGATGAGTGGAACTAAAAGCTTTTAATGTTCTTTGACTAGGATTTAGTTCTTGCAATAATTTTACTTTCATGAAAAAAAGTGCCTCCTTTCACAAAAGAAAACACTTTATAAAATAAAAAGTACATCATTTCTGACGTACTTTGATTTTAAATGGAGCAACTGAGGAGGATCGAACTCCCATCTCAACCTTGGCAAGGTCGTATACTAGCCATTGTACTACAGCTGCATAAATAACTTTTTAAAACAACAAACATATTTTAACATTAAATTAATTGATATGCAATAGTTTGTATTTAAAAAGTTATCTTTAATAAAGTATATGTTTTAGTCTTTAGATTTTTGCATTATAATTACAGAATAATTGGAAAAGTCTAAGGATTTAATCATTGCTTTAAATTCTTGAAAATTTAAGTTTTCCATATCTTCAACAGTATCGGGATAAGGATAATTAATATCCACAACATTTTCGATAAGAGGAGTAATTACTGACATAATTCTTTCCGGACGAATGGCTACTTTAGTAATTGCTTCTTTTTTAAATAAATTAAAATCTTCTTCGGAAATATCATCTATTTTCATCATTTCTTCTTGAATTCTTTTAACTAAAACGTTTACATCATTAGTATAATTTCCTATTTCTATAAGGCTATAATTATTAATTAATTCAGTAGAATAATTTATACCCGTATCGATGATTTTTTTACTGACAAGTTCTTTATATAAATTCGATGTAATAGAATAAATGCATTTAAAAAAGATGTGGAGATAAAAATCTAATTTTTGCATTTCCCTAGGGGTCCAATTTTTAAAATCAATTTTATAAATAACACTAACATAATCTTGAATAGCTTTTGATTTAAAAGTTACTTTCTTCTTTTTTACGGGAGTTGGTTCTTTTAAATCTATCAATTCTACTTGATGTTGAGGTTTATTGATATCTTTGTAGATGTTTTTGATTAAACTTAATATTTTTTCTTTATCAAAATTTCCGCCAATAAATAAAAATTGATTTTGTGGTTGGTAAAAAGCTTCGTAAGTCGCTTTTAATTCTTTTAGGGTGATATTTTTAATTTCTTTTCGAAAGCCACCAACATCTTTAAACTTAATATTATGGAAAACAGCTTCATTAACTTTGTGATTAAACTTGTGAAATATATTATCTTCATGCATTTTTAATTCTTGATAAATGGGCGCTTTAACTTTTTCGAGTCTTTCCTTACTAAAAATAGGATTATTAATACCTTTAAGTAATACGTCTAAACCATATTCTAAATTAGTTGATGTTAAAAAATAAAAACATGTTTTAGAAAGGTATGTGGTGGCATTTGTGTACATGTGTTTTTTCCCTAATAGCTTAATAAACTCTCCTTGATTACTAGCTTCGCATACATAATGTTCTAATAAGTGCGCCATGCCATTTTTTAAATGATATTCTTTATTATCCATTTTAAAATCTTGATGAATACCACCAAACTTCGTCACGAAATTGACATAAGTGGAATGTTTTCTTTTATCTTCATATAAATATATTTTTAAACCGTTATCTAATGTTTTGACTTCTATATTATTCATGGCTTTTCTCCTTTACATAAAGACAAGTATCTAATTGCATTCTTTCCACTATGGTTTTAATATCACTAGCTTGGCAATTTTTAATCAATTTAAGTCTTTCTTTTTCTTTTAAAATAGTTTCAAAATATTCATCCATAATTTCATCTAAAATGTAACCTTTATAATCTTTACTTTCATTTCTGGCTATTACATAATCATCAATTATGTCTTTTAACAAAGGAGCGACGATTTCTTCTTTTTTTAAATCTTCTAAGCATTCAAATATTTTATCTTTAGCTAAATCCAACTTATCTCTATCCGTGTAGGCAATTATTTCAAATAGTCCATAGCGAGAGCTATTAATAGTATCAACGGTATACACTAAGCCTTCTTCTGAGCGGAGTTTATTAAAAAGTAAATTTGAAACTTCCGAGGATAAAAGGCGACGGAGCATGGAAATAGCTACCTTGTCTTTAGAGCAAATATCCTTAAATTTAAAGACTAAACTGACAGCCGATTCTTGAAAATCTTTTTCTTCTTCGATAAATTGGGGAGTAGAGCGAAATGGTTTTAAAAAACAATCGTAATGTTTTTTACTGATAGCTAAAGGCTTTCCTTTAGTAAAATATTTAGAAAGTATAGGTAATAGCTGATTTTTATTAACATTACCAATAACAAAAATGTAAGGGGCCTTGGTGCCAATAATTTTTTGATAATATTTATATAGATTTTGGGGTGTAACCTCATCTAGTTGTTCTAAATGGTTGTATAAGCCTCTTTGATAGATACCAACGTTATCTACTAGAGGAGGTATTTTATGATCTAAGTAACCAGCTAGGTGTTTGTTTTTATGAGCAATATTTTTTTTAATAATTTCTTTTTCTCTTTCTAATTCAAAACTATCAAAACCTTTATCTATTATTTTCGGATGATAAATACATTCTTCTAAGAAGGCTATGATATTATCTAAGTTATTATCTTTTATAATATGAGGATCTACTGTAGCTAAATTAAAAATAATAAAACCTGAGGTCCCTAAGATGGCATATTGAGCTTCGAAGCCGAGGATATAATTTTCTAATTTAGCTTTTTTAAAAGCTTCTTCGGTGGGATATTTAGCATTCATATAATGTAACATTTGGGGAAGAAGACGAATTTTGGCAATATCTTTTTCGGTTTCTTCAAAAGGAAAGACTAAGCGAAAAGAAATAGTTTCAAAATTTTTAGTCGATTTTATAATGATATTATTTTGCATAATTTCACCTTCTGCTGATTAGTATAACATATCATTTGCCCGTCCGCCAATTTAATGATATAATACTTTCTAGTAAGAAGGGATTTATATTGGCAAAGACAAAGAAAAAGAGTTTTAAAGACCTTGTAAATAAATTTGTGAAATATATAATGACCAACAGATTATTTTTATCTTATGTTTTAATTGCTTTATTAGGCTGTATTTTAATTAGAACCTTTACTGTTGGCCATGGTCTAGATTATAAACCAATTATCGTAGATTTAGCCTTAATTTTAATAATTGGTTCCTTTGGCTATCTTATTAAACCTAAAAAACAATTTCGGTACTTTTTTACTTGGATAATTATTTTTAATGTCATAAATTGTATTAATTCAATCTATTATACTTTTTATACTTCTTTTGCTTCTGTGGGACTTATTGCTAGTATTTCTCAAGTCGGGGAAGTTACAGATTCGTTATTTAATGAATTGCGCTTGGTAGACTTTATCTATATTTTATTACCAATATTATTTTATTATATTCACCATATTTTAAGTAAAGAAAATTATTATAATTATATTGCCAAAATTGAAAAAGGCAAGAAAATGTGTGTATCTGCCATTTTAGTAGGAGTAATTTTGCTTGCATGTACGTTAGTGACATTAACAAGTACGGATTATTCTCGTTTAGCTAAACAGTGGAATCGTGAGTCATTAGTGGAAAGATTTGGCATAATTTTGTACCAAGGTAATGATATTGTCCAAAGCTTATATCCCAAGATTAATTCTTTATTTGGCTATGATGAAGCCTTAAGAAAGTTTAAAGATTTTTATGCCCAAAAAGAACTCGAAGAAAAGCAAAGTAATGAATATACGGGGCTTTTAGAAGGAATGAACGTCATTTTTGTGCACATGGAAAGTATGCAAGATTTCTTGATGGATTTAGAATTTAATGGGCAAGCCGTTACGCCAACCGTTCGGAAACTAGCTTCGGAAGGTATGTATTTTTCGCATTTTTATCCTCAAATTAGCGTGGGAACTTCTTCTGATACGGAATTTACTTTAAATACTTCTTTAATGCCCGCAAATAGTGGGACAGTTTTTGTTAGTTATTATAATCGAGAATATGTATCGATACCTAAACTTTTAAAAGAAAAAGGTTACCATACATTTAGTATGCATGGTAATAAAGCTGATATGTGGAATCGTTCGAAAATGCATCCTCAGCTTGGATACGATGATATGTATTTTCAAACTAGTTTTAAAGTAACAGAGGAAAATACAGTGGGACTAGGAATAAATGACTATGCCTTTTTTGAACAAGCTATGCCTATCTTAAGAAAAATTGAAAATGAAAATCAAAAATATATGGGAACTATTATCACTTTATCTAATCATTCGCCTTTTAATGATGTAGAAAAATATGGAGAATTTGATTTAGCCTATAAAAAGACCGTGACTAATGAAGAAACGGGAGAACAGACCGAAGAAGTTGATGATTATTTAAAAGATACCAAAATGGGTAATTATATCAGAAGTGCCCACTATGCGGATTTAGCTTTAGGGGAATTTGTTAATTACATTAATAATGATGAGTTATTTAATAATACAATATTTATTTTCTATGGTGATCATGAAGCAAAACTTGCTCGTTCTGAGTTTAATTATCTTTACAACTATGATCCTGAGACAGGTCAAGTGAAAGAAGAGGGCGACGAAGGATATTATAATTATGATTACTATGCTAGTGAATTAAATAAAAACACCCCTTTAATTTTCTGGACTAAGAATCAAAAAATTGCTAAAAAAATAAGAAAAGAAGTAACATATAATATGGGAATGTATGATATATTACCTACCTTAGGTAACATGATGAATTTCTCTTCCAAATATGCTTTGGGACATGATATTTTTAGTATTAAAGATGATAATATTGTTATTTTCCCTAATGGAAATTTCTTAACTAACAAAGTTTATTATAATAATTCGACAGGGTTATATTTGCCTTTGCAAAATAATATGGAATTAGAAAGTGGCTATATTGAAAAATATCAACAATATACTGAGGAGTATTTAGATATATCTAATAATATCATTGTTCACAATTTAATCAAGGTTGATGAAAGTGGGGAAGCAAGTGAATAAAAAGAGGAAAGTTTTATTAATTATAATTATAGCCATACTGGTTTTAGGAGCTTTTTTAGTTTATTTGCTATTTAATTTTGAAAATGTTCCTAAACAAACGGTCAAAAAAGTTGATGAAATTAAAGGATTTAATTATCATCTTGAAGATCGGGACACAGCCCTTTATAAAAAAGAATTTCAAAACTTGAAAACTAATTTAGAAAGTAAAGAAATTGATTATGAAGAATATGCTAAATCTATTGCCAAAATGTTTATAATTGATTTATATACTATTGATAATAAAGTTAATAAGTATGATATTGGTTCTTTAGAATTTGTTCATCCCGATGCCAAAGAAAATTTTGAACTTAATGCTAAAGATACATTATATAAATATGTTATGGATAATTCTTATAATGATAGAACCCAAGAGTTACCCATTGTTAGTAGCATAACTATTAATGATTTTCAAACAACGACTTTTAAATTAAAAGAAGAAGAAATACCTTCTTATGAAATAAGTTTGTCTTGGGAATATGAAAAAGATTTAGATTATGATACAAAAGCCCTTGTCACTATTGTTAAAAAGGATAAAACTTTATATGTTGTTCAAAAAACTGATTTAAAGTCTCAAGATACTAATTAAAATAAGCCAGAAAGCTTATTTTTTAACTTTAATAATACCTAAATTAATTTCAGTAATATCGTTACTCATATTATTTAATTGATTTTGTAAATATTGTTTTACTATTTCTTCCATATATAAATAATGATTTAAGATGATTTCATTAGGAATAACATTACCTATTTTTAGAGATTTTAAAAAATCTCCGTGTCTTTGTAAGGCATGTAATTCAAAAAAGTTAAAACTTCCATATGTATCAATAATATTTTCTATCATTTCTTTTTCAAAAGAGAGGATTTCGGGCATAGGCGCGGGAAAAAAAGGGAACTTTTTAATATATTTTTGATCACTAAAACCGTCACTATTTAGTAAGACATCAAGAAAATCTTGGGGATTTATCGGATTACCTGTTAAATTGTTAAATAGCACATTAGGATAATCTTCTATTTGGACAATCTCTTCATTATATATATTGAATTTTTGCATTATTGGTTTTAGACCAGGCCCCAAAGACCATTTAAAAAACTTTTCGGGAAAAAGAGGAACTTTATAAGTCTTTAAATATAATCCCTGGCATAAATAAAGCAGTTTTTGTAATTTGAATAAAGTTATATCCAGGTTTTTTTCTAGACTGGTATTGATAATTTCCACTCCGGCATTTAAACATCGCATAATTATTCCTCCTGTATAAGATATAATACTCTTAGTTAAAAATTATTGCAATAAAAAATCTACCCTTACGGTAGATTAGTTTAAACCAGGAATATCGGGTATTTCATTTTCTTTATCGTCAGTAGAATCAGTACTACTTATTGAATTATTCGATTCATTTTTCTCTTCGGATTTCTTTTCATCTGAGGTTTCACTGGAAGCTTTATTATCCTCTTTAGTTTCTTGATGTTTAATGACACCAATTGTTAAAGTTTTTACACTATCAAGAGGGGTTTTAACTACAACACTTTGAGTAACTATTGTTCCGTCTTCTGAGTTTTCATTATAGTGAACTCCTTCGGAAATATAATTAATACTAAGTGTAATGTTGTGCGCGTTAGCCCAGTTTTGGGCGTAGGTTTGACTTTCACCTACTAAGTTAGGCATTAACTCGGTAGAGGCTTCTGGTTTTACGTTAGCACTTTGTCCGGCGATGGTTGTTTGATATTCTTCGTTAATAGAAAAATTAAAGCTTTTAATTAATTCAGGTTCTTTAAGTTCGAGATTAACTTTCATTAAATCAACAATCTCTTTTAAACTAGATTTGTTATATTGGAAAGTATACATGTTCATGCGTGTGCTAGAATTATACATCATTAAGTCGTTTCCGACTAAAGTGGTATGATCAATTGTTATTGCACTATTAGAAGTAGTCAACATCTTTTTTAGAACATTGTAGAAAGATAGCATTTGATTAGTAGTCATATCCGTATCAATGTTTTTACTTACAGCATCTAAAATATCATAAAATTCATTTACGCTATTTATTGTCTTTGCTTTGCCTGCTATGGCTTCTACCACCATTTGTTGATGTTCAACTCTTTGGAAATCCCCGCGTGGTAAAGTTTTACGATGTCTGGAGAAAGCTAATGCTGCTTCCCCATCTAGATGTTGCATTCCTTTTTTTAAACAGATTTCTTTATCACCAAAAAGGCGATCGGAATTTTGTTCACAGAAGGAAACAGGCACGTCTATATCGACACCTCCGATAGCATCAACTAAATCCACAACTCCTTTAAAATTGATTTTAACGTAATAATCAATAGCAATATCGGTTAAGTCTTCAATCGTATCAATAACACACTTAGTTCCGCCGGCAGCTGAAGAATTTATTTTGTTTTTAGCCCCATTACGACAAGCAATTGGTACATAAGTATCTCGGGGAATACTAAACATCGTCGCATTTAAAGTGTTGGGATTAAAAGTAATCATCATTAGGGTGTCGCCATTAAAAGCTTGATTAGCATTCAAGCCATCTTTTTCGGAATCTACTCCTAAAAGAAGCAAAGTGAAAGGTTCTGTTAATTTTTTTCCTTGGGCTTGCGTTGTTTTAATGTTATCTTGGTTTTCCCGCTTTTCACTATATTCTTTAACTACTTTAACATCACTGGAAATATTAGCAAATAATTCTTCGGAAGAGTAGATAATGCTATAATTATTAGTAATAAAACAAGCATCTATTTCTTTGGCATATAAGGCCGTAAGCATTTCATAATAATCATCATATTTCACAATATTTTTTTGATTGATATTTTCCTTTTTAATCATTTTATTAGCTAGAATGTAACCTTCGATATCCGTTTTATCACTTATTTGGCCAATTTTTTTAATATCTTTTTCGTTCGTATTTTGTAAAGCTATCATATCAGCCGTATAGGTAACATACTTTTTGCTAATAGTATCAACTTTACTATAGGCCTTGTTTATATGATAAGATATAAAACCAAAAGCTGTTGCTAATAAAAAGGTAATGCCTATTAAACTTATTAAAGTCTTGTTTCTTTTGGTTATTAAAGAAATGAGACCACCAATTAAAAAACCCAAAAAATATAAAAAGAATAATATTATACAAGCAATTCTAATTATTGTCTCTATATCAGCAAGACGTAATAAACTTATGGTAAAAAGTCCAAAACTTATAAGATAGATTATTAAAGAAACTATAAAAATAATAAGCAGGGGTCTATTACATTTTTTTAATTTATTAAATAATATTTTCATATATAACCTCTTTTTTATTATAATTATAAATTATACAATAATTCCTATATAAATACAACTAGACACAAAATGTGTCAATAATAGCAATTTTTCTGCCTAAATTAATTTTTTTCGACTTTTATTTGATATAATTTTTATGTTATTAGATAAAAGGAGGTTGTGACAAATGAAAAAATTAACGAAGATTATTAGTAAATTAATGCTTGCTATGATGTTCTTTTCGTATATTATATCTCCTTTAGTAGTAAGTGCAGCTATTAAATATTACGGAAAGGTTATTGCATCTGATGGACTTTCAGTTAGAGAAGGACCAGGAACAAGTTATGAAAAAATTGGAGATTTAGCTTATAATACCGAAGTGGAATTAGCCAGTGGTTCTCCTGCCTCTATTTCCGGATGTTCTGGAGGATGGTATGCAATAAATTATGAAGATAGAACAGCTTATATTTGTGGAACTTATATATCTAAATACTCTAAAAGTAGTGGCAATACTGTAGCTTCTACTGATTATGAAAAAGAATTAGAACGTTTAGGTTTTCCTGCAACATATTGGGATTATTTAATAGAGTTACATGAAAAGCATCCAAATTGGCAATTTGAAGCTGTTCAAACCGGCTTAGATTGGTCAAATAGTGTAGCTTTAGAAAGTGTAGTAGGAGTTAGTTTAATCGAGACAAATTATGACGGTTGGAAATCAACAGCTCCTGGTTCTTATGATCCTAATACCAAAACTTTTAAAGTTTTAGAGGGTAGTACTTGGTATGCGGCTGCTCCAGGTGTTGTCGCCTACTATATGGATCCTCGTAATTTCTTAGATGAAAAACATGTCTTTATGTTTGAAAAATTAAATTATGATGCGGCTTATCAAAGTGAAGATGCTGTTCGTAATGTTTTTGGGGGCGGCAACATGGGGGACTATGCTAGCACTTTTGTTAATGCTGGTAGTACTTACAATGCCAATCCTATTTATTTAGCAAGTCGTGTACGCCAGGAGGTAGGAGTGAATCGGGGCGATAGTAAAGCGACAAGTGGTGCCGAGTTTACTTATGATGGCAAAACTTATAGTGGCTTATATAATGTTTATAACATTGGCGCTACAACGGGATCTTCTCCAGTGTTAAAAGGCCTTGTTTGGGCTAATGGCGGAGCTGATGGTAGTAGCACTAGTTACGGACGTCCTTGGCGTAGTATCGAATCCTCTATTAAAGGTGGTGCGGAGTTTATTGCTTCTTCCTATATAGGTCAAGGTCAATATACTAATTATTTCCAAAGATTTAATGTGGCTCCAAATAGTGCTTACAAAGCTTTAACCCATGGTTATATGACTAACATTAAAGCCGTCTTTAGTGAGTCAGTATCAACTTATAATTCTTATGAAAAAATGAATTTACTAGATAATAATTTTAAATTTGCAATACCGGTATATAATAATATGCCGCAAAATACAACTCTCCCTGATACAGGATTTGATCCAAATAGCGTAAGTAGTGAAGATGTTTCCACTCCTCAAAGTCCGACAGTGGATTCTAATGCGGTGGTAAACAGTATTGGTCTTAAAACGGATGGCACATACATTAGTGGTGTTAAAGAGGGCATGAGTGTTGATAGTTTTGTTACCTCTTTACGAAATAATGGCGCGGAAGTTAGTACCAAATGCCATGACAATTTAGCAACAGGCGATACTTTCGTGATAAATGGTAAAACTTATACCGTTATCTTATATGGGGACTTAAATGCTGATTCTAAAATAAGTTTAGGTGATTTAGTCCAATCCAAGAAATATATTTTAGGTTATAATAACTTAAATGATAATAATCAAAAAGCTGCTGATATTAATAAAGATGGAAAAATATCTTTAACTGACTTAGTAGCCATGAAGAAAAAAATCTTAAATATTGCTGATATTGAACAATAGAAGGGGAAGAGATATGCAAAAAATTAAACCTTTAAAATTAGGAATATTTCTATTAATTAGTTACTTTATTTTAGTAGGTGGCGTTCACGCCGCCTCTTTGTCGCTTAGCAAATCTTCTGGTAATGTAGGCGTAGGATCAACGGTAAAAATAACGGCTAAGGCAGTCGGATTTGGCCAAGCGGATATGGGAACATTTTCTTTAAGTTATGATCAAGATCGTTTTACATTCGTATCGGCTTCCGGAGATTGTAATGGCTTATATTGTATTATTGAAAGCGGTAAATCGGTAGTTTTCACTTTTAAAGCCAAGTCTCAAGGAAGTGGAACTTTTAGTGCGAGCGGCGCTTATGAAGGGGATTCTTCGGGATCACTTTCCGCCCAAACTTCCGTTACTGTTGGAGAAAGTGCTAATAAAGTTTTAAAGACTAACGATTATTTGGCTTCTTTAAGCGTGGAAGGCTATGAGCTATCTCCCGAATTTAATAAAGAAACTTTGGAATATACTCTAAATTTAGCTAGTGATGTAACTAGTGTAAAAATTAATGCTAAAACCGAAGATGAAACCGCGAAAGTCACAGGTACTGGCGATGTGGCTGTAACCGAAGGAACTAATACTTTAAATGTCGTAGTTACAGCCGAAAATGGTAGTACGAGAACTTATGTAATCAAAGCTAATGTGGAAGAAAAAAATCCCTTAAAAAAGAAAGTCAATGGGAAAACTTACACTGTAGTTCGTAATAAGGATAATTTAGAAAAACCGAATAATTATGAAGATAAAACGATAACAATTGATGGTATCGAAGTACCCGCTTTTTATAGTGAAATTACCAAATATACTTTAGTAGGATTAAAAGATTCAAAAGGAAAAATTGCTTTATATATATATAATGAAAAGAAAGATACTTTTACTTTATATCAAGAAGTAAAATTTAGTAATATTAATTTTTATCCTATGGATATTACCAAAGGACCGCAAGGATACGATTTTGCTAATTACAAAAAATATGAAGTTGATCTAAATGGGGCAAAAGTTAAAGGACTTAAATTAGCTAAAGACTCCCGTTTTGCAATAATTTATGGTATGGATGTAGAAACAGGCGAGAAAGATTATTATACTTTTGATAGTAAAAATCATTCACTGCAAGTTTATAATGCTGAACAGGCTGACTTAATATATAAGGAAAAAGAATTGTATAGCATTATTATCTTAGCAGCTGGTGGGGTCTTATTACTATGCTTTGCGATAATAATTGGTTTATGTGTTAAAAATTCTAAACGGAAAAAGAAAATTAAAAATATATTAGAAAAATTAAGTCAATCCGATGAGGGTTTGGATGAAGGTAAAGATGATATTATCGATGAAGAAAAAATTGTAGACGAAGTAATGGAAGATGAAGATGATGAAGATATGTATAATATCTTAGAGGAAAAACCGAAGAAAAGTAAAAGGCAAAAATAATTAATGTTTTGCTTTTTCTTTGACAATTTTATTTGCTTTATAACCATATTTTTTATATAATTATTGTGGTGAAGAAAAAATGAGTAAAAAAAGAATTGAGACCGAAGAAAATAAAGTAGTAAAAAGATTTATTATTGTCTTATTAGTTGTTATTTTATGTATAGTAGCTATTTATTTTGTTACTAAGATATTTGTATCTAAAGACCTCTTTAAAAAAGATGATAATACGAAAACAGAAGAAGTAGAATTTAATTATGATATTACAATCCTAGGTTCCGCTTTTAATAGACCATATGACCAATACTATATATTAGCTTATAAGAAGAGTGATGAAAAAGCTTTGGATTTAGCCAATATGGTAACTAGTTATTTACAAAAAGAAGATCATCTTAAGATATATCAAGCTGATTTGGATGATTATATGAATAAGCAATTTTATGATCCAGAAAATGTCAATTCGAAAGCCACTAAACCAGCGGAGTTAAAAGTAGGAGATTATACTTTAATTAAATTTAAAGATGGACAAATTGCCAAATATATCGAGGGAATAGATAAGATTAAAAATGAATTAGATGTTGAAGAGGAGTAGTACAAAAGGGTATTACTTTTTTCTTTAACTTTTGATAAGGGTATGGTATTATAAAATTGCATAAAGATAGGTGAGTACATAATGGCCGAAAAGAAAAGAAGAAGAAAAAATGCTTATGGCTTTAAATTAATCGAAGTAATTGTTATAGTTATTATTACGGGTCTTTTGTGTACTGTAGCTACCGGAATGATTTTTTATAAACACTATGGTACACCCGTTGGTGTTTCGAAAAATGAACATGTTAATGAATTCTTAGAAGTTTATTCTTCTATTTTAGATGAATATTATGAAGATGTGGATGAAAAAGAACTAGTAGATAGTGCTATTAATGCAATGTTTGCTTATTTGGGAGACGATTATACAGAACATTTAGATGAGGAAGAAACTAACGAATTATTAGAAAAGTTGACAGGAGAATATTCGGGAATAGGAATAGAGATATATCAAGATAAAATCATTTATGATGTTTTTGAAGATTCTCCGGCCCTAGAAGCGGGTATGCAAGTCAATGATAAAATAATTAAAATAAATGATGAAGATTTAACGGATAAAGATAATGCATATATAGCCGATAAAATAAAAGATATAAAAGGAAAATTTAATATTACTTTATTAAGAGACGACGAAGAAATTACGGTGACTGTGGAAAAAGATAATTTATATGTGCCTTCTGTTGATAGTAAAGTGATTGAGCAAAATAATAAAAAGATAGGTTATATGCAAATAACTACTTTCTCTTCTACGACCAGTAAACAATTTAGTAAAACTTTAAAAAAACTAGAAAATGAAGATCATATCGAAAGTTTAATTATTGATGTTCGAGGCAATGCCGGAGGTTATTTAGTAAGTGCTAAAGATATTGCGAGCTTATTTTTAAAGAAAGGTAAAATCATTTATTCTTTAGATGAAAAAGGCAAAAAAACTGATTATAAAGATAAGACCGCAGCTAAAAGAGAATATCCTATTGTAGTACTAATTGATGAATACAGTGCATCAGCATCCGAAATATTAACCGCTGCTTTAAAATATAGCTATAATGCCACCTTAGTTGGTAAAAAGACATATGGTAAAGGTAAAGTTCAACAAACTTTAAGCTTAGAAGATGGTTCTATGGCTAAGTATACTACGGCCAAGTGGTTAATGCCTAATGGGAAGTGCATTGATAAAATCGGAATTACTCCTGATTATGAAATTGATTTAGAAGTTAATGAAGACCAAACGGAGATTATTGATACCCAATATAATAAAGCAGTCGAGATTTTAAGCCAATAAGCAATTTTATTCTTTGCCTTCATAGACTTTTACGGAAAAATTTAGTACAATGTTATTTGAAAGCGTGATTCGTATGGACAAAATAAAAGAAGGAGATAAATTACAAATACATTGCTATAAACACAATGGTCGCTTAGAGAGAGTATCTGATGAAGCTATTGTCCTAGAAATTAATGAGGACTGGATAGTTTGTGGCAATTATAAAACTAAAATAACGGAAGATGATGGACGCAGTTATAAAACCAAGGAACCAGCCATCCTATTTTTCTATAAAAAAAGATGGTTTAATGTAATTGGCCAGTTAAAAAAATATGGATTATTTTATTATTGTAACATAGCTACTCCTTATTTAATTGAAAATGGCATTATTAAATATATTGATTATGATTTAGATTTAAGAGTTTTCCCTGATGGCGGTTTCAAAGTTTTAGACCGTAATGAATATAACTATCATCGCAAGGTTATGCATTATCCTGAGGAACTAAATATTATTTTAAAAAATGAATTAACTAGTTTAATTGAAATGAAAAGGAATAATGAAGGACCATTTGCCCAAGAACTTGTGGAAAAATACTATAAAAAATACCAAGAATTAACCGAAAATTAACAAAAATAAAAAAATTTTATTTTTTTTTTGCAAAAATGTAATAAAAAGACTTGCATTTACATAAAATATGTTGTAATATTGAGAACGAGTGTTGCGAAAAGGCACTTGAAATCGTTAAAAAACACTGATTTTACATTTAAACGAAAAATGTCGAAAAAAAGTAAAAAAAGTGTTGACTTTAGTTTGACGATTTGATATATTACTAGTGCGCTCAGAGGAAAAGGGCGCGGAAATGATCTTTGAAAACTAAGTAAAAAGTCAATTTTGAGTAGCAAAGATTAAACTTAAAATTATGATTTAATTAATAAATCATTTTTTATTGAGAGTTTGATCCTGGCTCAGGATGAACGCTGGCGGCATGCCTAAGACATGCAAGTCGAACGAAGGGACCCATTGAAAGCTGCGTGCTTGCACAAAGCTGGATTTGGATTTTTCCCTTAGTGGCAAACGGGTGAGTAACACGTGGGTTACCTGCCTCTAAGTTGGGGATAACAGTTGGAAACGATTGCTAATAC
>CANRFQ010000020.1 GCA_947629935.1 uncultured Bacilli bacterium | reverse complement strand
GATTTAGATACTTTTAATATTGTAAGTAAAATGTTTGAAAAAACAACAAAAAATAGAACACAAAAAAATGGCGAAGTTCCGTTATTTTCTAAAAAAGTATATTGTTCTTGTTGTGGTAAAGCATTTTATAAAAATAATGCTAAAGTTAAATCTGGAAATAAAGAATACCTACAATGTAGAGGAAATTCTGCAAGGAATGGACATATATGCGATAATACTGAATCAATAGATTTAGAAGATTTGAAGGATTATGTACTTGAAAATATAAAAAATAAAATTAGCGAATATTATGATTTATCAAAAGTTAGTAAAGAATATTATTTACAAAATGTATATTCAAACATAGACAATGATATAGAACGCTTAGAAAAAGAAAAACAAAAACTTGAAGTAGAAATCGAAACAAAAAATAATATTCTCGTACAATTATATACTGATAAAGCTACTGGAGTTATATCTGCAACTGAATTTGGAATAATTAAAAATAGCAATACAGTAGAAATAGAGAAACTCAATGTAAAACTATCTGAAATTGATTCTGAAATTTCAAATTTAAAGGCTGACAAAAGTAAACAAATTGATAGAGTAAAATTGTTTGAACAATATAAAGATATTTCAGAGTTAAATAAAGTTGTACTAGATGCTTTTATTACGAAAATAGAAATTGGAAAAGTTGATTCTCAAACATCCGACAGACCTATTAATATTGAATGGAATTTGCACTCTGCTTAGCATTTTATACCTGAAACAGAGTTTTGGGTATATCCTTTATTCTGGGGGGGGGGTATAATGAGTATAGAAAATAGGAGAGATACCCTCATGAAAGAAAAAAGAATAGAAAAAGCAATAAAAAAAGCCCAAAAGAAAGGAATATATAATCCCAAATTAAAATTAGGAATAGTAGGATTAATATTAGTAATAGGAACAGTAATAGGAGTATCATATGCATATTATACAAAAACAGCAACTAATACATTAACAATAGAAGGAACAGTAAGTAAGAAGATAACAGTAACTGTACAGAACGGTGGACATGGACAAGTAAATTCCATGGATATAGCGACACAACAAACAGATTATGGAATAACAACCCAAAGCTTTAAAATAACTCCAGATTCAGGATATCAATATAAAAGTGTAGAATGTTATAATAATAAAGTAGAAACAAATTATAATAAAACAACTAACACTTTAACAGTAACCCCAAGAACAAGTAAAGATGTATCATGCATAGTAAAATTTGAAGAAAATTTTGCAAGTAAGATAATATTAAATGCTAAAAATAACGGAACATATAAAGAAACATCACCAACTTCTGCTAACTGCCCAACAAGTAGTGATAGTTCATGTAGTGGCATATACAAAATGGAAGATTATGATAATATAAATAATCTAACATCAAAAAACGGAACAAGCTACTATTTTAGAGGAGCAGTCAATAATTATGTCAAATTTGCTGAACAAAACTGGCGAATAGTGAGAGTCAATGGAGATGGGACGGTAAGATTAGTATTAGATAGTGATATAGGGACAAGTGAATTTAATAATGAATATAATGTGAAAAAATATGTAGGTTACACATACGATAATACCCCATGTACAAATGCAAATCCATGTAAGAGCTTAGATATAGCAACAAACAATGAAGACCAAATAGGAACAACAGATCATGGAGGGAAAAATAGTACTATAAAGAAAAAATTAGAAGCATGGTATTATAATAATTTAAGAGATTATGATCAATACATAGAATATGGAATATATTGTAATGATACGTCTTTTGGAAATGGAAGTGAAACATCAGGTATATTATATTACGGCGCATACCAGAGAGGGGAATATGACACTCCCCAACTAACGTGCCCAGACCCTAAACCTGGAAATGGGGCAACATCATATGTACAAACTGTTAATGGAATAAAATATAGAACCTATGGAGGAGTATATAAATTAAAGATAGGACTGTTAAGTGAAGATGAAATAGTGCTAGCGGGATTTAAGTCAACTAATAGTAATGTAGTAACAGAATCTAATTATCTATATTATACAGGTTCATCTGATTATTTCTGGAGCTCGTCGCCTCACTCTTCACTTGCTATGACTGCTAACGTCTTCAACGGCAACCTGAGTGATCGTCGCTTGAACGGCCGCAGTGTCAATGGTATGGGCAACGTTCGTCCAGTTATCAATCTAAAAGCTGATGTAACTGTAACCGGTAGCGGTACCAAAGGTGATCCATATGTAATAAAATAGTCCATTTTAGGACTATTTTTTTCGTGTAAGATAAATATATCTTTTGTCGAAAGTGTTTAAAAATCAGAAAAAATGACCTATATTTATTTAGCAGGTGATAACATGCTAAAAATTAATTCAGAATATCAGAAGGGAATTTTATTTGTCAGAATAAATGGTAACTTAAATAGAAGAACTTCAAGTAAATTAAATAATTTTTTAGTACCTGCTATTTTAAAACATAAAATAAAGTATTTAGTCTACAATCTATACAATCTAGATAGTATTGATTTTATAGGGATTGAGGCTTTAAAGAAAAGCGCAAGAGCAATTAAAGTTAATCATGGTATCTCTTTAATATGTGAAATACCAGAAAACTTAAAAAATAGGTTTGAAAATATTGATATAAAAAAAACTACTAATGAATTAGCAGCTATTAAATTAATAAATATATAAAGGTGATGAAAATGGAAGATCCCAAAGCATTTTTAATCGAAGAATATAAAGATTATATTTATAGTATAGCCAATCAGTTTTATGGTATTGATAAAGAAGATTTATTTCAAGCTGGTGCCGAAGGATTACTTGAATCTTTTGCTAGTTATGATGATACTTCGGAGGTAAAATTTACAACTTATGCTTATAAAAATGTTTATGGTCATATGTATGCTTTAATTTCTAAGACAAATGATTTTAAAATTAGTAAAGATACATGGAAATTATATCGAAATATAATGACCACTTATCAACAAATGGCTCAACTGAATGGAAAAATTCCATCTATGAGTGATATTGCTAAAAAGTTAAATATAGATGATTATCTATTAAATGCCACGATTGTCGCTTGTCAAAAAGCCTCTAGTTTGGAAGAAGAAATTTATGATAATAAAAGTTATATAGATAACATAGCTAGTAATGAAAAAGTTAATATTGAAGACAAAATTTTCTTAGAAGAAACAATGGATAGTTTAACGCCTTTAGAAAAACAAGTAATAAATTATCGATATTATCATGATATGACACAACAAGAAATAGCTCAAAAATTAGGTTTATCACAAGTAAAAGTATCCAGATGTGAGAGTAAAGGACTAGCTAAAATGCGGGTTTATGCCAAAGAATGTGCATAACTAATTGAAAAACTTTCATAATAAAAATGGAGGTTTTTTTAATGAATAAAGAACAATACGGAAAAATAGTCAAAAAAAATACGCCTAAGGAAGATCGCTTTTTAAATGCTCTAAAAGCTTTTATTTTTGGTGGGCTATTTGGCGTATTAGCTGAACTTATTATGCAGTTTTTAAGACGTTTATTTAATTTGACGGTTTTAGATGCGACGGTTTGGATGATGATTATTTTTATCTTCTTTGCTTGTTTATTAACAGCTTTAGGAGTATTTGATAAAATAACTACTTTCTTAAAAGCGGCGATTATTATTCCGATTACCGGTTTTGCCCATTCAGTAACCAGTGCCGCCCTAGATTATAAACAAGATGGTTTAATTCAAGGTGTAGGATCTAATTGTTTTAAAATGGCGGGGAGTGTTATTTTATATGGTGTAATTAGTGCTTTTATTTTAGTTATTATTGGAGTGATAATTAATGTCTAGTATTTTATTTAGAAATGTTTACTTAAATGACGAAGCCACCATAGTAGGTCCTTATGAAAAAAATGGGCAAATAAGTTTTAATAATTATTTGAGTGATTTTTATGATAATGAAAAAACTTTTGAAGATATGGAAATAAAAATGCAACGCAATGTTTTAGATAACTTGCTTTTTAAAAATAACATGCATCCTGAAGATGTTGGCATTATTGTTGGAGGGGACTTGATGAATCAAATTACAGCCACTTCTTATAATTTGCGTGATTATGATATCCCTTTTTTAGGAATTTATAGTGCTTGTGCTTCGTTTGTGGAAAGTGTTATAGTAGCTTCTAACTTATTAGAAACAAAATTTTTTAGATCAGCGGTAGCTATTACTAGTTCTCACAATTTAACTAGTGAAAAACAATTTCGTTTTCCAGTGGAATATGGAGCACTAAAACCTAAACGTTCGACTTTTACAACTACGGGAGCAGTAGCCACATTGCTAACCAATAAAGAAAGTAAAATTAAAGTGGAAAGTGCGACGATTGGCAAAGTAATCGATTATGGCATTAAGGATACCTTTAATATGGGAGCAGTTATGGCGCCGGCGGCGGCCAAAACTATTCTTAACCATCTTCAAGATTTAAAAAGAAATATTAATTATTATGATTTAATTTTAACGGGGGATTTAGGCAAAGTCGGAACGGCAATATTAAGTGATTTTTTTGAACAAAATAACAAAATTAAATTAAGAAATCATTTAGATGCCGGGACGCAAATTTATACAGATGAGCAAGAAACATTCGCAGGAGCAAGTGGCCCAGTGGCTCTGCCTTTAGTGTTATTTAATAAAATTTTAAAACAGAAGAAATATAAAAAAATCTTAGTGGTGGGAACGGGATCTCTACATTCGCCCGTTATGTGTAATCAAAAACATACCATCCCGGCCATTGCTCATGCTATTAGTTTGGAGGTAAGACCATGACATATGTTTATGCCTTTGTTTTTGTTGGATTATTATGCTTAATTGCTCAAGTCATTATTGATAATACATGTTTAACTTTTGGTCATGTCACAAGTATGTTTGTTGTTTTAGGATCAATCTTAGGTTTCTTTGATGTTTATGATAAGATTATTGAACTGGCCGGAGCGGGAGCATCCTTACCGATAACGTCCTTTGGTAATCTTTTGTATCATGCCGGTTTAGATGGTTATTTACAAAATGGAATCTTAGGAATTTTCCAAAATATGCTATCTACCACTAGTGCGGGGATAACGGCCACTGTTGTTTTTGCCTTTATAATGACTTTAATATTCAAGCCAAAAGATTAATATCTTTGGTTTTTTATTGGCATTTATTTATCTTTTTGCTATAATTAAAGGGAAGAATGAAGGGATAAAAAATGGATAATAATAATGATAAAGTAGAAAAACCAGAAAGTGTTGAAAACACAGAAGAAAAAAAAGTAGAAACTCCTAATATGCAAGCCCAGGTAATAGGCGAGTTAGAAACGGAAAAACAAAAAGGTGTTTTTGGATTAATAGTGTTTTTCGTTATTTTGATAGGCGTAACTTTTGGTCTTCCTTATATTAAAAGTTATTTAGATAATCGTAATGCTCCCGTAGAACAACCGGTAAATGAACCTACGCAAAATGATAATGAACAAATTCCGGAAGAAGAGGAAATTGTGTATTATGAAATTGATCCTGCGAACACAACATTTACATTTAATGATTTAAAATTTTCCGAAATTAATAAAGAGAGTTCCGATGATTTTTATCTTAATTTAACTGTTGAAAATCAAGGAAAAACCGTAATAGATTTAAATAAGGGCTATTTCTTGGAATTATATACCACTGAAAAGACATTAATTGAAAGAGTTAAAATTGTTAGTAGTAAAAATATTTCGGCCGGGGAAAAACTTAATTTAAAACTATTATTTAGCGAGAATGCTTATAATAATGCTAGTTTAATAACTATTGATGAAAAGACATCTGATGACTATCCTGAGGTAACACTAAGCAATGTGGAAAATGATATGAATGTTTTAACTTGCACCGATAAAAATAGTAGTCTTAAATATTATTTTAATAAAGATAAATTACAAACAATAAATGATATTTACGAATATACCAATTCAGATGTTAATATATTTAACGAAACTTTAAGGGAATATACGAACAAGGCTGCTAGTTTAAATAATAATGAAGGAGTAAGTTCGAATATTGTTAGTACCCAAAATACTTTTACGATGAATACCCAAATAGATTTAACAACAGCCAATGTTAGTAATTTAAGTGCCAACTATTTTGCTAAAGACACAACACCGGATGTCGTTAAATTTGAGATGGATGCCATGCGTTTTTCTTGCAATTAGGAAGTGATAATAGTGAATTTTCATATTAATGATTTTGAAGGTCCTTTAGATCTTCTTTTGCATTTAGTTAAAAAAGAAAAAATGGATATTTACGAAATTGAAGTATCCCAAATAATCGAAGAATATTTAGAATTTATCCATCAAATGCAAGATTTAAATATTGATATAGCTAGTTCTTATTTAGTCATGGCTGCGGAATTATTACACTTGAAAAGTAAACTATTATTAAATCAAAATATTGATGAAGATGAAGCAGAGTATGAGTTTTCTTCGGAAGAAGATTTAAAAAACAAATTATTAGAATATCAAATGTATAAAGATATAACAGAAGATTTCAAATTGTTAAATGCGAAAAGAAATGAAGTTTACACCAAGGGACCGACAAACATTAGTGAATATAACGAAAATAAAGTGTTAAATAGTAGTGCTATTACCTTAGAAGATTTATTAAATGCCTTTTTGGAAATGAAAAAACGCGAAGAATATAATAAACCGCTTGATACTAAAATTGCTCGCAAAGAAATAAGTGTTAAAGAACGCGTTAGTGCTATACGGAAATTATTAGAAAAAAAATCAAAATTAAATTTCCATGAATTATTTGAAAGTTTTAATAAACCTTATGTAGTAGTGACGTTTTTATCTATTTTAGATATGAGTAAGAATAAAGAAATTATTTTATCCCAGGATAGTAATTTTGGAAATATATTAATTGAGAAAAGAGTGTAGTTATGAATTTATTAGGAGTTTTGGAAGGAATATTATTTGTTGTTGGTGATGAAGGAATTACTTTGAATGCTCTAAGTGAAATATTGGAAAAAGATTCGGAAGAAGTAAAGAAAATGCTTTTAGAACTAAAGCATAGTTATGAAACTGATGACAGAGGAATTCGCATTAGTTATTTAGGGGATGCCTTTAAATTAACGACTAAAAAGGAACACAAAAATTATTATCAAAAATTAATTGAGAATCCTGAAAGTAATATGCTTTCGCAAGCAGCTTTAGAGACATTGGCTATTATTGCCTATAATCAACCAATAACTCGCGTAGAAGTTGATGAAATTCGCGGAATATCTTCTGCTTTTATGATTAGAAAACTCGTAGCTAAAAACTTTTTAAAAGAAGTGGGAAAATCAACTATGCCGGGACGACCTAATTTATATGCTACTACTAGTGATTTTTTAGATTTTTTTGGTTTAGCTAGCCTAAGTGATTTACCAAAATTACCTGAACTTAGTAATAAACCGCAAGAAGAGCAAGACTTATTCACTTCCATTTATAAAGAAACAAACTGAGATAAATCTAGGTATAAATTCTTTAGATAAGCATACAATATAGATAATTGACATCAAAATATCATTGTGTTAAGATATATTTGATTTTCAAAAACGAAGATGAGGAAAAGTAATATTTAAATTAATTTAAAAGAGAGTCCTAGTTGGTGAAAATGGATACTTTAATAAATATGAAAGAACACCTCGGAGTTCACTTTCTGAAATTAATAGTAGGAAAGTGCGTCGGTTAAAAACGTTATTTTAATGAAGGCCAAGATAATTGGTAAATTTGGGTGGTACCACGAAGCTTTTCGTCCCTTAGCGGATGGAAAGCTCTTTTTATTTAAAGGAGGAAGATTATGAAAGCTAATAAGTATCGTACCCATACTTGTGGGCAGTTAACCACAAATGATTTAGGTAAAGAAGTAACAATATCGGGATTTGTTTCCACTATACGTGATCATGGTGGAGTAATGTTTGTTGATCTTCGTGATGAAGAGGGGACAACTCAAGTCGTTGTTCATGATGATAGCTTACTTACTCATGTTAATAAAGAAAGTGTTATAAAAGTTAAAGGTGAAGTAATTTTACGAGATGAGGATACTATCAATCCGAAAATTAAAACGGGGCAAATAGAAATTATGTGCCAAGAGCTAGAAGTGTTATCAGAAAAGAAAGAAAACTTACCTTTTGAAATCGAAGATTCGGTTAAAATAAACGAAGAAGTACGCTTGAAATATCGTTACTTAGATATGCGTAATACCAAGGTGCGAGCTAATATGAATCTGCGTAGTGAGGTATTACATTTCTTACGTAATAAAATGCACGATTTAAACTTTTTAGAAGTGCAAACGCCTATTTTAACAGTTTCCTCTCCGGAAGGAGCTCGTGATTTTGTTGTTCCATCTCGCAAATTTAAAGGAAAGTTTTACGCCTTACCACAAGCTCCTCAAATTTATAAGGAGTTATTAATGGTTGGTGGTGTTGATAAATATTTTCAAATTGCTCCTTGTTTTCGTGATGAAGATACAAGACGAGATCGTACTTTAGAGTTTTATCAATTAGATTTAGAAATGAGTTATGTTACGGAAGATGATGTTTTAGAGATAGGTGAAGAAATTTTCTATGATACTTTTACGAAATTTTCTCAAAAAGAAGTGTCTCCTCGGCCATTTCGCAGAATTTCGTTTCAAGACGCTATGGAAAAATATGGTACCGATAAACCGGATTTAAGAAATCCTTTAATAATTGAAGATGCTACTGAAGTTTTAAAAAATACTTCCTTTAAACCATTTACCAATAGTACTATTAAAGTAATTGTCGTTCCGGAAATTGGTCGTAATTCGAATAGCTGGTTTAATGAAATTGTTGATTTTGCTACTTCCATTGGTATGCCGGGAATTGGCTATGTTACCTTACAAGAAGATGGTAGTTTAAAAGGACCAATTGATAAATTTTTAACTGCCGAAGAAAGAGAGAATTTGATTACAAGCTTTAAGATGAAAAAAGATAGCGTAATGTTCTTTATTGCTAATAAAAAGAAAAATCATGCTCAGAAATTTGCCGGATTAATAAGAGATGAATTAGGTCATAAATTAAACTTAATTGATGAAAATAAGTTAGAATTATGTATCATTAATGATTTTCCAATGTTCGAATTTGATGAGAAAACGAAAAAGTATGAATTCTGCCATAATCCTTTTTCCCTTCCTCATAATGGTATTAAAGATTATGAAAAGGAAAACTTAGAAGAAATTTTAGCTTATCAATATGATTTTGTATGTAATGGAAATGAAATAGCTTCGGGAGCTATCCGTAATACCGATTTAGATTCCTTAGTAAAAGGTTTTGAAATAGTGGGATATACAAAAAAAGAGGTAGAAACAAGATTTAATAGCTTATTTACGGCCTTTAAATACGGAGTTCCTCCTCATGGCGGTATGGCTCCCGGAATTGATCGAATAATAATGCTTATTCAAGATGAACCAAATTTAAGAGAAGTTCAAGCTTTTCCAGTTAGTGCTTCGGGTGCAGATTTAATGATGGGTTCACCAAGTACGTTGAAAGATGAACAATTAGAAGAATTAGGGTTAAAAATAGAGAAGGAGGATTAAAATGAGTAGTAAATTTACCAAAGAAATGGTTGATGATTATGCCGATAAATTATTAATTGGCTTAACCGAAGAAGAAAATGCTTCTGTTTTAGCCGAGTTTGAAATAATTGATGAAACAATTAATACTATTAATAAAATTAAAGATATTGAAAAAGTTGAACCTATGACGCATTGTCTAGATGATTTTGAATACGAACTAAGAGAAGATGAACCTGAAGAAAGTTGTGCCTTAGAAGATATTTTAAAAAATTGTGATGTAACAAACGGACGTGAAATTGAAGTACCAAAGGTGGTGGGAGAATAATGAAATACATGAATAAATCAATTGAAGAACTTCATGAAATGTTAGTAAAAAAAGAAGTTACTTCAGCGGAACTAATTAAAGAATCTTTGGAAATGTCCCACAAAATTCAAGATGAATGTAATGCTTTTGTTACCATTTTAGACGATGCTCAACCAGTGGAAGTAACTGATAGCCTTTTATCAGGTATTCCTTGTGGTCTTAAAGATAATTATTCGACTAAAGATATTTTATCTACGGGTTCATCTAATACTTTAAAAGATTATGTTCCTTTCTTTGATGCTACTGCTGTTTCTAAATTAAAAGCAGCTGGAGCTGTATTTGTTAATAAAACTGTAATGGATGAGTTTGGTATGGGTGGAACAGGAACTACAGGACATACGGGAACAGTTTTAAATCCTTGGGATAAAACTAGGATGACCGCTGGTTCGTCCGCCGGTTCTGCCGCTGCTGTTGCTGCTGGGGTCTATCCTTATGCCACAGGTTCTGATACCGGTGACTCTATTCGTAAACCCGCTGCTTATTGTGGTATTGTCGGTTATAAACCTACTTATGGGATGATTTCTAGATATGGTTTATTTCCTTTTGCTTCTTCTTTAGATCATTTAGGTGTTATGACTCGTAATGTCAAGGATGCCGCGATTGTAGTGGATGCCATGAAAGGTATCGATAAAAATGATATGACTAGTTGGGATTCAAGCCATATTCATTTAAGAGAAAGTTTGGATGGTAAAGTTAAAGGGAAAAAACTTTGCTATGTTAAAGAAATTGTTGATTTAAGTAATTATGAAAATCCGAGTGCCGAATTAAAAGAACATATTGCTAATTTTATGAAAACTGTGGAACTATGCAAAAGTTTAGGGATAGAAGTCGAAGAGGTATCAGTTGATAAAACTTTACTTAATGCTTCTCCTGCTGTTTATGTTGTTATTTCTTGTGCTGAGGCCACAAGTAATATGTCTAATCTAACGGGTATTATTTTTGGACCACGCGGCCAGGGAGATAATTATATTGAAATGATGAAAGATCATCGTACTAAAGGTTTTTCACCGTTAATCAAAAGACGTTTTGTTATCGGTTCTTATGTTTTGCAATCACAAAATCAAGAGCGTTACTTCCGCAATGCCCAACGGGTTAGAAGATTACTTGTGGATGCTTGGAAAGATTTATTTAAAAAATACGATGGCGTTATTTTACCTGTTGGAAGTGGCCCTGCCAAGCATTTAGATGGTTCTAAAGATATTTTGGATAAAGATACTGCGGTTTTAGAAGAACACTTACAAATTGGTAACTACGGTGGGTTCCCATCTATTACGATTCCTAATGGTTTTATTTCCAACTTGCCAGTTGGCGTAAATATTACGGGCAATTGTTATGATGACGCTAACGTTTTAAATATTGCTTATGCTTTAGAAGAAGCAATGGATTATAAAAATCAAATTGCTAAGGAGGTGTAAGTTTGGGAAAATATAAAGCCAAAATTGGTTTAGAAATGCACTGTGAAATTAGTGAAACAAAAACCAAAGTTTTTTCCAGTGCTAAAAATGAATATACAGAACAGGCTAATAGTAATATACGCCCTGTCGATATGGCTTTTCCCGGCGTTTTACCTGTAGTTAATAAAGAAGCAGTTCGCATGGCTTTAATGGCTAGTATGGCTCTTAAATGTAAGCAGCCGGCTTATATGTATTTTGAACGTAAAAATTATTACTATCCAGATTTACCGAAGGGATTTCAACTGACGCAAGAAACTAAACCAATTCCAGTCGGAATTTATGGGGAAGTAACCTTCGAATGCAATGGTGAAGAAAAAAGAGTGCGCATTAATAATTTACACTTAGAAGAAGATGCGGCATCTTTAGATCATTACGATGATTATTCTACCATTGATTATAACCGAGCCGGCGTACCTCTTTTAGAACTTGTAACAGAGCCGGATATCACTTCAGCGGAAGAAGCAGTAGCTTTTTTAGAACACATGCGCAGTGTTTACCAATATTTAGGGATTTCGGAAGCTGATAGTAAAAAAGGTCAAGTTCGTTGTGATGTCAATGTTTCGATTATGGATGAAAACTTAGATGAAAATGATCCTCACAATTGGGGCACTAAAATCGAAGTAAAAAATGTTAATTCATTTGGGGGCGTTCGAGATGCAATCAAGTACGAAATTAAGAGGCAAACAAAGCTAAAAGAAAATAATGAATATGATACCATGGAACAACAAACAAGACGCTGGGACGAAGAAAGTGGTACAACAATTTATATGCGTAGTAAAGTAGATGCTATTGATTATAAATATTTTGTCGAACCTAATATTCCGAAATTTAAAATTAGCTCCGAATGGTTAGAAGAAATAAAATCGTCAATACCACGCTTGGCCTATGATCGTAAAAAAGAATATATGACTAAATATGGCCTAAGTGATTATGATGCCTCCATCTTAGTAAAACAAAAAGATATTTCTGATTATTTTGAAGAAACGGTTAGCCTAGGGTGTGATGCTAAACAAGTGGCTAATTGGACTAATGGGATGATTTTAAACTATTTAAATAGTAAAGAGATATCGATAACTGAATTTTTCTTAAATCCATCTATGTTAAAAGAATTAATTGATTTAATTAACTCTAAAACAATCTCTTCCAAACAAGGTAAGGAAGTATTTGCTAAAGTTTTAGAAAAACAAAAAAGTCCTCAAGAAATTGTGAAATCGGAAGGAATGATGCAAATTACGGATACGAGTGAACTTGATCAAATTATTGATGAAGTCATTAGGGAAAATCCTGAACAAGTTGCATCTTATGATCCTGAGCGTCCTAAAATTTTAGATTACTTCATAGGCCAAATTATGAAAAAAACAAGAGGCAAAGCAAACCCAGCGACTGCAAGTCAATTAATGAAAGAGAAATTAAACGATTTACGAAAATAATAAATGATTATATCTAGATTTTAAGAGTAAAATCAGATATAATCTAAATATGCCCGTGTGGTGAAATGGTAGACACGTTGGACTCAAAATCCAATGATAGCAATATCGTATCGGTTCAAGTCCGATCACGGGCACCAGATAGATACTAAACTCGGACTTTTAATTAGTTCGAGTTTTAATATACTTCAATTTATGATAAAAAAATTTTAGTGATTAAAGGGAAAATATGAAGAAAGAAATAATAAAATCAGAAATTAATGTGAATAATAATAATTAATGTTATGCGAATAGGAAATAAGGAATATATTTCGCTTACAGATTTGGCTAGATATGCCGATGAAGATGATCCAAGATATTCTGTTCAAAACTGGATGCGTAATAAGGATGTTATTGCTTATTTAGGATTGTGGGAAAAATTAAATAATGAAAACTTCAAAGGTGTCGAATTCGACGCGTTTAAAAATGAAGCTGATAGTAATAAATTTAAAATATCACCTCAAAAATGAATTAAAAGTTGTCGTACTTCTTCCTTTAGGCCACCATAAATGTTGAAAGTCGCACTTTGCTATTTTATTAATATAGATTCATAACATTTGCTGTTATGGGTTTTTAATTAGTTATGAAAATGAAATATAATAAGATGTTAAAGTTAAATTTGTTCTTGCTTATTTTAATGAAAATAATAAGATTTTGCGTAAATAAGGTTATTGATTATCAATTGACTTAGTGATTAAAAAGTGTATAATAATTTTTACAAATGGGGGAACATGTATGTTAGGAGAAAATTACCAAGATAATGATTGTAAAGAGCAAGCATTTTTATTACAATTTGAAGGCAATGATACATATGTTATCAAGGAAATATTTCATTTACTATATTATATAGACCCTATTCTTACTATGAAACAATCAGGATTATTTGGGATATTAGATGCATTAATTGATTTGGGACTAACTAATAATGAAATTACAGATTTTTACATCCATGGGCATGTTGAGCCTTACGATGATCCACATGAATTCATTAAAGGTATCACAAAAATCGTATATGGTATGCCAAAGATTGAAATTAAAAATCAATATGGAAGTTATTTTAGTGATGAACGAATAGCAAAACTTCCTAATCCAAATAATAATACTAAAATGCTTATGTCATTTTGTTATGATAAAAATGATACTTATGTATTTATTCCTAATAAAGATGATTTGTATTATAGATTTTCGTATAATTATGATAAAGAATACCATTATTGGCATGAATATAGAGAAGAAAAAAAGTTCCAAATGATAGATGGTAAGCTTTATAGAGCAGTTCGTTATTTAGTTCGCCAAGGTTATGATTTTCCAGAATTAGAGAGCTTATTTAATGAATCTATAAGAAATATTGTATTTAAACAGACCAATGGCGAAAATACATTGGTATTAAATAAAGCCCTTGCTCGTGAAATGAGTAATAATTTATTAAGTTTAGTATATTTTTTAAAAAGAAATAATTATAAATTTTTAAATCCTGCCCATATATTTGATTCAAAATGTGATGACATTACTTTAATTGATTCTAATGAAAAAGAAATTATTTTTAATCGTTGTTATGTAGAATCAGACTTAACTAAATATGTTAACGTATTGGAAATCCTTAATAAAGAAGGTTTTGAAATCCCTGATATTATTTATCTTTGTGATAAAAGAGTAAAAAATATTGGCTTAATATGTGTTAGTACGTTTGGCATGGAATATAACTTAACAATTAAGCGTTATGTATTATTATCTATCTCTACAGAATGGTTTAGAATAATTAAAACAAGTTTAAATCTAGGTTTTTCTTTTCCAGACAACGCTAATTTATTTAATATGAATCAAGAATATTTAAAAATTGTTGATCCTAGTGGTAAAGAACGATTTGTTGTACGCAAAGAATTTGCTAATATATTAAGAATGATTATTATATGTATGCGAAACGGTTATAGCATTAAAGATTACGGTTATTTATTTGAAAACCAATTTTATATTGTTTGTTATGATGAACAAGATCAAAAAAAACTTCTTAGTCGTAAACAAATATACAAACTTGTAAGACTTCTAGGATTACCTCCTGCAGAAAGAGAAGATTTATCGGATATTGATAAAGATCTATTAATGATGTGGGATAATCATGATATACGTAAAAAATTGTTTAAATGGCTTCCTTACACTGCCAAAAAATGGATTCCATCATCGGCAGTTATTAATAAAATACCAGCAGAAAAAAGTCATGAATATTTTTATAATAACAATCATAAACGCCTTAAAGTCTTAAAAAAGGAATATCAAGCAAATAATTATGAGAAAATGGAAGGCATAGTCTCTCTTGGTTATATTCTAGGACTATTTGATAGTAAAGAATCTACTAGTGAAAAAGCCTTGAATTATATTATTGAATACTTTTTAAATAAAGGAATAACTGCTAATGAACTTCATACTACTTATGGAGCAATAGATTTGAAGAAAGGTTATAATAAACAGTTTGCTGACTTTTTTATGCAACATTATGCTAAAGATAGTCAAGCTTTTATTGAACAAGATCTTGGTACTGATATGACTGGTGAACTATTTGAAAGGTTTGATGAAGTTCTTGAAAGTAGACCAGAAAAGAGAATAAAAACGAGAACGAGAAATAAATTATTAACTCCAATAGATGCAATGGCATCAATTACTAATGTTAAGGTCGATAAAGAGAAGTTTGGGTCAAAAATCGAAGACGAACGTTACTTGCGCCTTATTCAATTATTAATGAAATTTGGTGCTAGTGAAGATGAGCTTAGATGGGCTATAAGACTTTATGAACAAGCTCTTTTAATTGATGAACAAAAAGTAATTATTCCTAATATTGAAGATTTAAAAACTAGTTTAATGAAGTTTAATTCCCATTTAAAAAATGATCCCCAAGCTTTTCTTAGTGGTAGAAAAACAAATTGTTGTTCAAGATATGGTGGATTTGCAGAGGACCGTTTAACGCATGTTATTACAGATTTAAATTGGCGATATATCACTTTTACATCTGCTAATAGAACATTTTTTGATGGATTAGTTTGGTATGATAAAGAAGAAAAAGTTGTCTGTATTGATAATGTAGAAGGACAATTTAGCAAGATGGATAAAAATAATACGGAATCTATCCCAATGATGGCTGATGCAATTCTCCGTTATGCTGATGGAATTTATTATAAAATGAGAGAGCTTAATATTCCTTGTATCAAAGTTAATGTTGGAAAAGATCCTGGCACTGCATCTTGGGAAATATTTAAATATGCAAAACAACAAAATTTAATTTATGATGATGAAAATCCTTGTAATTATCCTGCAAGAAATGGTATTTCATCAGATGCAATTAATCAATTTACATTAACTGATGAAGCAATTTTAAAACTTAGGAGAACTTTAAATAAGTAATAATTATCTTTATTTAATTTATATTTATAAATTTGAAAATTTCTGATTTTTGTATTGAAGAGATATATTGGTTATTGTTAAATTAGAGGTATAATTAATTTATCAATGTGATGAATCAAACTTTAAGACGCAAAAACCCTTTTGCAAACGCACCATAGAGGTTGAAAGTCGCACCTTTGCGATTTCTCAAATATAGGCTCATAACATTTGATGTTATGGGCTTTTCTCATTGCCTGGAGGCGAATTATTATGAAAACGACTATAGTACAATTAACTATTCCTTGTGAAATCAAACTTGTTGAAAAATAGTTGATAAGAAAGTTTTATAAATAAAGGGTTAAATGATTTTGTTACTAAATTTCAACTATAAAAAGGTATAAAATAGTTATTTTCGCAAGTGCGAAAATGGTTGGCGGTGCATCAACAATATGAAACAAGCCTTTATTTTAAAAGGTTTTAAAATTTCGTGGTGCATTCTCATATCCTGTTGTATTTAAAAAAAGACTATTTTTTTGAAAGAAGGAATTTTAATGATAAAATTTAGTGGTAATTTGTATGAAACAGATGATTTATTATTATCTAAATTTATGAAACCAAATAATATTAAAAGTAAATCAGAGTAAGAAAATGTATTGAGCTTGCAGTAAATTTGGAATCAAGAAATGATTTACTTTTAGATTAAATAATAAATTAAATAGAATCATTTATAGAGAAAATGTTCAAAAGAAATAATTAGAACAGTTTTATGCAAATATGGAATTTTCAGTTTATTAAAAAGTTAAAACTAAATCAGTTCTTGTTCGATTTTATGAGAATAATTGTTTTTATATAGATAAAATTATGAATTAAATTATTAATATATAAATGTAACTACACTTTTATTGGACTTAATTTTATTATTTCCAATTATTATTAAAACAATAACCTTAAAATATGATATACTAAATATAACTTATTGTTTATAAAATAATAGCCAATTTTAATTAGTGTTTAAAGTTTTAATTCATGACTAACATTTTCTAAGGAGTACCATTTTCAAAATGGGAATTATTTTAAACATTGATATGCTTCATTGTTTTGTAAAATTACAAGTTAAAATTCGTTTATATTAAAATATCGATAAATTATATGAAAGTGTTTGAAAAAGTAATTAATAGTAAGTAGGGATATTATATGAATAACTTAAAAGATAAACGTATTAAATTTAGTAATAAAATTTATCCAATTTTTTATGGACTTTCATCTGATTTAATATTTTTTATTGCAATTAAAACATTATTTTTAACAAATGTTAAAGGATTGACTCCTTCCGAAATTAATTTTATAGTGACAATAGGAGTTTTAGTGGCACTAATATTTTATTTATTATCAAGTAAAATTATAAATAAAATAGGAAATATATATTCAATAAGGTTGGGGACTTTCTTTTTATTAATTTCTGCTGTATTATTTACTGTTTCTACTAATTTAATTTTTTTTGCTTTAGCAGAAGTTTTTTATGAAGTTAGTTATGTTTTTAAGTGTGTTGATCAAGTAGTCTTGAATAATAATTTAATATATCAAAATAAAGGTAATGATTTTATAAAAATAAAAACTAAAGCAACTACAATATATTCAATTACAACAATGATCGCCACTTTAAGCACCGGATTTATGTTTAATATTAATCCATATTTACCTATGTTTATATGTATATTAATTTGTTTTAATAATTTTATAATGTCACATTTTATATATGAAGTTGATTCCAACAATATAGAATTGAAACCCATGAAAAAAGAAAAAAATAAGTTAAGATTTAATAAAATTATGATTATAACTATACTTGTTTATGGTTTAATATATGGAACTATTTATGTTTGCCAAGCAAATGGCAATCTATTTATACAATATGAATTGCAAAATTATTTACAAGCTAATAATGTTACGTTAGTACTAGCGATTATTTTATTTTTATCTCGAATTTCTAGATTAGTGTCAAATATGGTATTTGGTAAGATATATGATAAATTTAAAAATAGAACATTATATATAATTTATTTTGGATTAGGAGCTTCAGTTTCATTATTTATAATTGGAAAATTATTTTTTACAAGTATTTATAGTTCTATTATAATGGCTGCTGGGTTTATTATTTTATTGGCATTAAGAGATCCAACAGAAAATTTATTAAGCAATATACTTCTTAAAAATACTAAAAAAGAAGTCCAAGAAAAGGCAATGTTATATTTTCAGTTTATGAGAAGATTAATTGTATTTATATTAAGCTTATTTGCAACAATAATTCTAGTAAAATATCAATTAATTCATGTATACTTAGTATTCTCGGTTTTTATACTATTATATATATTCATAGTTTTAAAATTGTTATCTTTATTAACTATTCAAAACAAAGAAGAATAAATTTGAAGTTAATATATTTTTCTTCATTAAAGTAATAACTGCTACATTTATATTATAATCGTACATTTGAAAAATAATTTGAATCAATTGGTTTTAGTCAAAGTAGTTGTAAAATATATTTTATTACACTAAAATAAACTTATCAAACGTGATGAATCAATCAGTAAGGTGCAAAATCCTTTTGCAAACGCACCAGATTGATACCAAACTCGGACTTTTATAATTCGAGTATGTATAACAAAAGACAACTTGCAAAAAAGTTGTTTGTATGTTATGATGTATTTGTCAAGGAAACTTGCATAAAATAAAAAAGGATACATTTGATTGCAGGAATCAGATGTTATCCCTTATGGAATGCATCTGAAATCAACGATTGTTGAAATCAGATGCTTTTGCTATTTTAGAAGTAAAATGATTACGACTAAGAATAGGAGTAATATTATAATAAATTGAGAAAA
>CANRFQ010000019.1 GCA_947629935.1 uncultured Bacilli bacterium | reverse complement strand
TAAATCTTCACTTTTTCCTTTAAAATAAAGTAAATCTCTTATTTTTTTATTATGTGTCATTTGACAAGAGAAACACCATTTTCCCATTTACTAACAGCTTGATAAGTTACATTATATTTATCTGCTAAATCTTTTTGAGTAAGATTATTCTTTTTTCTAATTTCTTTAATAAATTTTCCAATTTTTTCTTGATCCATAATTCACTCCCTAATCTTGCAAATTACTATTTATTTTACTAACACAAATTGTAATTTTTACTTGCTTAAAATAATCCATTTCAAAATATTATCATTACTAGAATATATAAATTCTGCTTTAATATTTTTTTCATTGTCTTTATAAATGTACTCTTTTAATTGTTGCTCTTTATCATAATTTTTATCTTGATAATTATTGCCTAAAACTTCTTTTAAATCATCTGTCGTTTTAACTTGGGTTTTATTTATCTTTATATCAATATAATTTTCATCAAACCTAGCAAAAAGATAATTTATTTCATTATCATCATTTGTATCAACAATTAATACCAAGTAGGCATAACACACCTAATAAACAAAGTAAAACTTTTTTCATCTACTTACCTCCTATAAATTACTATTTTTCTCACTAAATATTATACTATGAAAAAACAAATCTTCCATAAACTCTGCAAGATAATCTTCATTTAGATGAATGTATTTTTGAGGAGCAAATTCTAAATCTAATTTCTTAAATGTACTCAAAAATATTTCCTCTTCTCTTTAAAACTAAAGAATGTGTCCTTTTCCTCCACAAAATCTAGTTGTACTACTTATTATTTCATTTGCTACACTTTCTAATTCATCATAACTGGTTTCAGTATTTCCAATAACAAAATATATAACATTCTTACTATTTTCAGTTACTTTTGTTTTATCAACTTGTCTAATATCTAACCAACAAATCACATCATTATCTCCATCAACAAATGAATATTCTCCTGCATTTACTGGTTTTGCCTCTTCACTTCCAAGTGGAATAAAATTTTCTGTCCCATCAGTTATCTTTAAAGTAACATTGCCACTTACTTTATCAATGTCATGAGCTCCTAAACACAATTTAGAATCAATAGAAATAATATTATAAATATCTACTACCTTATTAATACGAACTAAATCTTCTCTTTTAGCTAGTAATCTAATTAAATTTTCAGAAGCAGGTAGATTCTTTCTTCTTGGAACATTAACTTTTTGATGTAGTGTATAAAAACCTTCAATTACTTTATCATTCTTAATATCATAATCTTTGTACTTTTCTATTAAGTCTTTAATTTTATCTTTTCTCCAAGATTCATATTCTATATTTACACTCTCATTATCCATATTTTCTATAATAAGTGCTTTTATTTTCAAACCTAAATCTTTTACTTCATCTTCTACAATAAATTCCATAATAATTCCTTTCTAACAATTTTAAGGGATTTCATAGACAGTATTTTCTCGACTATCTTTTATAAGAACACCCTTACTCATATAATCTTTTTTATGAATCAATCTTCATATTCATCTAAAAAACTTTTATACACTCCATCTTTCCTTGTACCTAATACACAGTTTAAATTTATATTATCTAAAGACTTAAAAATATTGTAATCAATATCTTTATTTGTTTTTCTTAAATTCTTAATTAATTCTTTCATTTCTTTTCTTTTACTTGTTCCATCATTAATTAAAGAACATCCTTCAGTAAACCTACAAGCACAATTAATAAATGTAAGCTCATTACTATTTCGCCAAGAAATTATAGCAGATTCTTTTACCAAATATAATGGTCTAATAAGCTCTATTCCTTCATAATTATCACTATGTAATTTTGGCATCATAGTTTTTATTTCTGATCCATAAAACATGGAAAGTAAGGTTGTTTCAATCACATCATCAAAATGATGTCCTAAAGCAATTTTATTGCATCCTAATTCTTGTGCTTTATTATATAAATATCCTCTTCTCATTCTAGCACACAAATAACATGGACTTTTGGAATCAACATTTGCAACCACATCAAAAATATCACTTTCAAACATTTCTATTGGAACATTTAAAACTTTCGCATTATCAATAATAAAATCACGATTATAATCACTATACCCAGGATCCATCACAACATAATGAGCATTAAATTTTACTTTGCCATGTCTTTGTAATTCTTGAATACATTTAGCTAATAGAAACGAATCTTTTCCTCCACTTATACAAACCATAATATTATCGTTTTCTTTTATTAATTCATAATCTTGTACTGCTTTAACAAATTTACTCCATATTTCTTTTCTATGTTTTTTTATAATACTTCGTTCTATTTCTCTATACTTTTCCATTTACTTCATATTCCTTATAAATTAAATCAAATATATCTAAAAATTTACTAATTTCTTCTTCAGTAGTTAAATGAGAGATACTTACTCTTATTGAAGATAAAGATAAATTTTTATCCCTTGTTAAAGCATAAATAAGTTTAGATGGTGTTTCTATAGGACAGCAAGATGTTTTTGTTGAAATATAAATATCATAATTTTCTAATTTTTCTTGTAGTTCTAATGATTTGATTCCTTTGATACTAAAATTAATTGTATGAGGTATAGAATTTTCAGTATTATTGATGTGAACTTTTGTGTACTCTTTTAATTTAGTTTTTACCTTATTACTTAACTTTTTTATATATTCATATCTTTCCTTTTGGGTAGAAAGAGCAATATCAAGAGCTTTATCACAAGCTACAATATTAGCAAGTTCTGGAGTTCCACTTCTATATACTGTTGTTGATTTTCCTCCATTTATTTGTGGTTTTAAACTTACATTTTTTTTCTTTATTAACATTCCAAAACCATTCATACCAAAAAATTTATGTGGAGTGATAGTTATTAGATCTACATTAGTAAAATCAATGCTTACTTTTCCTACTGCTTGTGATGCATCAGTATGAAAAAAACAATTTGGATACTCTTTTAAAATTTTGCCTATTTCTTCAATAGGTTGTCTTATACCTATTTCACTATCTACTGAACAAATACTAACTAAAATTGTATCTTCTCTTATCATTTTTTTTAAAGAATCAATATCAATAAATCCATCTTTATTAACAGGTATTAATTCAATTTCAAATCCTCTCTCTTGCATAACAGTTGCAGAAGCAACAATAGAATTATGTTCTAAACTACTAATTAAAATATGCTTTCCATGTGTTTTATATCTCTCACATATTCCTTTTATAGCAAGATTATTTGATTCACTAGCACCAGAAGTATATATAATTTTTTCTGGTAAAATGCGTAAGTTATTTGCTATATTCAAAGTACAATTATCAATTAACTCTTTTGCTTTCCTACCAAGTTTGTGTGATGAATTTGGATTAGCATAATATTTTTTTGTTGTATTATAAAATAATTCTAGTACAGCATTATCAACTGGTGTTGATGCTGAATAATCTAAATAAATCATATATACTTTCTCCTTTTTTTATTTGGTTGGTCCTTGCCAGTTTTCAAATTTATCTTTATATTGCTCTATTTCTTCATGGTCAATAATAAACTTATCATCTTGTTCTTCTAACTCTTCAATGCCTATTGGATTACATCCACCTGTTTCTAAATTATCAAGTTCAGTAATCAAAAAAGTATTTCCACAATTTTGACATTGTATTTTATTTCCTACTTGAACAAAATAAGCATAAGGTGCTCCTCCACAAGACTGGCAAGTATTGATAACGATATGGAAATTACCATTTTCATCTTTTACTGCCAAAAGACCAATTATTACACCGTCATATTCATAACTATAATAACTAACTTCTTCAGTTATTTTGTCTTTACTGATAACAATATTACCATCTTCATTTGTTTCAGCTTGATAAATCTTTCCAGTAATTTCTTTTAATCCAACTGGGGCATTTGAATAACTTTTTTGTTTTTCTTGAGTTTCATTACCACAACTTGTTAATCCAAACATACTTATAAATAAAACTACAAATAAAACTAACTTTTTCATTTCACTCACTTCCTTCAAAATAATCTTTATCATCAATTACTTTAATTGTATTTTTTATCATATTCATCCAACAAGTATAAGTAATTGTCGCCTCTTCTTTAGGAGTAAATTCTATAACATTATCTCCTTCTTTTAATTCTTGTTTTATGTTAAATTCATTTATAATAATCTCGTTATTGCATCCGGTAAGATATTTTTTATCGACATGAATTACCATTTTTACTGGAATACCTTTTTGTAAAATAATATCTTGGTAATTATTATAGGATAAATCAAATTCTACTGTTTGAACACTATCTTCCAATTTAGCAATAGTAAATCCATCATAATTGTTGTTTTTAAATAAATCAATATTTAGATATAGTAAGCCACGATTAAGCATAACAAGTGATAATATTAAGATTAAAACAGAAGCAACCTTATTGAATACTATTTTCCATTTACCTTTTAATATATTGAATAAAATACCAATAAATAACATAAGAGGTATTGTTCCTAAACAAAATAGAAACATAGAAAATGCCCCTTTAAAGAATGATCCTGTACTTAAAGCATACACTTGCATAGCTTGAAGTGGTCCACAAGGCATAAATCCATTGAGTATACCAATTAAAAAAGAATTTTTTGTTTTAATTTTCTTTTTATTTTTAAAACATTTAAAATGGAAATCTATAATTCCTAACATTTTTAAAGACATAGCAAACATAAAACAAGAAGCAATTATAATGATAAATCCTTTAAAAGTATCATTAAGTTCTAATATTCCACCAAGGGATCCTACTATTCCTCCCAACAATGTATAAGAAATGAGTCTTCCTAAATTATAGAAAATTGGCTTTTTTATATTATTTTTATCACTATAAATAGCAACTAAATTGATTGCACCACACATGCTAATACAATGGATACTGGTTAAAAGTCCTGTTACAAAAAGCATACCATAAGTAATACTACTATCAATAGTTGGAATCACATTAAAAATGTTATAACCAAATATCTTATATATCAGATAATTTACTAATAGTACAACAACGACGATAATTAAAAATTCGTATAATTTAATTCTTTGATTATGTTTATTTTCATTATCACTAATATATTCCTCTTTTGTGAAATAATCTAAATCATTGATAATTTTAATTATATCTTTATTTTTTATTTTTTCATTACAATTTATGGTAGCAATATTATTATCAATTTCAACTTGAGATATATTTTTATTTTTTAATAAAGCTTCACTTATTGTTTTCTTGCAATGTTCACAATGTATTCCGTCAATTTTAACATACTTTTTCATTATTAACTACCATCTCTTTTCATAATTTATACAATTATTAGGCAATCTACAAATTACTATTTGTTTCATTAAATATTATACCATTAAATTTAAGGCAAGTTTAGTGGTACAGCTATTTTTACTACATAATATATCCTGTTGTATTAAAAAAAATAGCTATTTTTTTAAAAGGAGGAATTTTTGATGATAAAATTTAGGGTTAATTTATATGAAATAAATGATTTATTATTTAAAGTTATAGGTTACACCTTTTTATAGTTGAAATTTAGTGACAAAACCATTTTAGCTCTTTATTTATAAGGCTTTCTTATCAACTATTTTTCAACTAACTAAATATTTTTGTCTTTTTTTATAGATAAATTTTCTATTTCATTTTCGTATTTTTCTTTCACAATTTTTGGAATAATTTTGGATAACTTTTCATTGTCGTTATTAAAATATTCTAATAATTATGGCATCAAAAATTTGAAAAAATAATTCATATTTATAACCCCCCTTTAAGAAAAAAATTGAAGTATTTTAAACTCCAATTTTTAAAATTTTAAATCTATTTTTTTCAAATTTATTCTTTTTTGTTTGTGGTATTATTTGAATAATTTCATCATCATTATACTCGTTTATATCCAATAATTCGCCATCAATTTCTATTTCTTTTATATGATAAAAATTGAATACTTAAATTTGCCTTACTGATTTTTATTTTTATTTTGTTTTTGATTTCACAAGGAAATGTTAATTGTTCTATTGTCGTTTTCAAAAATTTCACCTCCAGACAATGAAAAAAGTCCATAACATCAAATGTTATGAACCTATATTCAAGAAATCGCAAAGGTGCGACTTTCAACCTCTATTGGTGCAGGTAAAGGGACTTGAACCCCCACGGATTGCTCCACTAGATCCTAAGTCTAGCGCGTCTACCAATTTCGCCATACCTGCATTTATATGGTGGACCTTATAGGACTCGAACCTATGACCGCCCGGTTATGAGCCGGATGCTCTAACCAACTGAGCTAAAGGTCCATTACCCACTAATAATACCATATTCTTAAAGCAATCGCAATATATTTTATGCACAAAAATGAAAATAAGATAATCATCTTACCTTATGATTACCTTATTTTATAGATTATTTATTACTTATCTTGTAATAAATTTAATAAGTCAATTTTAAACATATCTTTGGAAGCATTAGCCTTAGAAATCATTATTCCTTTATAAGTTCCTAATTCAGATCTATGACCTTCTAAAAGAATATCTTCTGGTGTAATAGTTTTTAACATAACTATTGCTTCATTTTTATATACCGTATAAACTAATTTAACTTCTCCATGTACTTTACTAAACATGTCATCGCTTTTTAATTTTAATTCATATGTTTCCGTACCTAATTTTTTATTTTGAGAAACTTTTTTACCTAAAAATTCACCATTTCTTAAAGCCGGATAAGACTTAAACATTAATTCCTTGTACGCTAACATATTATATTTTTTTAACGATCTTTCAAGTTTGTTAAATTCGTTTTCATTAATATAATCTAAAACATAACCTTTCATAATATAACCCCCTATATACATTTATATTATAGCACAATCTATAATATTTGTCAACTTTGTGTCTACCGAATTTCTTATGTACTTGCATTATACTACTTTTTTGGTGTTTTGTCAACTTTTAGCTCGACTATCGTGCAGCCAGGATTAAAAAATCCTACGTAAAAATCGATCACTCTCTTGTCTTTTTTTAAAAATTCGTGAGTTGTTTGTTTTAAAATTCCATTACCTCTTCCGTGAATAATCGTAACATTTTTATTTTTTAATTTAATATTATCATCAATAAAAATATTTAAAGGAGCAATCATGGTATAACGCGTCTCTCCATGTAAATCGATACTCGGATAATTTTTCGTAAATAAATCGTCGTTAAACTTGCTCATAATAATTTTGAACTGCACTCAATTCTGGAAAAGAATTTTTACTTCCCACATTTTGAACGGATAAACCGGCGGTAATATTAGCAAATTTAACAGCCTGTTCAATGTTTCTGGTTTGAAAGTATTGATATGCAAAAGCTCCATGGAATATATCCCCCGCTCCAGTAGTATCTTTAGCATCTAATTTCAAAGCTGGTATTAATTTTATATGGCCATCAATGGCATAAAGTGCCCCATTTTCTTCTAAAGTAACAATTATTTCTTGATTAATAAAACGTTTTTTCAAATTTTGGTATAACTGAGCAATTGATTGAGTATCGCCTGCTACGACTTTAACACCGCTTACTTCTTCGGCAAATTCTTTTGAACAAATTAGAAAATTTACTTTACTACATAAATCTAAGACTTCCTTATTTACTTTTCCCGCATCCAAAATGCTTATAGCCGTAGGACAAGTTTTTAGGGTTTTTAAAGCAGTTTGATACTCATACCCATCTAACATTATCATATCAATAGGTATTTTATTATAATCATTTTTCTTAATTGGGGATAATTCTGATTTTTTAGAAAGAATAGTACGTGTCTTTTTTTCCGGATTTAAAATAATATACGAAGTAGATGTTTTATTTTCATAGTCAACTTCTAGAAAATCCGTATTTACTTTAAAATCTGTAAATTCCTTTTTGATTTTTTCAATATTTGCATCATATCCTATAACACCACAAATATAAGGTTCTGCTCCCCATTTACCTAGTAAACAAGCGGAATTTGCTGATGAACCTCCACCTGTTTCCACAACGTTAATAATCTCATTGCGAGTGTTTTCTTCAGGATACTTAGTCATCTCCAATGTTACATCAAATGTTATATGTCCAATACATAATACTTTCATATTCTCACCCTTCTACTCTATCTAAATTATATAAGATTTAGATTTATTTGTAAATAAATAAAACATTGGTAACCCAATGTTATAAAAATGTTTTTAAATCATCTAAATTATTTTGTTCTGTCTCTAAAAGCTTATTAGCCAGAGCAGTTATTTCTTCATCTGGTTCATTATAAGCATTTAATTTTTCTGTGATTTCAATAATACCTTTATTGGACCCCTCCATCATCATTTTAGCTAAATTGGAAGTCGAGCAATCATTCATTGTTTTCATTTTTGCCATCATATAACTGCTCATTTTAGCCATTTTATTTAATTCTTTTTGCTCTTTGCCATATTTTTTTAAAATATTAATGGCTTCCTTACAAATATTTTCATAATCTCTTTTTTGTTCTTGCAAAAGTTTTTCAAATTTTTCATCTTTAACCTTCGTTATAATATCATCAATACCGACAATCCCCATTTCCGCATTTTGATAAATATAATTTAAAAATTCTATATGATCATTCATTTTTCTCACCAGTTATATTATTAGCTAAAAAAATAAAATTATACTATAAAGGATTTTCGAACTAAATATTGCTCAAAATCCATATTTATTATATAATAAAAGAAGAATAAAAGGATGGGTGCAAAATGATTAGAGAGTTTGACTACGAAAATTTACCAATCGTTGATGTCGTCAATGAAATCATTGTAGATGCTATCAAAAAAAATGCCTCTGATATCCATTTTGACCCTGCTGAAGATGGTCTTCGCATTAGAATGCGTATAGATGGCTTATTAGTTGATTACTCTAAAGCACCCCTTACCGTCCAAAAAAACTTAGTAACACGTATTAAAATTCTAGCCGGAATGAATATTACAGAATCCCGTCTTCCTCAAGATGGAGCAATTAAAAATGAATTAGAAGGATACGAACTAGACTTACGTGTTTCTTCATTACCAGTGTCTGAAGGGGAAAAAATTGTTATCCGTATTTTAGACTATTCTATGAGTCTTAAAGGCTTAGATAAAATTGATTTTACGAAAGAAAATTTGGAACTAGTTAATAACATGATTGCCACTCCTAATGGTATTATTTTAGTAACCGGAGCTACTGGTAGCGGTAAATCAACCACTGTGTATGCGATGTTACAACAATTAAATAAACCGGAGACTAATATTATTACCGTAGAAGATCCTGTTGAAATGAAAATAGAAGGTATTAATCAGGTCCAAGTAATGTCCGAAATTGGTATGACTTTTGGAGCAGCTTTAAGAAGTATATTAAGACAAGACCCTAATATTATAATGATTGGGGAAATTCGTGATGATGAAACCGCCCGTATTGCTGTTCGTGCTTCAATTACAGGACATTTAGTTTTATCGACAATCCATACTAATAACTCGTTAAATACTATTGAAAGACTTTTAGACATGGAAGTTGAAAGATATTTATTGGGTGCAGCCTTAGAAGGAATTATATCCCAAAGATTAGCTAGAAGATTGTGTGATCATTGTAAAAAAACACAAAAAGCAACTGAATATGAAAAAAATGTCATTAAACAAGCCATTGGCGTTGAGGTAGAAGAACTATATGTTCCTGTTGGCTGTGATGAATGTATTGGCGGCTACAAAGGGCGAATAGCTATCCATGAAGTCTTGAAAATTAATCAGGATATTCGAGATGCTATTACTTCTAATGTAAACAAAAAAGATTTACGACTTCTAGTTTATAATAAGAGTGATACCTCTACTCTATTACAAGATGGTTTAAGAAAAGTTGTAGCGGGACATACTAGTTTTGAAGAAATTTTAAAATTAATTGATATAAATGAAGACTATGTGGGAGAAGAAACCGATGATTTAAAAGCTACTTTAATTGGTAAAGTACCTAATAATAAAAAAGAAGATATTGAAGTTTTAAATCTTTAATATCTTCTTTTATTAAATATATAAAAATAAATTAATAATTTTGGTAATTGGCTCCGCAAAAATAAAGACAAGCCATAAAGAAGTAATCAAGAAAGGACCTAAAGGCATTTCCTCGCCTTTATTTGTTAAAAGAATATAACAAGCATAAGGTAAAGCAATAAATGATGCGAATACCAAAGCTATTAGTCCTAATTTCAGCCCAACTGTTATTCCCATAATAATTGCGAGTTTTATATCGCCACCACCTAATGATTCACGTTTAAAGATTCTATCGCCTAAAAATTTAATTGCAAACATAACACTCATTAATAATAACCCTGCTAAAATAGAAGTCAAAACACTATCTATACCACCAAGAAAAAACTTTGTTACTAAAATTAGAATTCCAAATATAAATAATGGCCCATCTAAAATAACAAAATATTTAAAATCACTAACATAAATGATAACTAAAAGAGAAACCAAAAAGATGGAAATTAGAGTATTAAAAGTAAAGCCATATAAAAAATAACTTAATGAAAATAAACATCCTGTTAATAATTCGATCAAAGGATACATTAAAGAAATTTTTTCCCCACAATTACGACATTTACCTTTTTGAATAATATAAGAAAATAAAGGAATTAACTCATACCATTTTAAGGTATGCTGGCAATTTTCACAATGTGATCTTGGTTTTATTATTGATTCATTAACGGGTTTTCTTAAACCAATTACAGTATAAAAAGAACCAAATATTGTGCCAAGAATAAATAAATATATGTATATCATACAAACTCCTTACATTGAAATACTACCATATAAATCAAACATTGGAATAATGACCGCTAATATTATAGCCCCAACTACCACAGCCAATGATGTAATCATAATAGGTTCTATAAAACTTTTTAAATTATTGACTATACCACGATGTTGTTCTTGATAATAGACACTTACATTTTCCATCATCGAAGCTAATTCTCCTGTTGATTCACCCGTAACAATCATATAATAAGCTACATCAGGTATGGCCCAATGATCCTTAAATGATTCGGAAATTTTTTCACCTCGAGCGATATTCGTAATAGTATTATACATGATTTCTTTATAAATTTCATTATTCGTAACCTTACTTAAAATTTCAATACTTTCAGTTATAAAAACATTATTCTTAAGTAAGGAAGAGAAAGTTTTGGTAAAAATTGTCATTTCATTATAAATTATAATTTTACCAACAATAGGTATATGCATTAAAAGAATTTGAATATTTTTACGAAAAAATTTTACTTTTTTGTAAGCCAAAAATAAGATTATGAAGACAGCCAAAGCAATAAGCAAAATTGTAGATATATTATTCTTTAAAAAGTCACTAGCATCAATTATTGCTTTAGTAAAGCCATTAATAGTAACCCCCGCTTGATCATATACTTTCGTAAATTGAGGAATAACATAAAGTAAAATAAAGGAGATGACTCCAATAGAAAAGACAGTAATAATACTAGGATAAGTCATTGCACTTACCATTTGTTTTCGAGTTGATTCAATTTCCCGATAGTAGCTAGCCATATCGTTTAAAGTTTCTTCCAATTCTCCTGTCGCTTCAGCAGCTTTTAACATATTTATTAATAAAGATGGAAAAACATTTCCTTGTTTAGCCAAAGCGTCACTAAAAGAAGTTCCCATTGTTAATTCAAAAATAATTTTTTCAAAAATTCTTTTTCTTCCTTTATTTTTTCCCATTTGATTAGATAATATCTTGACCGAATCAGTTAAAGGAATTCCCGATTTTACATATGTATATAATTGCGTAAGCCAAAAGATTAAATCTTTATTAGACATTTTACCGCCACCAAAGCTCGGTTGTCCGTATAAAAAGTTAATCATACTACTAGTTTTTATACTGTATACGTCATAGCCTTCATTAACTAAATAGGCATTAACATCTAATTTAGAGCTACCCGTAAAAGTACCATTTACCATTTTACCAGTTGGATCAATTGCCTTGTAACGAAAAGCAACTGGTTTATCAGTTCTTTTAACATCCCCACTCGCCAAATCATTAATTAATATTTCTTTTTCAGCTTGTAATTTAGCATTTACCTTACGATTAAGCTTGGATTTGGCCTTTAATGCTTGTTGTTCTTGACGATGTTTTTCACGACGCTCTTTCATAATTTGTTTACGATTTTTTTTGTTAATCATTACATTAGATTTACTAATAAGTTCACTCGCCGAAGCAGTAGGTTTTAAAATGGCATCATTCATTTTTTTATTTTTCAAATTAGCCATCTGTTTTATAGTTTCTTCATTTAATTTACTTTTTAACACTTTTTTATCTTTAGGCACTTTTTTATTCATTGTTTTATTTATACTTAAATGCATATTTTTAAAAAAGTTAGATGGTAAAGTAATAAAAAGAAACATAATGCCTTTAAAACAATATTTAATAATACCATTTATAGTATTTAAAAGATAAATAACTGTTGAATAAATTCCTAGGATAGTCCACTTCAAAAAGTTGAAAGCACCAATAAATGGATATAGAATAAAAATTGTCTGCTTTTCATTTTCCATTTTGCTTCCACCTTTCTTATTCTTATCTGTCTAAATTATACCATAGAACATTTGCAAATTAAACTTTTTTAGGTAAATACATATAATTTAATAGGTGAAAAGTTATGTTTGGAAATAATTTAATTGGGGGAATTGCCAGAAACACTTTTTCTCTACCACGTATTTTAAATGGTATTTCTAAAACTCTCGGTGTTGTAAATCAAGCGATACCCCTTTATAAACAAGCAAAACCTATGATTGAAAAAGGTAGAACTTTATTTAAAGTAGCCATGGAAATGACAAAATCTCCATCGACAAATTCCTCTACCAAAAAAATTCCTTTAAATGCAGTAAAAAAAGAAAACATTTCTCCTAAAAGAAATGTTTCAATAAATAGACCTATTTTTTTTCAGTAATTAACTTTTTTCGAGTTATAATGCAATAAATTAATTCACCAATTAGTAAAGCCCCGCAACCAATATTAACATATTCAACGTAATTTAATTTTTGTCCAATTGTTTCAAGTGCTGATACAGAACCCATTACATCAACAAATAAATATGCTGCTATACCAAGAGAAATTATAATATTCATCACTAAAATGGTGGTATTTTTGGTAAAAACATTAGCTAAAGTAAGAAGTCCATTAAACATACTTAATATTAATGGTAAATATATTAAAAATCGATAAATAGTATCATTATCCTCCAATCGCACTACCACATTGTTAAAATCAATAGCTGTTGGAATATACATCATAACATAAATACTTATACCTATAAGTCCACAAGTAACTAATAAATTAATAATAGTTTTCATAATAAATCCTCCTTTATCATTTTAGCATATTAGCTAGTACTGGTAACATAATAATTAAAATTAATGTCAAACTAACGAATAAAAATGACACTAATTTGACATATATTGGTATTTTATTAAGATGTTTTTGGTCCTCTAAAAGATCCTGATCTTTGATATTTCTTAATTGATTAGCTACGCTTTCCGTAATATTATTTCCAAACCTATTAGTATTAATAATATTTAAAATAATATATTGCACCATATTATTAGGAATTCTTTTTTGCATATCTTTAAGACTTTTATTTAAATCCTTACCAAGATTAACCTCAGTTAAGGCTTTATTAAATTCATTTGCTAGCTCTCCCGGATTTGCTAAACAAGCCTTTTCCAAAGATTTTTTGAGACTTGTACCATTTTCTAAAGCAATTAAAACCGTTTCAAAAAAATATAAAGATTCCCTATCAATGACTTTGCTTCGTTTTTGAATGGTAATATCAAAACAAATATACTCTACTAAATAATAATAAAGGATAGTAATAAGAGGAGCAAATATATAACCATAGGGCAAGATAATTAAAGATATGAGAAATATTATAATACAAGCAAGTAATCTTTTATTTAAAAAACTATAAATATCATAACTCGCATCTAATCCTAGCATATTTTCTTTTCTTTTTAATTTTTTTATTGTTCCAGGTAGATATAATCTTTTAATAATTTCTTTATTCATTTTTTGCTACCTCCCATCAAATTTTTAATAATTAAAATATATGCTATGTAAATTAAAACAAGAGAAAGCAAAAAAAGACATCCCACTGGCAAAACGTAAAATTGCAAATAATTTTTATTAAATAATAATTCTATTCCTATCGCTAAAAAAGGTATTATCAAACATATTTTATAAATTAATGCTGAACCAGCTAACAAAGTATTATACTCTTTATCTCTATTATGCATATCAATAAAATCTTTTTCGATAATATTAAATATTTTGGCTTCATCGCCACCTTCTTTATTTAAAGTGCTAAGAGTAACCCAAATATATTTAACTTCAAAAATCGGCATTCTTTCATAAAAACGTTTAAAAGATTCTTCTAAAGAAATTCCATAATTTAAATCATTATGAATTTTTTTAAATTCCAAAGCGATTGGACCAGCAAATTCTTTACTAACCATATCAATACTTTGATAAATGGTAAAACCAGCCGCTAAAGATCCATTTAAATACATGACAACATTGTCAATTTCTTTTTGGATTTGTTTTTTTCTTTTTTGATGTTTAAATACTAAATAGATATCTGGCAAATAATAACCAATTATAAATGTAATCAGATAAGTAATTAATCTAAACCAATTAAAGGCGTTAAAACTAGTTATAATATTTAAGAAAGTTAGAAATAAAGCACTTAATATCTTAATACTTATATAATCTATAGCAACAAACTTATTTTTATAATAATTATATTTTTCATATTTTTTTGATTTATTTAAAAATATTTTATGTTTTTTTAAAAAATCACTTATAAATTTAATAATTTGTTCTAATCCTAAACTTATTCGAGCAAATAAAGAAATTTCGGAGTCATTAGTTGATAACAAAGCAAAATCGGTAATTCTTTTTTCAAATCTGATAGACTTAGTCGTTTCCCGAATATAAATATAGGCAAAAAACAAAACAAGAACAATAATCACCGGAATAATTATTACTTTCCAAATCATATTCATTTTAATGGCCCCTTTCTTTTTCTATTTATTTTTTTAAAAATGGTAAATCTGGTTTGGAAGATTCAGCCGGCCCTAAATTTTCAAACATGTCATCAATTAAAGTAATACCGCGTATTTTTAATTTTTGATATACTTTGGGAATCTTAGGAATAAATGCAAATTCCCCATTTACTTCTCCTCCTGTAGTAAGACCATTTTGCTTAAAGGTAAAAATATCACTTAAAACAATCTGATTATCAATAATATCACTTACTTCACAAATATGTGTAATTTTTCTTTTACCATCGCTCATTCTTTCAATATGAACTAAAATATCTAAAGCATTTTTAATATATTCGCGGACAGCTTTAATAGGGATTTCTAAGCCTGACATTAAAACCATGGTTTCTAAACGAGTTAAAGCATCAGCTGGGCTATTCGCATGCATTGTAGTAATTGATCCATCATGACCAGTATTCATTGCTTGTAACATATCGAATGCCTCTTTACCTCTTACTTCACCAATGATAATTCGATCCGGACGCATTCTTAAAGCGTTAGTAACTAAATCTCGCACAGTAATTTCTTTATTTTTATCATAATTGTTTGATTTTGTTTCTAAAGATATAACATGTTTTTGATTTAATCTTAACTCTGAAGCATCTTCAATCGTTATTATTCGCTCATGATTATCTATAAAAGCGCTTAAGGTATTTAGTAAAGATGTCTTTCCTGTTCCGGACCCACCACTAATTAAAATATTTAACTTGCCCTTAATAGCCGCTTCTAAAAAACGCGCCATCCATGGAGTTAGAGAACCAACCCGAATTAAATCTTCAATGGAATTAGTACTATTTTGAAATTTTCTAATCGTAATTACTGGACCTTTTACAGCCAAAGGGGGTATAACAGCATTTATTCGCGCTCCATTTTCTAAACGCGAATCAACCATTGGATTAGAAGCATCAATTGTTCGACCTAAAGGACTAATCATTTTTTGAATCGTGCGAATGATATGTTCATTATTGATAAAAGAAATACTTTCATCTTTAATAATTTGCCCATTAATTTCAATATAAATATCTTTAGGACTATTAACCATAATCTCGGTTATATTATCATCTTCTAAAACTTCCGTTAAAGGTCCATAACCATCAATTTCATTTTCAATTAAATTGTAAATATGACTTCTTTCTAGGTTTGTTAAATCATAGCCATCTATAACCGACTCGATTTGCGCATTGATAAATTCTTCTTTATTAATGTTATCTGTTACATTTGAATCAATAATATTTTCAATAATTTTAGCTCTTAAAACATCTAAAAGTTTTTTATCAGGAAATATATCATAATCTGTTAATATTTCTTTTTTTAATGATTTTTTCGGAATATTAAATTCTTGTAATAAACTATTTTTCATGATATTCCTCCTCATTATCTAAAATAAAATCACTAGCCATTGTTATAAAAGTTGCAAATTCTTTCGGCACTTTTTTATCGATTTTATTTTCTAATAAAATAATTTTACCGTTCATAATATATTCTTCGATATCGCTAAAATAAAATTTAGCTGATAAAGTATAATCAATATTAGTCTTTAAAATATTTTTTAAATCATATAAAGAAAAATAATTTTTAAAAGGATTAATTGAATTATTTAATAAAACTTTGTAATTGTTTTTTCCTAAATTCTGAAAAATGCTTAACATTGATTTCAAATTTTTTAAATCAAACGGATCATTAGTAACCATAAAGAGAATATTATCTACTTTTTCCATGATAGTCAAATTGATTTCATCAATGTTATGATTAGTATCTATTAGTACCATATCATACGCTAAAATGGCACGATCTAAGATAAAGTCAATTAAATTTGCATTAATTTTATTAGCTTGACGTGGATCTTTCGGGCTTGCTAAAAAATCAATACAATCATTATATTTTACCACATAATCATTTAAGGAATTATATTGGTTACTATTGATATCCATAGCTAAATCATAAATACTTTTATCATTATTTTTGTTTAATGCCAAAGCAATACAACCACTTGCTAAGTCTAAATCGATAATCAAAACTTTCTTTTCTAACTTACAATAAGCTCCTGCTAGATTTAATGTCGTAATGGTTTTACCTACTCCACCTTTGGCAGAGGTTATACATAGGGTCTTTCCAAATTTTTTCGCCATTTCACACCTTCTTTACCCCTTTATCTTCCTCTTTATTATATCAGCTTATGTCAATTTAAACAATAAAAAAAACTAAATTATTTAGTCATTTTTAAAATCTCATCTTTAGGAATAAAACCAATGTTTTTTGTCTTTTCCTGACCATCTTCCATATATATTAAAGTTGGAATACTCATTACTCCAAATTTAATGGCAAGATCAGGAAATTGATCAACATTAATCTTTAAAATATCCACTTCATCGATAGCCTCTAACACTTCCCCTAACATTTTACATGGACCACACCAATCGGCATAAAAATCAACCAATATTTTTTTTCCCTTTACTTCTTCTTCAAAATTATCCTTTTCTAAATATTTAATCATTTTTTTCTTTCTCCTTATCTTCTAAATTCATGTTTATCAATTAATTCCACATAATTAATTAAAAATTGCTCATAAAAAAATTTTAAACCGATTATTTCTATTTTGAAATTTTGCCAATCTGTTTGTAATAGTTCTTTTTGCCGAAAACTATAATAATTCGTTATTTCTTGTTTTTGATATTCATCTCCATTTTGAAAATTATCAATTGGATAATTAGCTAACATATATTTTATAATATCATCTCTATGCCATAAAATTTGATTGGTATATATATTTCTTAAAATACATATTTTTAATTTTTGGGGAGAAATATTTTTTGATGTGTACCCATTGCGGAAAGCGTTTTCTTTATCAGGATTTTCATTTTCAATATCTTTTCCATCAAAACATAAATAAATACTTTCACCCAAATATTCTTCCACATTTTTATTTTTCCATTCCATTTTTCCTTGTTCTCTCATTAATGAATTAAAACGATCTTGAAAAACTTCAGAAATAGCTAAAACACCTTCTATTCCCTCAGAAAAATAAACTTTAGGAATAGTTTCATTGCCGAATTTACTAGCTTCACCAATTTTACTGACTAAACCTGTTTCTAAAATTTTAAGAACATTTTTTAATTTTGTATGATGATAATAAAATTGATTAAGATAATCTATATTCATTTTTACTCCTAATTATATCTATTAAGCAAAGTGTCTATATTATTTATAGCCAATTTCCCATCATTTACTAATTTTTCTACCGTATCAATTGTTACTACTTCATGTTTAAGTAAGATATCCATCGCTTCATAATTGTATTCTTCTTTGTTTGCAATAGTAGTATATTTATTCTTTAAAGAATATATTTCATCTATCGCCCTGGCAGTATCTTGCGCAAAATTCGTCAAAATAGGCGTATGATTGACAATCGGTTCATAAAGCTTACTATTTTGCGTAAGTTCTATAGAAAAACTAAACATTGATAAAATATACAATAAAGCAAAAGCATAAATAAACCCTTCTAGTAGACCAAAAATAACGCCTAATATTTTGGAAGGTATTCCTAAAACAATCGTCGTTTTTAAAAGGGATTCTAATATGCTACTAAAATGAATAATAATTCTCAATATAATATTTAAAATACTAAAAACTATCAGAAAAGCTATGGCTTCATAAATTAATATATTTAGAACACTAACTCCCTTGAACGCTCCCCCAAAATCGATAAATGGCAAGTGAGTCATTAAAAAATTAGCAACCGGATTTTTTAAAAAATAAGCTAAAATAATGACAAGAATGATACCAATAAAGCTGACACTACTTTTAATTGCGCCATTTTTAAAACCAATTAAAGCACTAAATAAAATAATAAATAATATAATGACATCCAAAATATTTATCACGCTATCAACTCCTAAATAAATTATATTATATTTTTGCTGAATTTAAAAGTAATACATGATAAAATATTACAGAGGTGCTTTATGACTATTGTATTTAAAGTAAGTGATAATGTTAAAGAAAAAATGATTAAATATTATGAAAATTTAAGAAAAGAAAAAACTCCTCCTTATGCCATTTTTCAAGCTCAAGAAGAAGATACCGTAATTACATTATATAACTCCGGTAAAGTTATGTTTCAAGGTATAAGTGCAGATGTGGATGCTAATATTTGGATTGATCAAGAAAAACATTTAAATAATAGAGATATTAATATTGATCCAAAAAAAGAAAACAAATCCAAAAACACTAATAAATTATTTCTAAATGAATCTACTATTGGTTCTGATGAAGTTGGAACTGGCGATTTTTTTGGTCCCATTGTCGTTACTGCTTCTTTTGTAAGCAAAGATAAAATTGATTATTTGCTAAATTTAGGAGTTAGAGATTCTAAAAAAATTACCGATGCCAAAATTATGAAGATTGGCAAAGAAATAATTGATAACATTCCTCACGTTACTTTCATTTTAAATAATGTAACTTTTAATAAATATACTCAAAAAGGTTTTAATATGAACAAAATTAAAGCAATTTTACATAATAAAGTTTTAGTGGAAATGATAAAAAAAGAAACTGGCAAATACGATAAAATTGTGGTTGATCAATTTGTTTATCCCCAAAAATACTATGAGCATATTAGTGAAGCTTCTCAAAAAGCAACAAATATTACTTTTATGACTAAAGCCGAAGACCAATGTTTAAGTGTTGCCGCTTCTTCTATTATCAGTCGTTTCGTTTTTTTAGCTAAAATGAAAAGTTTAAGTCAAGAATTAAATGTTACCCTTCCTAAAGGAGCAGGAAATACCGTTAATGAAGTAGGTTTAAAAATAGCCCAAGAAAAAGGCATAGATTTTTTAAATAATATTGCCAAAACAAATTTTAAAAATTTAGATAAAATAAAAGAAATGCTTTAATTAATAATATTCTATCATCAATATTTTTTCGTATAATAAAAATCTACCAGCTTAGCTGGTAGTTTTATTAAGCACTAAAAGTGCATCTTACTGGCCGCGCTATATTGCGCTCCGAATTCGCCTAACTTCT
>CANRFQ010000018.1 GCA_947629935.1 uncultured Bacilli bacterium | reverse complement strand
AAATATAAATAGAAAGGGATCAATCAATAAGAAATTAATTAATATTTCTATAAGATTGATTATACGTGATTTTATGATTGTTTGTGTTATTGGGGCCGGGGCTTCAGGCTTAACCGCTGCTATACAAGCCGCGAGAAATAATAATGAAGTTTTTATTTTAGAACGTAATAATAAAGCAGGAAAAAAGTTGTTATTAACCGGTAATGGCCGTTGTAACTATTGGAATGAATACCAGAGTTTAGAATGTTATTATTCTCAAAATAAAAATTTGTTGGAAAGTATTTATAATAGTCAAAAAGATAAAGTATTAGATTTTTTTACATCTCTTGGTATTGTCCCCAAAATGAAAAATGGCTACTATTATCCTTATTCTAATCAAGCAACAAGCATTCTTAATGCCTTAATTACGGAAACTAAAAAATTAAATATCAAAATTTTTTACAACGAATATGTTACTGATATAAAAAAAGATACAGAATTTAAAATAATTACCAATAACACAGAGTATCAAGCCGATCGCGTTATTATAGCGACCGGATCTAAAGCTTATCCTAAAACAGGGAGTGATGGAAATGGCTATCAACTTGCCCAAAATTTTGGCCATTCCTTAATTCCTGTGTTGCCTTCTTTAACTTCACTCATAGGTAATGAAAATTATTATAAAGATTGGGAAGGTATTAGATGTGATGCCCATTTAACACTTAGAGAAAACAATAAGGAAATAAAAACGGAAGCAGGCGAACTGCAATTAACAAAGCAAGGCATAAGTGGTATTTGTGTCTTTAATTTAAGTGGCTTAGTAGCTAGGGGTTTAAAAACAGGAAAAAAAGAAGAAATAAGGATTAATTTTGTCCCTTGGTGTCCTAACTTTTATCAATGGATGAATAACCAAGCTCAACTATTAAAAGATTATACTTTAAAAGAAATCATGGAAGGCTTTTTAAATTATAAACTAATTAACCTCATATTTAAATTAGCTAAACTACCAGCAGATTGTAAATGGGAAAGTGTCGATAAAAATAAAATAACTAATCTTCTTACTAATTTTAAATTTAGTGTTAAAGATGTTTCCGCCTTTGATAATGCTCAAGTATGTAGTGGCGGAATTCCTTTAACTGAAGTAACTTCTTCTTTAGAAAGTAAAAAAATTAAAGGTTTATATTTTACAGGCGAAATATTAGATGTAGATGGAATTTGCGGGGGTTACAATTTGGGATTTGCTTGGATGAGTGGTCTTTTAGTGGGCGAAAGTGTGAATAAAAATGCTTAGAATTAATCAAGTTAAAATACTTATTACTTTAGATAATGAAGCATACCACCTAGAAAAGATTGCTAAGCTTTTAAATACTAATAAAAGTAATATACTAGATATCCAAATCAAAAAGAAATCTATCGACGCCCGCAATAAAAAACAAATTTTATTTGTATATACTTTTGATGTCAAAGTAAATAATGAAGATAAAATTTTAAAGAAAAATAAAAATCCTCAAATTTTTAAGACTCCTTTAGAAAAATACCAATTACCTAAAAAAGGGGAGCAACTTTTAAAAAATAAAATAGTCATCGTTGGTAGTGGACCAGCCGGTTTATTTGCTGCCTACTTATTAAGTGAAAACGGCTATAAACCTATTATTATAGAACGCGGGAAAAAAATGGAAGACCGCATAAAAGATGTTGATAATTTTTGGCAAAGCAATAAATTAAACGAAGAAAGCAATGTTCAATTTGGTGAAGGTGGAGCGGGCACATTTTCCGATGGTAAACTAAATACTCTCGTTAAAGATAAACGTTTTATTGGCCAAAAAGTCTTTGAAATATTTGTGGAGTGTGGAGCACCCAAAGAAATAATGTATGAACAAAAGCCCCATATTGGTACCGATGTTTTAAGGAAAGTTATCATTAACTTAAGAAATAAAATTAAAAAAATGGGCGGAGAATTTTTATATAATACCAAACTAACTGATTTAATAATTGAAAATAATAATCTAGTTAAAATTGAAGTCAATAATAATACATATATCGATTGTAATAATCTAATCTTAGCCATTGGGCACTCCGCTCGAGATACTTTTAAAATGCTTTATAATCATCATTTAAAAATGGAAGCAAAACCCTTTGCTGTAGGGGTACGCATAATCCATGATCAACAACTTATTAATGAACAAGAATATGGGGAATACGCAAAAATTTTACCTCCTGCTAGTTATAAGCTAACTTATACAACAAAAGAAAAAAGAGGTGTATATACCTTTTGCATGTGTCCAGGTGGATATATAGTAAATGCCTCTAGTCAAAAAGATATGCTTGCCATTAATGGAATGAGTTATTATAAAAGAGATAGTCAAAAAGCTAATAGTGCCATAATTGTTACTGTTTCTACCCAAGATTTTGGTAATCATCCTTTAGATGGCATTAAATTTCAACAAACTTTAGAACAAAAAGCCTACACCACTGGAAAAGGTTGCATTCCCGTTTCTACCTATAAAGATTTCAAGCTAAATCAAGCCTCCTCAAAAGTTAATCTCCAAGAAATAAAAGGTGCTTATCAGGAAACTAATTTAAATGAAATCTTCCCATCTTATATCAATACGGCTTTAAAGGAAGCAATAGATTATTTTGATCATAAAATAAAAGGGTTTAACAGTGACAATACCCTTTTAGCAGCGGTGGAAAGTCGAACCTCTTCTCCCGTTCGCATAATACGTGATGATTCATTTGAAACAAATATTGTGGGCATATATCCGTGTGGTGAGGGAGCAGGCTATGCGGGAGGCATTACGACTTCAGCTATAGATGGCATTAAAGTAGCCGAGGCTTTAATATCCAAATATCACCCTACAGAAAAATAATTTTATAATTTGTTAATTTTCAAATATTTCGCCTGTTTCTATGTCTAAATCTATATCAGCATTTAAGTATTGATTATATTTTCGATTATGAGAAATACTGATAATTGTTCCCATATAACTACTGACTAGTTCATATATTAAATCAAGAGCTTCTTTATCTAAATGATTTGTTACTTCATCTAAAATTAAAACATTAATATTATTTATAGCCAGTTTTGCTAAATTAACTCTAGTTCTTTCTCCTGGAGATAAAGATAAATACGATTTGTCTTTATCATCATAATCTATATTAAATTTATTTAATAAAGTAAATACTTTAGCTTTATCTATATCTTCAATATCTTTAGTTAAATAACTATAAATACTTTCATCTAAAGCGCTATCTAAAGTATTTTGGGAAATATAACCAATCCTTACGCCACTTCCGATATTGACATTCCCTTTAAGAGGCGAAATCTCTTTTAAAATAGTTTTAATAAGCGTTGTTTTTCCAGTGCCATTACCCCCTATTATATTAACTCTTGTTCCATAAGAAATTAATAAACAGATTTCTGAAGTTTTAAAGGTTTCATAACCACAAACTAAATGATTTAATTCTATATCTTTATTTCCTTTAACTTCATCCAGATTAAAAAAGACATTTATAGGTTTTTTTTCTTCAAAATTAGGTATTTCGATTTTTTCTAACTCTTTTGTTAATTTCGAAATATTATCCGTATTTGTTTTTTCTTTCGCATAATTATTAGCAAGCTTATCATTATCATTATGAGCTTTTTTATTTATGCCTTTATTGGCCCATTCTTTAGCTTTTTGGACTTGATGTTTCAATTTATCTTTTTGGTCTTGAGCTTTTATATATCTTTCTTTTAATTCATTATATTCTAACTCTTTTTGTTTTAAATATTCTTGATAAGACATATTGTATAAATTTATTTTGCCTTTTTCTAATTCATAAATTTTATTAACAATATTATTTAAAAACACTTCATCATGAGAAACAATCATCATTTTTTTATTTGCGGCCTTTAGTTTTTTCTCAAGATACAAAATAGCTTCCGTATCTAAATTATTAGTTGGTTCATCTAATAATAAAATATCCGCATTTTGTAAAAGGACTATAGCAAGCAATACTTTAATCTTTTCGCCCCCGGATAAAGTTTTAATCTTATTATTAATATCTTCTTTAAAGTTAAGCCCTACTAAAATAGAGTTTAAGTTATCTTCAAACGAATACCCATATTGATTTAAAACATCACTATATTCTTCCATGACCTCATCAGTTAAATTACTTTCTAGTTCATGTAGCCTTGTTTCTAACTTATCTATTTTTAATTCTTGTTTTATATACTCTAATATAGTTAAATCATTATAAATATAAGGTATTTCTTGTTTTAAATAAGAAACAGTTTCCTCATTTAATTTTACTTTACCATTATCCGGATTTATTTCTTTAGCTAAAATTTTTAATAAAGTGGATTTACCCGCTCCATTTACTCCGACCAATCCAACTTTGTCATTACTATCCAGAGTAAAAGAAACATCTTGTAATATATCTTTTGCTCCTATTTGCTTGTTTAAGTTACTTACTATCATTATTTCACCTCGCAATCTATTCTCAACAATAAACTTCCTTTAATATACTTTCTTTAAAATAAACAAACTATAATTTCAATCATTTTATAACGCTTTATTAATAAAAGTCAATTACATTTCAAGCTTTTAATTTAACTTTTATTCTTTATTGTCAAAAGAAAAAGACAAATATAACTTGACTTTAAATAAAATATTATATTACAATTTAAGTGGATACACCAAGCCTTTTTAGGCCTAGTGCTTTCCTTTTGGTGGAAAGCACCGTTTGACCCCCTGTGGCATTCGGTGCTCTTTTTGTGTATCAACCATTACCTTTTATGTTTTATCTTAGTTGTTACTTTGCTTCTAATACATTATTAGTAGCAGTGTTGCTATTAAAAGAGTCACTATAATTATTTGATAGAAATTTTTCTCTCTCATAATTATCACCTTCCTAATTTTTTAGGAAAGCACTAGCCAAGAGTAACTTGATATATCCAATTAAAAATTAACACATATAAATTTTAATAGCAAAAGACAAAAAAGGAATTTTTGCTATTATTTTTCTGCAATAATTCCTTTTTTGTTTATACAATTTTTAAATTTTTGAATTAAATATTCTGCAAAATTTAATTTTTTGTAAAATAAAAGCATCGCCAAAGCGACGTTTTTATCTAGTATTCCAAGTCCAGCCTTTTTGATTAACAAAACCACTGATACTCGAATTAGTTGTTACGGAATTAGCATAGAAGGTATTACGATTACGATATCCTTCAGAACCAACTCCTAAATAATGACCAGTAGAAATATTATAATGAAGATGGGCTCCAGTTGTACAATGGTCATAACTCCATGTACTCGAACCGCCACCTAATAAGCCAATAACTGTCGAAGTCGTTACAGCTTGACCAGGTGAAACATTAATTTGTAATAAATGAGCATATTCAGTAGTATAAGCTTTACCATTAATATTATGGTGAATATAAACAATATTCCCACCACATGATTGCTTATACCACGTTGCCGCAACTACTCCCGGCGCCGCCGCATAGACATTACTTCCTTGAGCCACACCACCCAAGTCAATACCATAGTGTCCTCCTGCTCGACCGAAGATACTATTTACTCTACCAACAGCATATGGTCTTAAGAAACCACTGGCTCTAACAATAACGTTTAATCTTGCTACACAATCATCAATATATTCATCAATTTTACAACCCTTTTGCTCATATTCTTTAATAAGTTGTTGTTGTGATTTAATTTCTTGAGCTGTCGAAATTCCTATTTGGGTATATTGATTCAAATATTTGTCTAATTCTTCGATTTTCTTTTCATATTCGGTAATCTGGACTTCCAATTTTTTATTTGTCTCTGCTAAATCAATTTGCAATTGTTCTTTTTCTTTAATTAAAGCTTCTAATCGGGCAATCTCTTCTTTTTGATAAGTCGATATTTGCTCAACTACAGAAGTTCTTTTAATTAAATCAGAAATAGAATTAGCATTAGCAATATATTCTAAATAAACATTTTCACTTTTTGTCATCTGTAAATAACGCATTAAGTCATTTAATTCTTCGGTTGTTTTTTCAATTTCTTTTTCACTTTCAATAATTTTTTGTTTAGCTTCTTCAACTTTGCGTTGATTTGCCTCTATTTCGTCATTAGCAGCTTTTACTGACGCTCTTTTATTATCGATTTCTTGTTGAGTCTTAGCCGATAAGGCATTATTATCAGCTTGTTTTTTCTCTAAAGCTGAAAGTTCATCTTTCAAATCGCCTAAAGTTTGTTTTTTGGCAGCCTCAACTAAATCCCCCGTTACTAGGGAAAAGCCCATAAATAGGATTGTAAATAATATAACCAATATCTTTTTCATATCTTCAAATGCTTTCTAACAGAACGGAAACTACCAAACATACCAACAATAGCTCCGATAGCTAATAAAACTAAAGCTACTGTAAAGACAAAGCTTGTTGGTTTTACCATTCTAATTATATTACTAAATAAATAACCACCTAACTTATCATAAGCAAACATATAACCATAAATTGTTATTAAAATCGGAATTATCGAACCAATTATGCCTAAGAAGAAACCCTCGAATAAAAATGGTAATCTAATAACAAAATTACTAGTTCCAACAAGACGCATAATTTCTATTTCATTACGACGCGAGAAAATAGTAATCTTAATTGTATTACTAATTAAGAAAGCCGTAACGACAACTAAAGCAACTACGATTACAATTGTTGATTTTTGAATAACGCCGAATAAAGATACCATTTTTTCAACCATACCTTCACCATATTGGACTGAATCAACTTTATCGTATTTTTCAATTTCTTTAGCAGTTTTATTTAAACCCTCCGCTTCTTTAACTTTAATTGTAAATTCATTTTGCAGAGGATTAGTATCAGCATTCCAACTACCCATAATAGCACTAAAGGTATCAGATTCTCCCATCATCTCAGCTTTTACTACTTCTTTCGAAGCATATTCAACACTATCCACATTCGATAAACTTTCAATCTTTCTTTGGATTACCTCAGCATCTTCATCAGTCGAATCACGATCCATAAATACCACTATAGTTAAATCATGTTCTAAGTCTTTGGTAAAACTATTAACGTTTATCGATACTAAAATCGCTAAAGATACTAAAATCAAAGTAATTGTTGTACATAATATTGAAGCTGTACTTAAACTAAAATTCCTAAAAACACTTCGCAAGCCATCGTTTATACTGCGAAATAAAATTCTAAACGGTTTCATGGGCTTTATATTTTCCTTTCAATTCATCACTGGCAAGAATACCATTATCTAAAAGAATAACTCTTTTTTTCATTCTATTAACAATATCCTTATCATGGGTAACCATAACAATTGTTGTTCCTAACTCTTTATTAATGGAATCTAATACGTCCATAACTTCTTTAGAAGTCTCAGGATCTAGATTACCTGTTGGTTCATCACAGATTAATAACTTGGGACTATTAACCATAGCGCGGGCAATACAAACACGCTGTTGCATACCAGCGGAAAGTTCATTGGGATAACTGCGCACTTTTTCTTTTAAACCAACTAACTCTAATGCTTTTAACACGCGTGGTTTAATATCACTTTTTTTAAGCCCCATACTATTTAAAGGAAAGGCCACATTTTCAAAAACAGTTAACTTTGGTAACAATTTAAAATCCTGAAAAACAATTCCTAATTTTCTTCTTAATTTATAAACTTTTCCATTACGTAATTTGGCAACATCTATTCCTCCAACTATTACTTTGCCTTTCGTTGGTTTTTCTTCACGGTAAAGCATTTTAATCAAAGTCGATTTTCCACATCCTGTCGCCCCAATAATGAAAACAAATTCTCCTTTGCTTATTTCTAAATTCAACCCCGCAGTAGCTGTAACACCATTTTTATATACTTTATAACAGTCTTGTATTTTTATGAACTTCATTTTACCACCTACTATTACATCCATTATAGCAAAAAAATACCATTTAATAAATGGTAAATTTCGGCTTTTCCAAAAGGCTAAATAAAAGGTGTGGTGCTTCTTTTAACTCCCCCTGATACTTCATAACAATCATTAATAACAAAGAAAGCTTCGGGATCTATTTCTAAGACTGCCTCTTTAAATAAATAATAATCTTTCGTAGCGACAACACACATTAACATTTTATTTTTTTTATGCGTAAACCCTCCCGTTGTTTCAATAACCGTAACACCTGTGTTTAACTTTTCAATAATTAACTCTCTAACCTTCGATAATTCTTTAGTATGAATAAAGAATTGTTTACTATCAGATATACCAAGTAAGATTTTATCTACAACCATGCTTTCAATGGCTACAATAATAATAGCATAAACAACATTATTAATACCAAAGATGGCTCCACCTAATAAAATAATAACTACATTACTAATAAAAGTAGCTTTTCCCATAGGAATCTTTGCATACTTATTAATGATTTGGACAATCGTATCATTCCCACCGGTAGAGTAACCAACTTTATAAATAATGCCACTAGCAAAGCCCATCAGCAAGCTAGCTACCAACACTTCAATTAATAAATTGTCTAAAACATAATGAGCATTAAGATAATTAGCTAAAGGACTCGTAACACTAACCATTACGGGATATAAAATTGCTCCTAAAGACCCTTTTAAACCTTCTTTTGTTCCTAAAGTAAAAAAACTAATTATTAAAATAATAAAAGTAAAAATATAAATAAAGATACTAGCATCTAAACCAAAAAATTTTTGGCAAATTATGGAAAGACCACTAACCCCGCCGGTAACCAAGTTGTTAGCTTTTAAATACATATTATAAGCTAATCCCAATATAAATGTCCCCACTAATAAAACTAATATCCTTGGTATCCTATTTTTTTCTTTAACTGCTTCAATTATTTTACTTGCATTAAAAAACATTATTATCACCATAAATAATTATACTATATTATTTTTTATTTGCATATAAATTAAATGAGGTGAAATAAAAAATGAACGGCAATTTTTATCAGAATCCCACATTTCCCACAGCAACTAATCCTAATATAACTTCCAATCCAAATCCTATTGCCAACAACTACCAAGCTAATATTGAAAATGTTGGCCAAAGTAGTTTACCAATGGAACAAAGTTATATTGAAAACATCTTAAGATTAAATAAGGGTAAAAGAGTAAGAGCTTTCTTTTCCTTTCCGGATTCCAATGAATGGAAAGACAAAATTTTTACAGGCATAGTGGAAGAAGCCGGACGCGACCATTTAATTTTAAGTGATCCGACTACTGGTAATTGGTATTTACTTCTAATGATTTATTTAAACTATGTGGAATTTGATGAACGAATTAACTACTCTCATTCTTATTCGGAAAAAACCTTTTAAAAAAAGTAGGCGTCAGTCTACTTTTTATATTTAAGTAAATCAGGATTAATATCTTTCCATTTACTTACAAAATAATTTCCTTTTTCTAATATTAGTTTATCATGGGCACTGCTACCGGCCCCCGTAGTTTGGTGAGGAAGGTGCCCCACTCCTAGTAAATTAGAATAATATATTTGTTTCCCACTATTTCTAATCTTTAAAGCTAGGTCAGTATCCTCATAACAAGTAGGATCATAGGCCTCATCAAATCCTTCTATTTGGGTAAATAGTTGTTTGGACATTAGTAAACCACAAGTAGCTAAATAACCAATATCACAACGGGCTTGGATCATTGGTGGCATAGAACGATATTCATAATTATCGACAAAACGGTAAGAATGACCATAATCATTAAACCATCCCGCACCCCAAGCAATAGCTCCTACATCAGGTGTTTTCATATAAATATCCAAATAATTATCTAACCAATATTTATGTAAAACCCATTGATCACTATCTAAAAAGACAATATAGTCTTTTGTGGCATTTTGGACACCTAAATTTCGACCCGATGAACAACCATTTTTACTATTGGCAACAATTTTAACATTCTGAGTTTTTTTATACATCTTTTCTAATTTTTCTAAAGAACCATCGGTACTTTGATTATCGACCACGATAATTTCATAGTTATATCGTTCATTATATTTAAGTAAGGTATCCACACATCTAAATATAACTTTATCATTATTATGATTTAAAACAATAACAGATAAATTATCATAAAATTTAGAAGCACATTTCTTAACGGCCTTTTTCGATAAATTTTCCAATATATCAAAACATCTTTTATACCAATTATTATCTTTAGTAAAATCATCAGCTAAAGAAATATCAACCTTTTTCTTACTATTTAATATTTTTTGCCATTCTTCATAAGTAGAACCCGTAGCTAAATTAGGATAATCTGCTATATCTGGTAAAGGAGTAGCAATTATTTTTTTATGCATAGCAATATACTCAAATAATTTTAAAGGCGATACATATTTACCAACATTATCTGTTTTAAAAGGTAAAATGGCATAATCGACATATGCTAAATAACTAGGTAAATCTGTTTGTTTTTTTAATCCTAAAAAATGAATGTTACTTGGCATATCACTTTTATTTACAGAATTATCATCACCAATTAAATTAATCTGAATATTGGGATTTTTCAAGGCTAATTTAGTAAGCAGTTCCCAATCAAACCAATCTCCCCATAAAGACCCATAATATAGTAAAGTTTTACTACCTATTACTAAATCAGTTGGTTGTTCATAAGTTTTTAGAGGATTAAATAATTCATCATCAACAGCATTAGGAATATAAACAACTTTCGCTTTAAGATCAAAACGATTTAAGTATACCTTTAATTGTTCTACCAAGGGTAAAGCTGTACCTGTTAATAAACTCGCATTAGTTAAGATTAATTTTAATGTTTCAGCATCATAAACTAAGTTACCTAAATGACTTTCCCAATTATCAATATTTTCATACACAATATGAGCTTTCTTTTGTTTAAACATTAATACATAATCTTTAAAACCCTTATAAGGGGCTTCAAAAATAGCAATATCATTTTCTTGCACATGCTCTTCTATATCTTGAACAGTAACATTTTTAATGGCTTTGTGCATAACACAATCAATTTCTAATTTAAACTTTTTCGATTCACTAGAATCAAAGGCAAAAAGATAAAAGACTTGATATCCTAATTTATTGAAAATTCGTGCTAGCCAAGCACTTCTTTGCCCTCCACCTATATCATAAAAAGGTACCGTACCAAATATAAAGACATTTCCTTTCGTTTTCGGAATAAGATATTTTTTCTCTTCTAAAGATAACTCTTGATAATCAAATTCAATTGGCTTACTTTTTAACTTATGAAGACGATATTTAACATTATTAACAAGCCAATTAATTGTTTTTCCTGTCCCATGTAACTTTTGATAATCTCTAATTTTTTGTAGTTTGCCCATAAATCCTCCTCAAGGTATTTTTATTATAACAAAAACTTTCAAAGAAAAAAACAAAAGTAACCGCTTTTATGTTAATCACTTTTGTTATTTAAATCGTTAACTTCCTTTTAAATTCTTCTAAATTATTATTACGATAAATATTCATACGGTTTAAATTATAATTGGATTTGTCATTAACTTCCCCATCTGTGGTAAAAGCATATTTATAATATTGAGAAATAATTTGTAAAACTTTTGCATTATATTGACCGCTTGGATAAGCATAAGCACTAACAGATTGATGGGCAATTTCTCGTAAAATTGTTTGACTTTGCTTTAAATCATTTATTAATTGCTTTTCTTCTAGCGTAGTTAAATTTTGATGGTTAAGACCATGAGATTGAAACTCCACTAACCCACTTTGAGCCATTTTAGTAATCATGTCTGCCTTTAGATATGGGTCATTATTTAGCCAAGCTACAATACAAAAAACATTTATTTTAATATTATATTTTTTTATAATAGGCCAAACTTTTTCATAAACATTTTTATAGCCATCATCAAAGGTTATTATAATTGGTTTATTAATTTGAGAAATATTTTCTAACTCACTTATAAATATGGGTGTGTAATTATTTTCAATTAAATATTTAATTTGTCTTTCAAAATCATCAGTCTTAACAAACAAACTATAATCTCCCCATACTTCATTATCTACTAAATGATAATTAATAATAGGACAAGGCATATTTAATTGGTAACTTTCATCTTCATAATCTCTTTGAATATTTAGATTAAAGTTATATTTACTATTAATTGTTTCTAAAAAAGAAGCAACACTCTTATTATGACAAATATAGCTACCATTTACATATTCATATTCTTGAACATTATTTTGCAAAGTTATTAAAATCTTGTTAATTTTATTAAGCATATTAATATAATCTAATCTCTTTAGATGTTCTTTTTGTTCTAATTCTTCTAATCCTTGTTGGTAAAGTGATAATTCTGCTTGGATTTTTTCTTGCATGTTTTTTAATTTAATTTCGGTAAACATATCGGGAGTTATAAATGATTTTAGAAAATTTTCTAAATTAATCTTATTATTTTTTTCTAATTCCGTCATAAATATTTCCTTTCCCCTATAAAATTTTCTGTAAAAATTCTCCGGTATAAGAGCCTTTTACTTTGGCTACTTCTTCAGGTGTTCCTTCGGCAACAATGGTTCCACCATTATCCCCACCATCAGGTCCTAAGTCAATTATGTGGTCTGCTACTTTAATAACATCTAAATTGTGTTCAATAACTAACACCGTATCACCATTATCAACAATTCGATTTAAAATAACTAATAATTTTTTGATATCGGCACTATGCAGACCAGTTGTGGGTTCATCTAAAATAAATAAACTTTTACCAGTTGGTTTCTTTTGTAATTCTTTGGCAAGTTTAACACGTCCGGCTTCGCCCCCGGATAAAGTAGGAGCACTTTGGCCTAGTTCCACATAAGAAAGGCCTACATCTATCATCGTTTGTAATTTAGTTCTAACTTTCGGAATATTTTCAAAAAATTCAATGGCTTCTTCCACACGCATATGCAAAACATCAGAAATATTTTTACCTTTAAACTTTATATTTAAAGTTTCTTTATTATAGCGGGCTCCCTTACAAACATCGCATGGGACGTAAACATCAGGTAAGAAATGCATTTCAATTTTTTTGACGCCATCCCCATTACAAGCTTCACATCTTCCCCCTTTAACATTGAAAGAGAAACGACTTTTATCATATCCACGCATTTTGGCTTCTTTAGTTGTAGCAAATACTTCGCGAATGTCATCAAAGACTCCTACATAAGTAGCCGGATTACTACGCGGTGTTCGCCCAATGGCATCTTGAGTAATATGCACTATTTTATCGATGTTTTCCAAGCCCTTAATTTTCTTATGCTTACCAGGAATATGATGAGCCTTATTCACACTATTAGCAACGGCTTTATATAATATTTCATTTACTAAAGTTGATTTACCTGAACCACTAACACCCGTTACTAAAACTAATTTTCCTAATGGAATTTTCACATCAATATCTTTTAAATTGTTTTCTTTAGCACCTTTAACTTCTAGATATTTACCTGTTCCTTTCCGACGTTTTTTGGGAACCTCAATTTTCTCTAAACCGGCAAGATAACGACCCGTAATACTCTCTTTATTTTTCATAACCTCGGCCGGAGTACCGTGGGCCACAATATAACCTCCGTTTTTCCCGGCGACAGGACCAATATCTACCAGATAATCAGCAGCTAACATCGTATCAGTATCATGTTCAACAACAATTAAAGTATTACCTAGATCACGCATGTCTTGTAAAGACTTAATTAATTTTTCATTATCTTTTTGATGAAGACCAATACTTGGTTCATCTAAGACATATAAAACCCCTGATAAACGACTACCAATCTGCGTAGCTAGTCTTATTCTTTGGGCTTCGCCGCCAGATAAAGTGGCCGTATTACGCGCTAATGTTAAATAAGATAGGCCGACATTAATTAAAAACTCCAGGCGCGATTTAATTTCTTTAACAATTAAATCACTAATTTTAGCTTGCTCTTTGGTCAGTTTTAAATTACTAATAAAAGTATATAATTTATCAATACTTAAAGCCGTCATATCATAAATATTTTTCTTATTAATATAGACTGATAAAACCTCATCTGACAAACGTTTTCCTTGGCAAACAGGACACAATGACTCAGTCATATAGCCTTCTATCCACTCTCTTATCCAAGTACTAGAAGTTTCCATATAACGTCTTTCTAAATTATTAACAATTCCTTCATAAAAATCATTTGTATAACGCACATTGCCGTTTTTGGAAATATATTTAAATTTTAAAATATCTTTAGAACCATATAAAACTATATTCAATTCTTTTTTCGTTAAATCTTTGATTGGTTTATCCATATCAATATGATAATAATCACAAGCCGTTTGCAAAGACGTGTAATAAATGTTTTGATCAATAGTTAAAGGCAATATCGCCCCATCATTAATAGATTTATTTTTATCAGGAATCAAAAGATCAATATTAATATTTTGTTTAACTCCTATTCCCTTACATTCTGGACAGGCTCCATAGGGAGAATTAAACGAAAATAATCTAGGTTCTAATTCTGGTAAAGAGAAATTACATAAATCACAGGCATAGTTTTCGCTCATGATTAACTCTTTATCCCCAATAATATTAATAACTACTTTACCATTAGCTAGTTTAGTTGATGTTTCAATTGCTTCAAAAAGACGCGAACGATCTTCTTCACTTAAAACAATTCTATCAATAATAACATCAATATTATCTTTAATATTCTTTTCCAATTTGATATCTTCGTATAAATCCATGACTTCGCCATTAACACGAACGCGCGAGTAACCTTGCTTACGTAAGCTTTCCAATAAATCTTGATGTGTCCCTTTTTCCCCATGCACAACAGGAGCCAAGATTTCAATCTTTGTTCCAACTTTTAAGTCCATAACTTTATTTGTCATTTCTTCAATGCTTTGGGAAGTAATCGGAATATGATGATTAGGACAATAAGGAGTTCCAATGCGCGCAAATAAAAGACGCAAATAATCATAAATTTCCGTTACAGTTCCTACGGTACTTCGTGGATTTTTATTAGTCGTTTTTTGATCAATGGAAATACTAGGTGATAGTCCTTCAATAGAATCGACATCTGGTTTTTCACTACCCCCTAAAAATTGACGAGCATAAGCCGATAAACTTTCCACATATCTTCTTTGTCCCTCCGCATATATGGTATCGAAAGCTAAAGATGATTTACCTGAACCACTAACACCAGTCATAACAATTAATTTGTTTTTCGGTAATTCCAAATTAATATTTTTTAAATTATTTTCACGAGCCCCTTTAATAATAATTTTATCCATTCTACTTCACCTGTTTTCCTATTATATCACTTTTTATTTAAGGCGGAAATTACATTTTTGACATAATTTATGCACCCTTTTATTATCTTTAAAACCTTTTGATATCTCTAAAGCTAAAGGACTGTTAAGAATACTTTCTAAATCACTTTGATAAATATTTCCTAGTTTAATTATTCCCTCACTATCTAAACAACAGGGAACAACTGTACCATCTACTAAAATACCAAGATGATCTTTTAAAGCCTTACAGTTTCCTTCTAAAAAAGTAAAATCATTTTCCCTACTGGGCCAAATAAACTCTTCGTCTTCTTCAATAAATATATTATCTTTAATTTTAAAACCTTTTTGTAAAACAATATTTGTTTGATAATAATTATTTAAAAAAGCTACTATCTTTTTTTGATATTTATTTTTAGTCCATAAGCGATAGTTAATGATTGTTTGATTTTCGCTAAGCTTTTTCGCACTTTCACATATATTAGTTAAATAATCTTCTAAAGATATTTGATATTGGGGATCATAACTATGTAAAGAGATATTTATTTGCCTAATATTTTTATTATTAACTATTTTCGAGATTAAATAGCCATTAGTTGTAATATTTATATAAAAATCTTTACTTGCTTCGTTTATTAATTCATTAATTAAAGGATGCATTAAAGGCTCACCCATAATATGAAAATATAAATAGTTAGTATAATTTTTGATTTTGGCTAAAATTTGTTGAAAACTTTCAAAATCAATAAATTGTTTTCTTCTTTTTGTACCATGACAAAAAGAACATTTAAGATTACAAACATTAGTGATTTCTAAATATATTTTCTTAAACTTCATTTTTCCTCACAGCCATTATTTTACACTAACACATACGTTTGTTCAAGATGTTTTGCGTTTTTGAATTTGATATATTATTCTTAATTGCCATTTATAAGGAATAAAACGCATGAAAAAGATAGATAGTTTATTAGATAAACCAGGAATTATAATTAATTTTTTCTTCAACATTTTATCAATTCCCATTTTGGCTACTTTATCACTAGCCATTTCTTTTAAACTAAATTTCCCTTTAGCAACTTGATTAAATTCCGTTGCCACGGGTCCAGGGCATAAAACACTGATACCGACATTACTTTTTTTATGTCTTAATTCTTCATAAATAGCCATAGTTAATTTTAAAACATAATTTTTAGTGGCATAATAAGTATTCAAACGCGGGCCTGACAAAAAACCAGCACTGCTAGCCACATTTAATATATAGCCTCGATCTTTTTGCATAAAATCTTGCAAAAATAACTTTGTTAAAATATGCACACATTTAATATTCACATTAATCATTTCTAATTCACGATTTAAATCCGTTTTATAAAATACGCCAAATAAACCAAAGCCTGCATTATTAATTAAAATATCAATGTTATCCTCTTTTACTTTTTCATATAGTTTAAAACAATTAGCTTCCACAGCTAAATCTAAAGGAATAATTTTAACTTTAGTTTTTAGTTCCTTTTGTAATGTTTCCAAACGATCTTTTCTTCTGGCTACTAAGATTAAATCATACCCTAAAGAAGATAAATATCTGGCCATATCTTTACCAATTCCACTACTGGCACCTGTTATTAATGCTTGCATCAAATCACCTTTTCCTTTTAAAAAAGCAACACTAAATTTTTCTTTGCATTGCTTCCATAATATTTGGTACTAATTGTTTCTTACGGGAAACTAAATCTTGTAAGTATATTCCTTGATAAACATTATTGATATTATAACTTTCTTCAATAATTTCTTTAGCATTATCATTAAAGATGATATAAGAACCATTTTTAATTACATCCGTAATAAACATAACTGCTACTTTATATCCTTGGGCTGCTAAATTATTTAAGACGGTAATATAAGAGTTTAAGTCTTGTTTTATATCATCATAATCCATGGTAAATACTTGCGAAATAACCATCGATTCATCTCCGACTTTATAATTTTTAAGATCTTGATTAAATACTTCTTCCGGAGTCATTCCTTTAATAGTAGAGCCAGCTTTAAACATATTATACCCAAATTGTTCAATATCAATCTTAGTCATTTCACTAAGTTTAGTAGCTACTTCTTTATCTATCTCAGTCGTCGTTGGGGACTTAAATATCATAGTATCGGATAAAATCGCCGCTAACATCAAACCCGCAATATCATAAGGAATAGCAATATTATTTTCTTCATATAGCTTATAAATAATTGTACAAGTACTTCCTACTGGCATAGATCTAAAACTAATAGGGCTAGAAGTCCAGATAGTACTTAAATTATGGTGATCAATTACTTCTAAAATATTAGCTTCATCAATACCTTCCACACTCTGGGCTTTTTGATTATGATCAACTAAAATAACATTCATTTTTTCATAACTGTATGTATCAGTAACTTTTAATAAACCTAAACATTTATTTTTCTTATTAACTATTGGATAAGTTGTATGTCCATATTTATTAATTTCTTCCATTATCTCTGTACGATAATCATGAACATCAAAAGTTATCGGTTCTTCTGTTACTTTTATACTTTTAATATAATTAGCTAACCTGATTTTACTCGCAGTTTCATATGTTTCATAATCAGTATAAATAATATTAACCTTATTATCACGGGCTAAAGCAAGTAAATCTTCTTGTAGTTTATGACCTCCTACAACAATTAATAGTTTAATCTTCTCATCCAAAGCCTTTTTAATAATATTGTACCTATCGCCTACTATTAAAACATTATCAGCTTGTAATTGCACTTGATGAATAAAAGACTCACTCTTAAAAGCAGCCACCATTAATGTCCCTAAAATTTCTTCATCAAACTTTAAAATTTCTTGTCCATTAAGAGTTTCTAAAATATTAGCATAAGAAGTTGCTAATTTGTTTAAATCACCTTGGACTAAATCTTTACCTATTTCTTTTAAAGTAATTAAACCATTTAAAGTCCCCTTATCATCAATTAAAGGTAAAGCGGGAACATTATTTTCATTCATAAAGTTAAAAGCTTTTAAAATAGAAGCATTATCATTTAAAACAACATTCTTTTGATAATTAATGTTATTAACTTGAACTTTTACATCGTTTAAGTATAAAGGCTCATCTACATTAAAATTTTTTAAAACATATCTTGTTTCATTATTAATTGTCCCAATCACGCGAGCTTCGGTATTCATTCCTAATTTATTTTTTAAATACGAAAGCGCAATACTGGCACAAACAGAATCAGTATCAGGTTTACGATGGCCAAATATATAGGTCTTTTCCATTTTTTTACCTCATTTCCTTGCTGTTATTATATCACATTTGGTATTTTCTAAGTTAACATTATGCCTCTAAATCCTTTAACAGTTCATCCATATTAGTATATTTTTTGGCTTTAATTTTTCCACTTAAAATATCTTCCCCTTCTTGAATAGCTTCCAATAATTCTTTACTAGGTTTCGGATTTACTATTCAAAAGGGATACCATCTTTATTAATTAATTGTTTAATTGCCATATTAACATAAGTACTCAAGTTTAAACCTAAGCTACTTAGTATTTCCATCGCTATCTCTTTATCGTGCTTATCAACTTGAACACTTATAGTAGTTGTTAAACTTTCCATAGAAACGCCTTTCTTTCCTAGTCATAATATATCGCTTTTTATATATAATATCAAGTTAATATATATAACATATTATATTATTAAAACTACTTTTAAAAGCCAACTAGTAATTAAAAAGCCTTTTTTTAATCTATTTTTAACTAAAATCTAAAAACTCTTTTATATGGCAAAATAAATATAGAATTAAATTAAATAAAATAGCCCCATAAAAAGAGGCTGTAATGAAATTATTTCATTTTATTACAACTTCTGGATAATCAGCATAAACAGTTTTTTCTAGTTCTAAATCACTTTCTACTGTAATTGGATCTTCAGTTGTAGTTATTTCTTTATTACTAACTTCCACATAATTGCTATTGTGTTAGCATCAAGTTTATGTATAAAAAAAAAGAGAAAAAATCCTCTTTTCTTAATTATTTACTTGTTTCGACTAGATTATTGAATCTTTTATAATATATTCCACATCCAGCAATACCAATTAATCCAACAATACCCATAGCAACATTAATAAAAATATTATCTGAAGTAATTGGATTAGCTACTTCTTCGGTATTAGATACATTATTGTTAACAGATTCTTCAGGTGTAACTTCGAATTGTTCTGGAGGGGTAATTTCAGATTGTACTGGCGGTTTAGTTTCAGGTTGTACTGGTAATTTTACTTTAGTAACTGTTCCATCCCCATTAAGGATAGTACCCTCAGCTAAATATTCAGACTTTATTGTACTAGTGTCACTAAACTTTCCTTTTTCAATTACTATTTCTGATTCCTCATTTATGTTACCAGAAGGGTCAGAACGAACAGTAAATACTTTTCCATCAAATTCGCCATCTTTGATAGCTATATTACCTTTTACGCTTTCAGCATTAAATTCAAATATTGATGATTCATCATCTACTTTAAGGTTCGCACCATCCACAGTTATATTAGGTGTACCCAATGCACCAGCTGAAATAAGGAACATATTTGCATTAGTAACATCTATATTACCATTTAAAGTAATGGTAGAACCGGTATTTGCATAAATAGCCCAAGCACTGTTATTCTCATTAGTATATGTAATGTTAGCATTTGCTCCAACTGTTAATTTACCACTTACCATTGCTATTTCTCTTTTTGCTTCAACATCACTAGCATCAATAATAAGCTCGCCTCCGGCAGCAACAAAAATAAAATCTGAAAGTGTAACTTTTTCACTACCAGTAATAGTTAATTTTCCACCTTCTTCAACTCTTACACTAGAGCCAATAGTTTGTTCAGTAGTAGCATCAATAATTAGTTCACTATTTACATTGCATCTACCACTATTAATATTGGCTGCTGTACATGGTGTTGCTTCAGCATGTACATTAGTTGTTAAAAATAATCCTGAAATTACAAAAACTATAAGCAATAAAAACTTTTTCATATTTCTCCTTTCAGCATTATATTATACCCCCCCCCCTTAGTTAATTGTCAATGGGGAATGTTATCAATTAAATAACCACCCGTAAAACGGGTTGTACTGGTAAACTTAAAGTAGACAACTAAAGGGGGTATGTAGACAATTATAATTAGTTTATA
>CANRFQ010000017.1 GCA_947629935.1 uncultured Bacilli bacterium | reverse complement strand
TGTTTTTGTATAATATGCATATGATACTCCTATTACTGTTCCTATTACTAATATTAATCCTACTATTCCTAATTTTAGTTTAGGATTATATATTCCTTTTTTCTGTGCTTTTTTTATTTCTTTTTCTATTCTTTTTTCTTTCATGGGGTATCTCTCCTATTTTCTATTATACCCCCCCCCTAGTCCTATTGTCAAAAGAAAAAAGAGTTCAATCTGAACTCTAACATTTTATTTTATATAAAACTTGTTTCGAATGAAAATAAGATCAATTATTTTAATTATTAATCCTCATCTTTATTTTTTCTAAATAGATTTAAGAAGAAATCCTTTATTATTCCAAAATTAATATATACACTATAACCTAATAATCTTAACACTACATAAGCAATAGCTAAAAGTAATATAATCGCTCCTAATATTATCAAGATAATTTGTAAGACACCTATAGAACTTTTATTTAATGTTATAGTATAAATTCTTGCACTACCATCTTCTGCTCTGACCATAATATGAATTATACTATCTTTAGTTAAGTATTTAGTATTATCAATTGTTACTTCGGCATTACTATCTTCAGCATAAGCATTAATATTTAAATATGTTTTATTTCCCAAGCTAATTGCATATTCCTGAACATCACGTTGGAACTTAATATCATATCCAGTAATAGTTAGCGATTTAAGATAATTATTAGTTGATATTTCATTAGTCTCTTTTTTGATTATTCTCAATGTGTAAACTGTGATTGTACCATCAGTAGCTGTTACAGTAATAGTTACCTCATTATCTCCAGTTTGAAGTGTTTCTGGATTGTCAATTTTTACCTCCGCATTACTATCCTCTGCAATAGCCTCAACTTCTAATTTTTCTAAACTTTGTGGTACATACATACGATATTCAGTAATGTTAGGATCAAACGTTAAATTGCCACTATTTAATTTTAAAGATTTTAAACGAGCACTAGCAATATTTGAAGATTTACCATTATAGGTAACTTTTATTTTATATTCTTTTACATTACCTAAAGCACTTTTAACTTTAATGACAATATTGTTTACACCACTTTTTAAATTAACTGTTCGAGGACCATATTTTTTAACAAATGATGCATTACTATCTTGTAAGGTAGCGTCGATAACTGCTTTTGAGACACTAGCAATTGCCGTGTATTCTGTCGTATTAGGATCAAACTCAGGTGACAATTCTACATTTTTAATACTTAAAGAAGCTAAAGAATTATTATCAGTTGTTGAAGATTCTGCAATAGTAGCGGTTTTACTACCACTTATATTTCCAGCGGCATCTTTTACCCAAATATAATAAGTTCCTGGTTCTTTTTCAATTGTATAACTATTTTCATTACTATTATTCCAACTTGAAGATAAATTAGGAGCACTATTTTCGCTACTAATATAATAGCCGGCAATCCCGCTTCCGCCATCATCCGAAGCATTAATAGTTAAATTTTTATTAAATGAGGAAGGAATAACCGAATCAATGTGAGGTGGCGTTGTTTCAATTTTTGAAACGGTGACAGATTTATAATTGGCACTAATATTACCTGCTGTATCTTTTACCCAAATATAATAAGTACCTGCTCCTTGCGAAGTTGTCCAAGTCGTAGAACTTGAAGCGTTCCAATTTGCTGAGCCATCCGGTTTACCAGAGTTAGTAGATATATAATAACCGGCAATATTATTTGTTCCTTTTTTGCTTGTAACTACTATTTCTTTATTGCCATTAGTCCACTCATTAGAAGTAGTTGCACTTAACACACTTAAACTATCGGTACTACCTGTTGATCCTCCAGTAGGTACACAAGAATAAGTCCATACTTTATAACATACTTTTTTGGTTAGCCCCATATTCTGAATAGATGTAGTTGATAAATTAGAACATGAATCTTCAACAACATTAGAATCGTTTGACTTTCTTTGATATCCACTAGCACAAGTAACTAACTGTTCTGATTTTGTTTCTTCTAAATATGTACCATCCGCTGTATAGTAACAATGCTTACTTGTTCCGTCGCCTTTGGCATTAGAAATATAACTACTTGAACATGAATTGCTTACAGTCAAAGTTTTTGGATATTTAGCTACCTTACCTGTACTATCTTTTACCCAGAAATGATACGTTCCATTTATTAAACTAACATTATAACTATTTTTATTAGAGGCATAATATGTGGCATTATTAATATTACTTGTTGTCCCCACATAATAACCTACTATATTACCTGATCCTGTTGTGGAGCGGATAGTTACTACATCTTTTCCATTTGTCACTACAACATTTGTAATTCGAAGATCTAAAGCATATGATTCATTTATATTTTTAGAAAAGACTGTAATAGATACCGTTCCTACTATAACTAGTAATACAAATAATATACTTACAATAATATTTTGTTTTTTTGTCATTTTCATATTCTATGCTCCTTATATTCAAATAAATAATATCATTATATTATTTTTTTGTCAAAAAAACTCCTACTTTTTAGTAGCAGTTTTTGATGTTTTTTTGACGGTAGTATTTTGACTACTTTCTAGTTTTTTAATTGTTGCATTTAAAATAGCAATTGTTTTAGTTTTAGCTTCTTCAGCAGCTTTTTCTAAAACAGGTGTTCCTTTTTCAATTGCTAAGGCCACAATATCATTTGCTTGTTTTTTTAATTGTTTAGCTTTTTGTTTAGCAATATCTAAAGCTTTTTCTTTGTCCAAATCTTTTACTTCTTCTTTTAAATTAGTTATTTTTGATTCTATTTCTTTTTTAATTTCTGCATAATCAGCATTTTTTACTTTTTTAGCAACATCTGTGGCTTTATCTTTTAAATCTTGACGAGATTCACTACCTTTTTTCGGAGCAAATAAAACTCCTAAAGCTCCCCCTATAGCAGCACCAGCTAAAAATTTTCCTACTCCTCGTTTTCCCATTCTTCATTCTCCTTTACTTTGCTTTCTTTTGTTTTCTTTTTTCTTGAAAATAATTTGGAAAAGGCCATTACAATACCATCGATTAAATGGTTACTCAAAGAAACTATTTTATCAGTAGTAAAATCGATAATGCTAAAAAAACCATTTAGTGATTCTACTTTTTTATTAACATCATCAACTACTTTTTCCACTTTTCCTAAAGCTGAAATAGCCTTTACACCTAATATTATGCCAATTACTAATAATATTATTAATAAAACATAAATTATTATTGGTAAAAGTTCTTGTAAAAAAATCATTATCTATCCTCCTCCTTATTCGTATACATTGAATCAATCAGATTAAATAAATCGCTTTCTAAGGTATCATCTAAATCTTGTTTAGAATCTTCTTGGATTTCATCTAAAACAGTTAATGAATCATTATTATTAGTACTTTCCTCTTCTTCATACTCAATATCGTCTATTTTGACATCTTCAAGTGGGATTTCTTCGTCTACTGAATCAATTAATAAATCATTAATTGTTTTCGAAGGTTTTTCTTCATAAAAAGTTTTAGCAGGTGTATCAAAAGTACTTTCGATTTGTTCTTCTAATGTACCATAAGCCTTCTTGCGCACGTCATCAACACTTATTACTTTTTCTTTAGTGTTTTCTTTTTGGGGCTTAAGATCTTTTTTGATGTAATTTTTATCTAAAACACCAAAAACTGGAGATATAACTGGAGATGGCACAAATTTTTTAGGTTCTTCTTTAGGTTTAGTTGGTGTATCAAAACGGCCAAAATCAATTTTCCTATTATTGGTTTTATTCTTATTTACTTTATGTTCTCTTTTAGGTGGTTCATTAAATTCGTTTTCATCAAATACGGGAAATTGGAAAGTTGGTTCTGTTTTAAAAGTCTCTCTTTCATTATCCTCTTTAGCTTCTTTGATTTCTTTAGTAGCAATCGGTGTAACATCAACTTTTGGTTGATGAACATTTTCAGTTTTTATTGGTTCTGGTTTTTTTATCGGTTTAATCGGTTCTTCTTTTTTTTCAACTTCTTTTTTATAAACTGGTATTTCAATTTCTTCTTCTTCAAATAAAACATTCTTAATCTTGTTCAGTAGTCCCACTTTCTACACCTTCCTTAATCTATTAAATCTGAATCGTGAGTTTCTTGACTATCATCATATTGTCCATAAATTTCTTTATAATGAATGATATTACTATCGGTTTTTTTACTCTCAAAAATATTTATTTCCGTTTCTTTATTTTGTAATACATTCTTACCCATTACATTTTCAATTATATTTTTATTATATTGAATTGAATTTAAAATGGTTATAGCATTAGCAATAGTATTGTTTAAATCATTTTGCTTTACTATTACTTCTATTTTAGCATAATTATACATTATTTCAACTAAATATTTATCATTAACCCTGCGTATTTGCAAATAACCGTATTTATTATTTTGCTGAATTTTTTCTTGATAAAAGGCATTTGCTACCGGTTGAAACTCGTTATCTACTTTATTATAATAGCTTACTATATCAACATATAAATAATAGGTATATCGATCTGTATTAAGTCTTTCATTGTAATCACTCTGGCTGATAATATTAAGACCTCTTGGCAAATAATATTTATAACCCGTACGAAATTGATTAGATAGTTTATTTTGATTAGCAAAACTATTAGAAACAACTTCGGATAAGGAAAGATTGTTAATATTGGTACACCCAGTTAATATTATTAAAACAAAAAGAGCAAGTATAATTTTTTTCATAAGTTACCTCCTACTCTTCGTTTTTAAGTATATCATATTTTTTATTTTTTAGATAGTTTTATAAATTTAAGTTTAAAGCATATATAATAATTTGACAAATCTAATTTTTGGCATTAATATATTAGGAACTTTGAAAGGTGGATTTATTATGATAGTCTACAAAAGGAATAATTTTACAAAAAAAGAATTTGAAATTATAAAAGAAATGTTACAAAGCGATAATTTAATTCCAGAATATAAAAGAGCTTTGCTTTCGCTATTAAAAGCGTATTGTAAAGAATTATATTGTTCTGAATGTCAAGGTTCTAGAAGAACTGATAGTGATAGCGGAGAATGTATGTGGAATCAAAATATGCCCGTAATGTTACCGCTTAACTGTGGGCCGTTAACATCTAGACCGATCAATTGTCCAATTAGAAAGTTGTTTAAATAATTGATTTTTATTCAAATTATTTTTTAGTGGCTTTTAAGTAATTTATTTTAATATTTTCTTTCGCAAACTTTTTTTCATACTCTGTCATATAATTTTCTTTAGGAGTTTGGTGTAAATCTAAAGATATGTCTTCTATTTTATAACCATGATTTGTTAAAGAGATGATACTACTTTCAAATAAAGGGACATTGTCCGTTTTTTGAATTATTGTTTTTGTATCTTTAAAAATATCATCATAAATGTTTAAAAATATTTCCGATGTTAAACGTCTTTTGGCATGGCGGCTTTTAGGCCAGGGATCCGAAAAGTTTAAATAAATCGTGGAAATTTCACAAGAAAAAATTTGTTGTAATTCTAAAGCATCAACACGCATTACTTTCACATTTGGTAAGTGGCATGGCGTTAAGTTTTGAATAGCTCGTGCTAAGATGCTAGTCATTTTCTCTACTCCAATAAAATTAATATTCGGATAATTCTGAGCCATTTGCTTAATAAAATCACCTTTTCCCATCCCTATTTCTAAACAGATAGGATTATTATTAGCAAATAAATCTTTATATTTACCTTTATACTCCTTCGGATTTTTAATTAAGAAGACACAACTATCTAAAATTTCCTGGGCATTTTTGACATTACGAAGTCGCATTTTTATCACTCCTTTGAAACTTATTAAAATTTCAACATATACTATTTACTGAAAAGGGAGGAATCTTTATGAAAAAAGATCGCAACGCTTTTTTTGAAAGTACACAATCAGCTTCATCCTTTGCACCAAATATGATGATGCCAAATCAAATGGCACCAAATGGGATGATGCCATATCAAGCTGCATCTAACTCAAGTAGTTTTTATGCAGGACCTGATATACCTTTTAATACTTATCCTAATATAAACAACGATTATGATAATAAAATCTCACGCTTAGAACGCCAAATGCAAAAACTAGAAAATCGTATTTCTAAATTAGAGAATATGATTAATGCCGGTAATAGCAATGACGATATTAACATAAGTTCAAATATGTATATGCTTTAATTTTTAGAAAGATTTACTCTACCTAGAGTAAGTTTTTTGATAAGTTTATTTATAAAATCTTGACCAAATATATCTTGCAAGATGTGCATTTTATAAGCAATAAATAGATAAACGCATGCACCTATTATAGCTATTATAGCCACATATATAACACAACTTACTTTACTAGCGATAGTAAAAGGAATTATTAATTTCAAAATCACTACTACTCCTATCATAGCCAAAAGCGGTATTAAAGATTTGGTTATAAGTTTTAATGTCTGCTTATAATTAAACTTTTCTTGTCTATTTAATGTAAATAATGTGATAAATATTGTTAATAAATAACCAATCATCGTCGCCACAATAGCACCATAATAAGGCGGCAATTTAAGGTGATGGAACAGTAACATTAAAGGTACATCTAAAATGGCATTGGTAGCAAAACCGGAAATCGTACTTAAGTAAACAGTTTTAAATTTGTTAAGTCCTTGTAAAACTGAACTAGTTATTACAAAAGCATTTGTTAGGATAGCTGTAAAGATACTCAAACTTAAAATCGTAAAGCCAAAATTATTCACATTATAAAATAAGGCCCAAACTGGCTTAGCAAGCAAGGATATTCCTACCGCCATCGGCAATGATATAATGAGAATTATTTGCAAAGCTTTATTAAGTTTAGCATTTACATCTTGCCAATCTTTCTTGACAAAAGATGACACAATAGTTGGAATTAAACTAACGGACATTCCTGTTGCTAAAGAAGAGATGATCATATTGATTTTAGGAGCATAAGTTACTATGGAACTCGTGATCATTTCTACGTTAGTAGCACTATATCCTAAATAATTTAAAGTTCGAATAATTAAAATCATATCAATAAAATGATATATGCTTACGGCTGTGTCAATTATTATAAAAGGAATAGCATAACCAAAGATTTTTTTAATTATTTCTTTATTAGGAACATCATCTCTAGCTAAATTGCCTTCTAAATCTAAGGCTTTTTTATTATGATTTATTTTCCTTTTAATATATAAACATGCTACTATACCCCCCGCTAAAGCGCCAAATAAAGCAATTCCTACGCCAATGGAAACTTGTAAATTAAAAATCTTGATGGCGATAAAAGAACCGCCTATTAAAACAGCAACTCTAACTAACTGTTCTAATACTTGACTGACAGAAGGGGGTTCAATATACTGATGGCCTTGCAAATATCCTTTGGATACGGAAAGATAAGGGATGACTAAAATAGCGAAAGAAACGCAACGAATAACTAAAGTGACATCTCCAATTGTATTTCCCCCTTGTAAGTCTCCTAAGATAGCGATGGCTATATATTTGGCAAAAAAGAAGACGATGCAAAAGCAAACAAGAGATAATACACCAACTATCCTTGTTCCTATCTTATAAGCTCGTACTTTAGCTTCCTTTTTGCCTAAAGTATTATACTCATTTATTAACTTAGAAATGGCAATAGGTAGTCCTGCGGAGGCCACATCTAAAAAGATATTGTATATTGTATAGGCATAAGCATATAAACTAGCACCCTTAACTCCCACTGTCGCATAAAAAGGAATAACATAAAGCATTCCTAATATTTTTACAAAAACAATTGAAGCGGTGGCAATAAAGCTTCCTTCTAAAAATGAATTTTTCTTCACTTATATCCCTACTTACTCGTTATATATTATCATGGCCGAAAAACAGTATATCTGTTCTTCTCCAAAGATAGATATTGACACTTCATACTTGATATCTATTATATCACCATTTAAGGTACTAAGAAACATATTTACCGAATTTTCTAGATCTTTCTCATGATTTTCATCAAAAACTTTTACTTTCATATTATCCCTCAAAAGTAATTTACCATCTATTAAAAAAATAACTTGTCGAAATTACAAGTTATTTCAATTTATATTGAGTTGTATCTTGGTGATTAGTTAGAAGTTTGTTCATAACTTTAGTATAGGCTTCCTCTTCACTAAATTCAGGATGATGTAAACGAATATTTATTAAAGCTAATAAATAGTTTTCTAATTCGGGATAATTTTCCACTAAATCATCGCTAATCTTTCCGCTATTTAAATTATAAATCAAGATACTTTTCGTTTCATTTAAGTGAATATTTTTAAGTTTATTTACTTTTATAATAAAATAAGGATAATAGCCTAGCATTTGATTGGCTTGGATATTTAAGATATTTTCATTTTCTTTTTCAGTAATAACAGTAATAGGCTTTGCTTGCGAAGTAAATTGATAGATTTCTGTTAAATTAATATTACTATCCAAAAAATGAAAATTAACCTTAACATATTGTTTATTATTTATTTTAGTTAAGAGTTCTATTAGGAAATTTACAAACTTAGTAAAGTTAAAAGTAGCCGCCTCTTTTATTATTTGTTCCGTAGACATAAGTATTTGCTTATGATGGGCAATTTGTTTTTTATATTCTGTTTTGCGCTTATTATTTTTTATTTTTTCTTTCTCAGAAGCAGTAAACCATGTTTTTAAACTCTTTAATTTTTTTAATTTTTCTTCAAGTTCTAATAATCTTTGTTTATCTTCATAAATTGTTACCCCATATTTAGAAATTAGACTTTGCGACGTATCTTCTTTTAGAGGAATGCAATGTTTTATTTCGTAAAATTTACTCATAATTGTTTTTAAAATCTCTATTTGTTTAGCACTAGCAAAAAGGTAATTTTTATCTTTTTTGATTAAAGTACAAATTTCTTCGGGATTATTATTAATCGATAGGCAAAACTGACGAAAATTATGGATATAATTTTTTGCTGTCAATCTTAGTTCCCATGTTTCGTTTAAATTTGTATCTTGATATATTAGTTTTAAATTATCCTTAGATTGTTGATAACTTAACTCTGTATTTTCCGTAATTTGTTGAGTAAAATCTTTTTGAGCTTTTAATTTGGCTATAAAATCATCAAACTCCGCGATCGTAATTACTTCATCATCATTAAAAATATTTTCTTGCGTAGTTAAAAATTCTAAACTTATAGTTCTGGGAGAAGCAAATGTAATACTTTCTATAGGAGACACTTTACTGCGCATTAAACCGGCATTATATATGCGAACAGATTCTTTTAGTAGCATTTCTAGCTCACTTGCATAAGCATTAGAATTTTGAAAGACAGGATTTTGACCTATTTGTTGCCACTCTTTTCTTAAAACATCGCAGTTTCCTTGACCCCAAATTTTATCAGTTGAATTTAGATTTTGGCCTAGTTCACCCGCCCATAAATATTCAAACAAGACTTGCTTTCCTAAAATTGTACGGTTAAATTTCGCTAAACGAACATCCTGATCAGTATATGTTAAAAACAAAGCAAGAGGTCGATTATAATTTTTACATTGTTCTTCTATTTCCGCCGAAATTTGACTTATAATATTTTTTCTTTTATAACTACTAATAATAATATCGTAATTACCAAGACCATTTAATAAATTAGGAATATTATCAAATTGAAAATCTACGTTTAAGCCGTTTTTATTAACTAACTTATTAGTAACTTTATCTTTACTTAAAACTAAAATTTTTAAATCACTTTTTTTAGTAGGAAATTTATATACTTGAGTTTTAATTTTTAAAGCTTTATATTCTTTTTTAGGATCTAAAGCATTATTATAGATAATATTTTCCGTAAATTTGTTAGCAAATTCTTCTTTAGTTAAATTACTAACGGAAATAATATGATTTAACTTATTTAACTTCAAGGCTACTTTACCACCATTTCGGCGTTGCAGAGTTACTTTGATTAATTTATCTTTATCTACTTGCTCATCAATATGTTCTTGAATTTCTAAAAAGTTAGCAATAGTAGCTAAATACTGATCACCTCTAACTATTACATGATATTGATCTAGAATATGTTTGTTTTGTTTAAATATTTTATTTAATGTTAAGATGGATTTAACATAATCGACATGTTCAAACCCAAAATCTTGTAAATCTTGAGCATCCTGAAGATTGGTAGAAACGACCAAAATATTAGTATTCTCTTTAGCTTTACCTTTGCATAATTCTAAATAAGTAACTTTTCTTTTACCATATCCGTATAAATTATATTTAGCAAAAAACTTTATTAAGTTGGCTGGAACATTATCAGCAATTAAATCCCGATTTTTCTGTAAGTTTTCAAATGTTATTAATCCATTATTATATTTTAAGATTTTAGTAATTTCAAAATTATGATTATTTTCTAAAACATATCGATTTGTTTTTTTTAAATCTCTAATAAACAAATCTAAATCAATATAGTCAATGGAACCAAAATATAACAAAGCCGCTCCAATAATTTGGTCATAGTTAATTTTTTGTTTTTCAACCTTTTCTTTTTGCATACTAAATTCTCCTTGCGCAATATAATATCATATTTTTCCCATAATAGTTATTTTTTTTATTATATTACCTTGGAATATAGCTTTTGAATATACTTTTGATTAGCAATTTTCTGCATTTTCCTTTCAAATGCTAAAGAATTATATATTTCTCTATTAAATAATCCTGATTTTTTTAAAGAGACATTATAATAATAGAAATTTAAATCATGATATTTTTCTATGTTTTTTTTCAAATATAATAAAGTTGTATAAATATTTTTGAGAATAGTAACTTTGTAATTAAAATTAAAATCTGAGAACTTAAATTTTAATACTTCCTTAATAACATTATTAGTTTCTGCTTCTAATACTATACTTTCTTCGTTGAAATAAACACTTATTTCCTGCTCTTCATAATTTTTTTGTAAAAATTTATTAAGAAAATACAATATCCAATAATTTGATTTTTTTAAGTTCGATAACGTTATTATATAAGTATTATTTTGATATTCCCAATTTACTGCATTCATATATACTCCTATACTAATTATATAATACCATATTCTGGATATTAAAAAAACTCAAACTATTCAATTTGAATTGCTTGAGTTATTAATTTTTAACTTCATTTATTAATTAATTGGTTCATATAAAGCAGTAACTGTTTGCATTTTTACAGAGTTATATGTAGTTTCTGTAACTTCACTCCAATCTTTGAATCTATATCCAGCCTTAGCTTTAGGAGCATACATAGTAATAGATGGAACATCACCACGGCGACCTATATAAACGGTACTAGATAATCTGCTTGAACCAGGTTCTGGAAATCCTTCACACATTTGAGGATCACATACAAATTTAACAAACCAAATATATCCTGAATTAGGATTATCAAATGTTCCACGTTCTACAGTTTTAGAATGTTCGGTATTATCAGCTTGAACACTAGCATTGGCATTATTGGCAGCAGCAGATAATACTGAGGATTGAGCTACATATGAACGTCTTTCTTGAACAACAGCAGCTTCACGAGCAGCTCTTTCTTGCGCTTCTTTTTCGGCTTGCTCTTTAGCAGCTTGTTCTTGGGCAGCTCTTTCGGCTTTAGCAGCGTCTCCAGCCTCTTTTTGAGATTTTAGAAGAGCTTCCAATTTTTCTTTTTCGGCTTGTTCTGCTCTAGCAGCAGCTTCTAATGCCCATTGAGGTAAACTATTTTGTTGACTAGTTTGTTTATTAGATTCTGCTTGTTTTTTTGCTTCTTCTTGGGCTAATCTTTGAGCTTCGGCTTTCTTAGCAGCTTCGGCTTCCGCTTTTTTACGAGCCTCTTCAGCTTTTCTAGCTTCTTCAGCCTCGCGAGCTTTTTTGGCTTCAGCTTCCGCAGCTTTTCTTTCTTCTTCGGCTTTTTTAGCTTCGGCTTCCGCTTTTTTACGAGCTTCTTCAGCTTTTTTTGCCTCTTCAGCTGCTTTTTTACGAGCTTCTTCGGCAGCTTTTACTTTTGCATCTGCCTCTTTTTTAGTTTCTTCGGCTTTTTTTACATCAGCTTCGGCTGCTTTAATTTTAGCTTGGGCAGCCTTTTTAGCTTCTGGTGTTTTAGCAGCTTTTAATTCTTTTTGTGCAGCCTCAATTTTAGCTTCCGCTTTCTTTATAGTATTTTCCGCTTTTTTAACCTCAGCTTTAGCTTCTTTTTTAGATGTCTCGGCTTTTTTTACTTCTTTATTAGCCGCTTCTACTTTAGCTTCCGCTTTTTGTACTTCTTTATCGGCAGTTTCCTCTTTAGCTTCGGCTTTTTTTACTTCATTTTCAGCTTTTGCTACGGAAGTTGCTTTTTCGGCAAAACTTATTTTCTCTGTACTATTTACTTTACTAATATCAAAATCAAATGCTTTATTATAACTTAAAGTTACAATAGATGCACCTGCTAATGCACATACTCCTATAGCAATTTTATATTTAGATGATAACTTTTTCATGTTATCCCTCCTCTAGTCCCAATTTTATAATAAACTTTCCCAAAAGTCAAGAAAAAACGGCAACCTTTTGTAAATCTTTTGTGAGTACGGTATGTAAAGTAAAAGTAAAAATAATTGTGCCCCAAAATACTTAATTATTACTTTGATTCAATAGATGATCTGACCGTTTAAATCTTATAAACTTTTGATAAACTTTGTTTAAATTGATTACCTATCAATTTATGTAAAATGTAAGCATCAACCATAGATAAATTTTGATAATTATCTTGAGCTTCTTGAATTTTTTTATTTAAGTTTTCTGGAGAAGCTTGTTCTAAAACTCGAAGCGTTTCTTTAGCCCAATTAAGTTCCTCAATTGTTAAATTAGCTTCCATAAGTTTGCCTAAAGAATGACTGCCTATAAATTGATAAATTTCTAGATATTCTTCGTTTGTCATTTCCTTATTTCCATAATTTTCCAATAAATTTAATACTTTTTTGTGATATAAATACGTTTCAATTTCCGCAAATTCTTCATTAGTCAAATCACTAATCATTTTAGAACTTATTTTTTTAATTTTGATTTTTTGCTTCTCACAACTATCTACTAACCATTTAATCCATTCTATACATGGATTAAATTTGTTTTTATTAGTCATTTGTAATGTTTCTCTATGTGTTAGTTCATTAACTTTTAAATCACGATAATTCATTTTCTAACCCCCCCCCCTCGAATAGGGGTATATTATCATTTAAAAGGATTTTTGTCAATTTTTTAAGGAAAGGTAAAAGACAAAATGGTAATCAATTATTAGTGAGTACTTAATTATTAATATTAAGTATTCCCTTTTTATTTTATGCAAAATATTTTTATCATACTCATATTTATTTTTAGGAATCAATAAAATCTTTTAATTTTCTTGTATTTCGAGGATGTCGCATTTTAATTAAAGCTTTTTGTTCCTGATTAGCAATTGTCGTTTTAGAACAACCTAATATTTTTGCTACTTCATCTTGAGTTTTTTTATGAGCTTCATCAAGACCATATCGTAATAAAATAATTTGTTGTTCTCTAGATGTCAAACACTTTAGTGCTTCACGAACAATATCTATTTTCATTTCCGATATTACATCTTCTATTAATTGTTCAGCATCACTGCCCACAATGTCTTCAATTTTCATTTCTTCACCATCTTTGTTGTGACCTATAGGTTGATTCAAACTCAATACATGATTGTGTTTATTATATTTCCTTAATTCCATCCTCATTTGATTTTCAATGGCAACAGAAATATATGAACTAAAACTTTCTACTGATCTTTCATTATAGTCAAACTTATTAATTGCCTTTAATAAACCTTCGTTACCGGCGGATTTTAATTCTTCAAATGTTAAACCTTTTCCTAAATATTTTTTAGCAAAGAAACCCACTAATCCCCCATTACAGGTTATTAAAACTTCTAATGCTTCTTCATTAGCCAGTTCTCTCCATGCTTTTAAACATTTCTTAGTTTCTTCTAACGTTAATCTTCTAGTCACTACTTTCACCACCATTATTTTTGGATTTTCTCAACCTTTTTTGATAACCTAATTCTTCAGCTTTAGCGCTAATTGCTTTTGGTGTTCTTCCTAAAACCTCGGCTATATCTGAGTAATTCATATTTTGATAATTTTCTTTTAAATATTTTAACTCTTTGCCTTTCCAATATTGAGGGAGCATATAACTGTAGCCCATATTTCTAAGCAAGTTAGCTACTGCCCATTCACTTCTGTTTATCACTTTAGCAATTTCTAAATAATTCTTACCAGATTTAAACAAAGTTTCTGTTAATTTTATTTCTTCTTCGGTCCATTTGCGATACCAAAGAGGATTTTCTTCCATATCTCTAATTCTTTTGGCTTTTAACCATTCTGGTTCCGTTCCTAACATATTTTTTTCAATACATCTTGAGTCCCATTCGTTTTGATTATTTTCTAAAAATTCCATTAAATCTTTCCAGGTAATGACGTAATATGTCATATTGTTAGTTAACTTTTTCTTTTTTAAATTCAAGCCGAGATTTACCCAGGTATTTGTAATTCTATCTCGCTTAACATTTAGTAAATCGCTCATCTCAGATACAGTTATTAAATCATAATTATTTTTAATCATAGGGCCAAGTCCCATTTCTACTGCTTTGACTTTTAAGGAAAAAACAGTTCTTTTAAGAGTCTTAGCAATAGTCTCAATAGGTTTAGTTCCCCATAAATCAGATAATAAGATTTCTTCCTCTTTCGTCCATGACCTTCTATCTTGTATTAATGTTATACCTAATCTTCTGGCTTTTATATAAATAGCATTTTCCGTTTTATTCATAATTTTGGCTATTTCAGAATAATGCCACTTATCCGATAATAATTTTAATGTCTCAATTTCTTCCGCCGTCCATACATTAGCTGTAGGAATTTCTAAGCCATGGGCTTCAGCCACCTTACAAATAGCATACCATGAACAATTAAACTTTTTTTTCATACTATTGGGAGACTCTTTTCCCCAGTTGCTTAATATATATTGAATTTCCTCGTCGGTAAACTCTCTTTTTTTCCCTTTCATGATAATCACCTTTTATTATTATCTTTAATTTTAACTAATTGGGTATTATTTTCCCTAGGTTCTGAATTTTGCATTGTTTGTTCTAAATCCAAAAAATATTGTTTAGCTATCAACAATTGTTGCTTAGTCAAATTTTCCAGTCCTAAATTACCTGCGGGTAATGATTTATCTCTAATTCTTTTTGCCTTTAACCAATTTGGCTCAACCCCCAAAATATTCTTTTCCAAATTTCTACTATCCCATATATTTTGGTTTGCCTCTAAAAATTCATATAAATCTTTAATTTCTACATAAGAATATACGTTATGATTGGATCTTTTTCTAAAACTTAATTTTAATCCTAAACTTACCCATGATGTTAAAATGACATTTCTATTAACATGAAATATATCAGAGATATCTTGAATTCTAAGTCCATCATAATTATTTTCTATTTGAGATCCAAGGCCAAGAACATATACTCTATTTATAATTGAAGATACAGTTCTATTTAATTTTTTAGCAATATCATCTATGGATTTTAAACCCCATAAATCTGATAATAAAGTTTCTTCCTCTTTTGTCCATTTTCGGTGTTTTGAATCAATATTATATCCTAAACTAATTGCCTTTACAATTATTGCCTCCTCACTTCTTTCTAATATTTCTGCAACTTCAAATGATGAATAAGAAGTTAATAACTCTAATAATTGTGTTTCCTCTTTCTCTGTCCATTTTTTATTAGAATAATTTTTGGCTCTTATTCCTAGTTGATGTAATTTAGCAGTAATTGCATCATAAGATTTATTCATTTTTTTAGCAATTTCTTCTATTGAACAATCATTTGATAAGCTTTTTAATTCACTTTCCTCTTCCTCTGTCCAAAATTTTGAACTTTGAACTGCCTTAATGCCCATGTATCTTAATTTGGCCGCAACTGAGGCAGTCGTACGCTCTAGAAGATTAGCAATTTCATTGATTGTATAATCTTTGGCATATTTTCTTAATAATTGTTCTTCTGTTAAAGACCAATTTTTTCTTTTCTTAAATTTTAAATCTAATCCTAAAGCTTTGGCTTTTTCTCGAATGATAGCTTCAGACCTTTTCATAATTTTAGCAATAAGATGAATTTCATAACTATCATATAAATTTATGAGCATTTGATCATCTTCTTCTGCCCATAGTTTTTGTTTATTCCTATTTATTGAAATCCCCAATTTTATGGCTTTACTATATACTTGTTTTTCCGTTTTATTAAGCATTTCTGCAATTTGTTCAGATGGATATATTTTCGCTAAATTTATTAATTTACTAACTTCTTCATCAGTCCATCTCATGACTTTGGCACTTGAATTAGCAAAATCATCACTCTTCATTTTTCTAATTTGGTTTCGAATGGAATTTGCTTTCATATCCATTTTTTGAGAAATTTCATTTATTCCTAATCCTTGATTTGTTAGCTTTTCTAATTGTTTAACGAGTTCGTTAGTCCATACAATTTTGGAATCTATTAATTTAATATTATTTTTTCTGGCAATTGTAGATATTTGTGTAGGTGATGTTTTATACTTTTTAGCTAGTTCATTTCGAGTTTTTGTTTTTGCATCATTTCTTAATTTACTTATTTTATCCTCAGTCCACTTTTTTTGTTGGCCAGTATTTGGAAGATTTAATTCCTTTTTATATCTGCTTAAAACACCACTACTAATTTTTAAGTTTCTAGCTATTTCTGTAGCTGGTATTTTCCCCCAATTATCTTTTATATATCTAATTTGTTTATCATCTAATTTGGTGTATGTAGATATTGTTTTTACACCAAGTTCATATGCTTTTGCGGAAATAGCTCCAATAGTTCTATTTGGCAGAACTTTGGTTAATTCCGTATAATGACACTTACCTGCATACTCTTTTAATATGTTAATTTCCTCTTCAGTCCAATTTTCTTTAACATATTCAATTCCCAATTCTTTACATTTAGTTAATATGGAATTGTAACTCATGCCAATCATTGATTCTATTTGTCCTATAGGTTGTTTATTAATATTATCTTTTAAATAATCTATCATCCACTTTTTCCAAGGATCAGGTGTAGAATGTAATTTTATTCCTAATTTAACAGCCTTTTTTTGAACAGCCAAATAACTTCTCCCTAATTTTTTGGCTATAGTCTTAGTAACATATTTCTTTGAATATTCCAAAAGAAGTTGTTCTTCCTCTTTTGTCCAACGATTGCTTTTATATTCTTCTAAACCAAGCTCGCTAGCTTTTTGATTTATTGTTTCTTCTGTTGTATGAAAATCAGCAGCAATCTTATATAATGATTTAGTATTCCATATATTTTTTAATTCAGATACTTTTTCTTCAGTCCAATAAAATTTCTGTTTCATTTTTTGACCTCTTTTAATGATAACTGCAAACCTTTTTCATCTATAGTTGTGGCTTCTTCTTTTTGCAATTCTAGAAAGAACTTTTTAGCTAGGACTAATTGTTGCTTAGTCAAATTTAAGCGCTCGATATCGGGATTTTGCATTCTATCTAACTTTCTTTTTTCTTTTAACCAATCTGGTTCAATTCCTAAAATATTCTTTTCCAAATTTCTACTATCCCATATATTTTGGTTTGCTTTTAAAAATTCGTATAAATCTTTGATTTCTACATATCTGTAATCCTTTGATTTTGATATTTTTTGAACTTTATATTTAAGGCCTAAAGCAATCCAACCAACACTTACTGTTATTATATTTACATTAAATAAATCACTAATTTCTTTAATTGTTAAACCATTATAATTATTTTCTATTACAGATCCTAAACCTAAAAGGTAGGCTTTATTTTTAATTGAAGATACAGTTCTATTTAATTTCTTAGCAATTTTTTCAAAGGACTCTGTACCCCATAAATCAGATAATAAGGTTTCCTCTTCCTTGGTCCAAAATCTTTTGTCATTTGTTTGAATTTGTAGTCCCCTTCTATTTATTTTAATAATAATTGCGTCTTCAGTTCTTCCCAATATTTGAGCAATTTCTTTGGGAGTCTTTTTATCAACCATAGTTAGTTTTTCCAGAAGTTTATATTCTTCTTCAGTCCAATTTTTTCTATCATTTAGCACTTTAATACCTAATCTCTTAGCCATTTCTTTTATTGAACTACTGGTACGATTTAATTCTTTAACTAATTCACTTATTTTTTTAGTTTGAGAAAGCTCCTTTAATCTATTTATTTCTTCATTAGACCATGATTTTTTTTCTTCTTTTTTAACATCTAAATTTAATTCTCGCGCTTTTTTTAATACTGTATCATCTTTTTTATTCATTAAGTTACAGATTTCTAACAATGTCTTGCCCTCTTTAACTAAGAGTTGCAATTTTCTAGTATCATCTGCTGTCCACATACTATCCATGTTTTTTTTATTGGGTATTAACTGTATGTTTTGTCTTTTGGCTTGCAAACGAATAGCGGAAGTAGTTCTATGCATTTTGATAGCTAATTCGGATAAATCTAGAGTTTTAGCTAGTTCTCTTAAAAGGGCATTATCTTCGTCAGTCCAATGGATTTTATCATCATTTAAACCAATTCCATTTTTATAAGCGACAGTTATAATTGCCTCATTTGTTGTATTAAAATATTTGGCTAACTCAGTTATAGATTTTTTAGAAGCAAACTCTCTTAATTTTTTTAAATTTTCTTCCGTCCATTTTTTATAAGGATTTTGACCTAGCTTGGGAAGATTCATTTTATCCGCTTGAGCTTGAATCATTATTTGACTTACCCCTAAATTTCTTGCCATATCAGAAACTGAAATCATTCCCCAATTATTTTTTATATATTGCAATTCTTCAGCTTTATAAACTTTTTTTAAGGTGATATAATCTAAACCCATTTTTCTAGCTTTAGATGTAATAGCCCCTTCAGTTCTATTTAAAATTTTCGCTAATTCTCTTATATATACTTTATTAGATAACTCAGTTAAAATATTTAACTCTTCTTCACTCCAAAAATGATTATCATATTCTATGCCAAGTTCATCAAGTTTTTCCGTAATTTGATAATAATTTACATCTAATTCCTTTTGAATTTGGGCTAATGATAATTTATTAATATTCTCTTTCAAAAATTTTACTTTCCATTTTTTCCAAATTGGTCTTTTCTTGATTAATTTAATTCCTAATTGTTTAGCTTTTTGATTTAGGCCATCAACCGAGCGATTTAATTTTCTGGCTATAGTTTTATTTAAATATTTTGGTGCCATTATTTTTAATAATTCTATTTCTTCTTCTGTCCATCTTCTTACCGTTTTCTTTTCAAGGGTTAATCCTAGCTTTTTAGTTCTATTTTGCAATGTAACAATAGCACAACCAAGATATTTAGCCATTTCTGTAAAACTTTTATTTCCAAAGTTCTTTTTTATATATTCATCTTCTTCAGTTGTCCAAACTCTTAAGCTCATATATTCACCCCCAAAAGGTTATTTATTAAATATAATACCACATTTTAGCTCTATTTTTTACTAAATTATAAATTATTTATCAATTTTCTATCTTATTGAATTAAAATATAAAAAGGATGGTTTTATTACAAATCCTGAAAAAATTTTATCGATATTTCCAAATCATTAAGGAATTATTGTTCAAAAGTCCAAAATGGTGCTATAATACTTCTGGCACTTAGGGGGAAAATTATGGCGCAATTAAAAGTTGGATATTTATTTAAGAAATATTATATAACTTATCAAAAGGAAAAACATGAAATTTTTGAATTTGTTGACTACTTTGCTGGTATTACCTTTAGGAATACAGATGACAAAAATGTATGTAACGTATTAACGGGGAATCATGCGGGAGTATACGCAGAAGCTCTTAACGAAAAGGCTGACGAGGAAGAATATGTTTTTTATCCTGATGATATTGATGTTGCTATAGATGATAACGATTATGAAGTAGATTTTGAGCAAATTCGCAAAAAGAAAATTAAAAGCAAGTTCAGATATTATGTAAGATATAATAAAACCAACTTAATTGCGTTATCAAACGAAAGTTTACTAGACTATTTAGTACAGAATAATAAAAATCGCTCTGGATTTGATGAAAATGTATTTGAAAAAAATTCTGATATTTCCTCTATGTATGCCGCAATCAAAAAAACAATAATTTCGCAAGATGAACAAATAATGCAAATATTAACAGCCCTTTTTAAAAATCAAAAAGTCGTAGATTCCCATTTAGACATGGATTTAATTGCAAAACTAAAAGAAAATATTTTAATTTATGGATCAACCGGTACAGGTAAAACGGAAATATTAAAAAGAATTTCCAAATTATATAAAATTCCAATTGTTATTGAGGATGCAACATCTCTTTCTGAGACAGGATATCAAGGCAGAAAAATCACCGATATGCTAGAAGATTTATGCTTAGCAGCCGATGGAGATATCGATTTAGCAGAAAAAAGTATTTTAGTTATTGATGAATTTGACAAGCTGGCTGAAAAAAATGGTGATAGTGAATCTCATGTTTCTAGATTAGGAGTACAAAGATCTTTATTAAAATTATTGGATGGTTCTTTATTTTATTTTGATGATAAAAAATTTGATACATCTAAACTAACAGTAGTAGGCCTTGGCGCTTTTACTGGTATAACTCAGGGTGATGATTATAAACATCTTACTACAGACGATTTTATGAAATATGGAATTATGCGAGAATTGATAGGAAGATTTTCCAAAACAATTCCTATGAATCCTTTACGAAAAGAAGATATAGTTCAAATATTAAAAAAATCTGATTTTAGTCCTTTAAACACATATAAAAAATTATTTGATATATTAAAAGTAAATTTTGAATTCACAGATGATTTCATTGAATATATTGCAGAATTAGCCATAGCAAAACAAAGTGGCGCGAGAAGTTTAAAAACTGTATTTGATAATTGTATTAGTAGTGCTTTATTCCGAATTTTTGCTGGAGAATATTCTAGTATTTCATTAGTAAAACCGAATGGAGAAAATAACAAGCCTTATATTTTAACCAAAACAAAGTAAAAAAACTTATTAAAAAATAAAAGACGTTACACATTTATTAATTGGCTTTTTCTTTATCAAATATTTTTTTAATAATACAAATCATTGTGTAAAGAACAAATGTTTGTTATAATACTGCTGGATACATTTGAAATACATCAGATGCTTTCCCTTTCTATTATCAAATGATAAAAGAAAGGTGGTGATATTTATGACAAAAAGAGAATTTTCTCAATTTATTATAATATTACTCCTATTCTTAGTCGTAATCATTTTACTTCTAAAATAGCAAAAGCATCTGATCTCAACAATCGTTGATTTCAGATGCTATCCTAAACAAGGGATTGCATTTGATTAGCTCAATCAAATGTATCCTTTTTATTTTATGCAAGTTTCCTTGACAAATACATCATAACATAAAAGCGCACTTTTTACAAGGCACTATCTCTTTTTATTCACATTTTCTGTGTAAATGCAAGTGTGTATTCTAATTTGTCAAATTTAACATAAAATTATTGTGTCAAGAACATTTGCTTGGTATAATATTGCTGGATACATTTGAAATATATCAGATGCTTTCCCTTTCTATTTATCAAATGATAAAAGAAAGATGGTGATATTTATGACAAAAAGAGAATTTTCTCAATTTATTATAATATTACTCCTATTCTTAG
>CANRFQ010000016.1 GCA_947629935.1 uncultured Bacilli bacterium | reverse complement strand
TGCATTAGTCAAGAAAAAGTAGACAAAAAATATAAAAAATAGGGGGGATTAAGGAATTAATCCTCTTTGTTATAATAAAAATGTTTAAATTGAGCAGGAGTAAGATATTTCAAAGCAGCTTGAGGTCTATCATTATTGAAAAATAAAATATAATCATCGATTTGTTTAGAGATATTATCACAAGAATTAATATTAAAATCAATAAATAATTCTTCTTTAATCCAGCCATTAATAGCTTCCATGGCACCATTTTCAGTGGGAGAACCTGGTTTAGACATAGAATGTATGATATTATATAGAGGAAGAGATTCATTGAATTTCTTTGAAGAATATACAGAACCTTGGTCAGTGTGGAGAATTAATTCGAGGTCTTTATATTCTTCTTTTTTTAAGATTAAATCATTGAGAGCAATATGATAGGCATCAGGAAAACCTTTTTTATTAGAAAGATAATAAGAGATAATTTCATTGTTGAATAAATCCATAAAAAGGGTAAGTTCATAATAATGGCAGTTAGCCCAAAAAGCGGTCATATCGGAAACAACAACTTGAAAAGGACGTAAAGGATTAAGTTCAGCAAGAATATAATTAGGGAAGTTTTTAAGTTCACGATTAACCTTTTTACCGTACCTTTTAACATGTTTAGAAATAGATTTAATGTTTAAAAATTTACAAATTTTATGAGCATAATTATTAGAGAAGACAAGACCTAAATCAAGTTTAATTTTAGCATTTAACCAACGATAACCATGAGAAGGGAATTTAGAATGATAATTCTCAAAAATTTTACAAGCATCATTTCTAAAAATTTCTCTGTTAGAAGGATTAGATCTACGAGAAAGCCATTTGTAGAAGCCAGAACGATTAATAGACATAGTCTTACATAAGGAGTTAACAGAATATTTGCAAGATAAATCAAAAATTACTTCGTATTCTTTTTGGAGAAAGTAACGAACACCTTGTCTCCCGTACCACCTTCTTTCACAAGATACCCTTTTTTTAATCGGGTAATCTCAATATCCTTTCTCATAATAATGTCTTTAAGTTCAGCTGGAGATAAATCATCATAGTTAGAATCGGAGCGAGAGTTGTTAATGATTTTAAAATCATTAACAACTTCAACTTTGGGGTCGAAACAATGATGATCTTTGTTAAAAGCAGTAATCCATTTTTCTAACGTTTTAAGAGGGACATTATAATCTTCAGCAGTTTTAATAGTAGAAGCATTGTTTAAGCAAATAAGTTCACAAAGTTTCTTTTTAAGTTCAATACTATAATGCATATTCATAAAAAACACAACCTTTCTAAGTATACATTACAAAATAATTGTATAAATAAAATAATTAATTGTCTATAAACTAATTATAATTGTCTACATACCCCCTTTAGTTGTCTACTTTAAGTTTACCAGTACACACTCTCTGAATAAGGTGTCTAAAAAAATGATAACATTCCTTTGACAATAAGACTAGGGGGGGGGGTATAATAGAAAATAGGAGAGATACCCCATGAGAGAAAAAAGAATAGAAAAAGAAATAAAAAAAGCCCAAAAGAAGGGAATATATAATCCTAAATTAAAATTAGGAATAGTAGGATTAATATTAGTAATAGGAACAGTAATAGGAGTATCATATGCATATTATACAAAAACAGCAACTAATACATTAACAATAGAAGGAACAGTAAGTAAGAAGATAACAGTAAATGTAAAAGCAAATAATGGAAGTGTTATGGATGGAAGTTTAGCAAGAGCAATATTAAATAATAATTCTGTTAAAGATGGAACACCAAACTTTAGTGTCGGTTGTCCATTAAGTGACGGTGATGCCTGTAGTGGTTTATATAAGACTAATGATGATGATGGTGAAACTTATTATTTCCGAGGGAACGTGGATAATTATGTACAATTTGGAAAAGATTCAAGTGGAAAAGATTTACTATGGCGAATAGTGCGAATCAATGGCGATAAAACAATAAGATTAATTTATAATGGAACAATTAATTCGAGTATGAACTATAATTCCCCTGGAAATGCCAAAAAATATGTAGGATATACATTTGATAATAAGAGTGCTTGTACAAATGATAAGCCATGTACAAGTAAATATGAAAACAATCAATTTACAATGGAGCCGAGTGGCACAGATAGTACTATAAAAAAAGAATTAGAAAAATGGTATAAACAAAATTTAAATAGCTATGATAATTATATAGCGTATGGAACGTTTTGTAATGATGTAAGTCAAACTACTCATGCAACTACCAGTACTGATGATAATTCAACTAATGAAACTATATACGGTCCATATGGAAGAATAGCTGTTAATCAAAGTCCGAGTTTAAAATGTCCTTCACAGCCTACTAATAGATTCTATGGAGGAGTATATAAATTAAAAATTGGCTTAATAAGTGCAGATGAAATGATGTATGGAGGAATAAAATTTAACAGTAAGATTTCATCAAATAATTATTTAAACCAAATAAATAGTAGTATGTGGACTATATCTCCATGTAGTGGAAATACTAATGCACTTGCGTTTTGGCAATATTCAACATCATATGGATTACAATTTAATGTAACAACACTAACAGCTGCAGCTATACCTGTAATTAATCTAAAAGAAAACGTTCCAATTACTGATAAAGCTGGTCAAAACGGAAGTAAAGATCATCCGTTTGAAATAAAACAAGAGGGAAATATAAATTCTGATGCTCAAACAGTAGACTATGGAGACAAATCAACATTTACAGTAATTCCAGATACAGGATATAAATATAAGAGTGTCAAATGTATAGAAGATGGTGGGGATACAAGAGATGTAACAGGAACAGATGAAGCAACATATAATGAATCAACAAAGACATTAACAGTAACGCCAAGAACAAGTCAAAATGCAACCTGTACAGTAGAGTTTGGAGAGGCAATTGAGATATTTGGTCATAAGTATTTTGTTAAAGAAAATCCAAGCGCTTCAGACTTTGCTAAAGGCTGCCCAACAAGTGGAGATACAGAATGTAGTGGATTATATAAAATGGAAGATGATAAAGGAACAAGTTATTACTTCCGAGGAGAAGCAAATAATTACGTGAAGTTTGGAACAGGAACGACATCTAATAATCAATCAAAACATGATTTAATGTGGCGAATAGTGCGAATCAATGGAGATGGAAGTATAAGATTAGTATTAGATAGTGATATAGGATTAAGTACATTTAATAATTCATCTGGTCAAAGAAAATACGCCGGCTACACATATGACAATGATTCACCATGTACAAACTCTAGTCCTTGTACAAGTACTTATAATAATAATCAGTTTACAATGACACCAAGTGGAACAGGAAGTACAATACAGGGGGTATTAGAAGACTGGTATAAAGAAAACTTATCTGGATACGATTCACAAATAGAATTAGGAGTGTATTGTAATGATACGCCATATGGAAGTGGAGATGAAACAGGAACATTATATTACGGAGCATACCAGAGAAGTCAAAATGCCACTCCTCAACTAACGTGCCCAGACCCTAAAGCAAAATCTGGAACACAATCATCAGATGATGTAGATAGTAATGGAAATCATACATATGGAGGAGTATATAAATTAAAGATAGGACTATTAAGTGGAGATGAAATAGTGCTAGCGGGATTTAAGCCAACTAGTGGCTCTGGAGTAACATCCTCCAATTATCTAAATTATACACCAAGTTCTAATTTTTGGTTCTGGAGCTCGTCGCCTAACGATTCAAATACTCGTTATGCTTTCGGCTTTAGCGGCCTCCTGAATTATCGTTACTTGTACAGCGGCTACAGAGTCAATGATAGTACGGGCGGCGTGCGTCCAGTTATCAATCTAAAGGATGGAACTCAAATTTCTAGTGGAGATGGAAGTAGTGATAAGCCTTTCGTAATAAAAAACTAATTAAAGTAAGTGGTCTATAGCATTGGATAATTATCCAGTGCTTTCTTTAATTTTTTAGTGATTTATAAGTTAGATTATGTTAAAATAAATTAAGAATTATTAGTAAAGGTGATTAGTATGGCAAAAATTATTTCTTTGGTAAATCAAAAGGGCGGAGTTGGTAAAACTACTACTAGTATTAATCTTGCTGCTGCCTTAGGGAAAGAACATAAAAAAACTTTATTAATTGATTTAGATCCGCAAGGTAATAGTTCTACTGGTCTTGGTTATAATAATGCCGATTTTCGGGTAGATATGTATGATGTTATAACGGGTAGATGTGATATAAAAAAAGCTATTATCAAAACTAAATTTGCTAATCTATCTATTATTCCCGCTACTATTAATTTAGCTGGTGTCGATGTAGAATTTGTGAAAAAATTATTAGAAGATAATACATTTAGACAAAATGAACAATTGAAGAATGCTCTAGCTAGTATAGAAAAAAATTATGATTATATTATTATAGATTGTCAACCATCTTTAGGTATTTTAACAATGAATGCTTTAGTAGCTAGTAATTCGGTAATAATTCCTGTGCAATGTGAATATTTTGCTCTAGAAGGGATAACTCAACTTTTAAATTCAATTATAATGGTCCAATCGCATATGAATCCCAATTTAAGAATTGAGGGTGTATTACTCACAATGTTAGATGGTAGAACTAACATTGGTTTAGAAGTTATCGAAGATGTTCGTAAATTTTTTAAAGATAAAGTATTTAATACAATAATTCCAAGACTAGTTCGTCTTGTGGAAGCTCCATCTCATGGTAAACCAATTGGCGAGTATGATCCCCTTTGTCGTGCAACTGAGGCTTATGCCAATTTAGCAAAGGAAGTGATAGATAGAAATGGAAACTAAAAGAAAAGCTTTAGGTAAAGGCTTAGAACAATTATTTTCTAATGAAAGAATTGATTTTGATAATTTTGAAAAAGATATTATAGATAATATTAAGGATAATGAAATTAAAGAAATCAATTTGGATGATATTAGAAGAAATCCTTATCAGCCAAGAAAAACATTTGATGAAAACGCTTTGAAAGAATTAGCTAGTTCTATTAAAGAACATGGTGTGGTTCAACCAGTTATTGTTAAAAACAGTGTTAAAGGTTATGAACTGATTGCGGGAGAAAGAAGAACCAGAGCAGCACGCATGGCAGGCTTCGAAACTATTCCTGCTATTATTAGAGATTTTACGGATCAAGAAATGATGGAAATTGCTCTTATTGAAAATATTCAAAGAGAGAATTTAAATCCTATTGAAGAAGCTCAGGCTTTTAAAAATATAATTAATGAAACTAATATGACTCAAGAACAAATTGCTACTAAATTTGGAAAAAGTCGAAGTTATGTTACTAATTTATTAGGACTTTTAAATTTACCAAATAGTGTGCAAAAAGAGGTTGAAGAAAAAAAATTATCTTTATCTCATGCACGAGCTTTAAGTAAAATTACCGATCCCAATAAAGTAATAGAGTTGGCTCAAAGAGTAATAAAAGAAAATATAAGTGTAAGAGAAATTGAGAAAATAACTAATAATGAAGAACTTCCAAAGAAAGTGAAAATTAATCGAACTAACAATGTAAAATTTATTATTTTTGAAAAAATATTAAGAGAAAAAATTGGTACTAAGGTAAAAATTAGCAATCGTAAGATAGAAATACCTTTTGACTCCGATAAGGATTTAGAACGTATTTTAGAAATAATAAATGTAAAGATTGAAGGTGACTAATAGTGCTTGAGCAAACAATTAAATTTTTATCTAAGAAAGAAGTTTATGGCGTTCTATTTATCGTAGCGGCTGGATATATTTTGTATAAATTTTCAGGTATTATTTTTGAAAAAATAATTAATAATGGGAAGACGGAACTAGAAAAAAAGAAAAGAACGACTATTGTTAAACTTTTCCAAAGTATTACAAAATATGTAGTCTTTATTTTAATCGTATTATTTGCTTTAGAATTATATGGTATAAATACTAAATCTTTAATTGCTGGTTTAGGAATTTTGGGAGCAGTTTTGGGTTTGGCTTTACAAGATACAATTAAAGATTTAATTAATGGAATTACTATTATCTTAGATAATTTCTTTGTTGTTGGCGATATCGTAGATTATGAAGGATTTATGGGGGAAGTTATTGAACTTGGTCTAAAAACTACGAAAATAAAAGCTTTGAGTGGTCAAGTTAAAGTTGTGTCCAATCGTAATATTACCGAAATTATTAATTTGTCTCAAAAATTAGCTTGTTTTACAGTGGAAATACCAACGGGATATCATGATAAGATAGATACTGTGGAAGATGTACTTATTGATGTAGCTAAACAAGTAAAAAAAGTTACAGATGTTAGTGACTGTCAATATTTAGGAATAGAAGAGTTAGATAATTCCAGTGTTAATTATGCTTTAAGAGTATGGTGTAAAAAGGGAAGTCAGTGGGACTTAAAAAGAACTGTTTTAAAAATGGTTAAAAAAGCCTACGATGAAAATAACTTGACTATTCCATATCAACAAATAGAGGTGCATAATGCCAAAAAAGTATAAATTAGGTTCGCATGTTATAATGAAAAAGCCCCACGCTTGTGGAACTAATGAGTGGGTTATAACGAGAATGGGCGTCGATATAAAAATAAAATGTGCTGCTTGTGGTAGAGAAATCATGATGGATCGAATTGAATTTGAAAAAAAACTGAAAAAAGTTTTAGGTGATAATGATGAATAAAAAAAGTTTAAAAGAAAGAATGACTTTAAATCCTATAATGACATTTGTAATTTTAATGATTGTTGTTATTGTGGCAAGTGGAATTTTGTCATTAGTAGGATTTGAATCTACTTATAATGTTTACAATGATTCCACCGGTGAGTACACACAAACGTTAGTCAGTGTTTTTAATCTCTTTAGTCTTAGTGGTTTAAAATATATATTTACTTCTACTGTTTCAAACTTTGTCGCCTTTACGCCTCTAAGTATGTTAATTATTATTTTAATAGGAATTGGCATCATGGAAAAAAGCGGTTTTTTAAAAACAGCTTTTACTCTAGTTTCTAAATATTGTAAGAAAAATACCGTTACTTTTGTTTTAGTATTTTTAAGTATTATTTCTTCGATTATGGGCGATTTAGGTTATATAATATTTATTCCTTTAAGTGCTCTGTTATTCTTGCATGGTCGTCGTAATCCTTTAGCAGGTATAATTGCCTCTTTTGCCGGACTTACATGTGGTTCGGGAATTAGTATCTTTTTAACTTCGGTAGATAGTGAGCTTTTAAAATTAAGTTTAACTTCTGCGGCGGTATTAGATAGTTCATATAAACTAAATACTTTGTGTTTTCTATTTATTATGTTAGTAGCTGTTGTAGGGTTATCTTTTCTAATTACTTTTATAACGGAAAAAATAGTAGCACCTCGTCTTCCTAAATATGAGTTTGCCGAGTTAGAAGAAGATGTGATAATTGGTCGTAAGGAATTAAAAGGATTAATCTATGCTTTAGGTGCTGGTTTAATATATTTAATCTTCTTTATTTATAATATTATTCCTGGTCTTCCTTTTTCCGGAAATTTCTTAGATAATACCCAAACTTACTATATAGATAAATTATTTAGTTATGATTCATTTTTTAGTAATGGCTTTGTTTTCATTGTCTTAATATTATTTATTATTTGGGGCTTATTTTATGGTCTTGGAGCTAAGACAATTAAAAACAATAATGATGTATGTAATTATTTAGGCCATTCTCTAGATGGAACTGGTCGAACTCTAGTATTAATTTTCTTTGCTTCGGCTTTAATTAATATTTTTAAAAAATCGGAAATTGGGACAGTTTTAATTTCGATGTTTACGAATTTTATTGAAAGTACATCATTTACCGGTATACCGTTAATATTACTGTTGTTTTTACTGGTGGCCGTCGGTACTTTCTTAGTGCCATCTTCGACGGCTAAATATTCGATTATGGCAGGAGTTGTTGTTCCTACTTTAATGAATGCGGGGATTACGCCTGAATTTGGTCAAGTTATATTCCGTTTTGCTGAAAGTGTTACAACAGGTCTAACACCATTACTCGCTTATTTTGTTATATATTTGGCCTTTATTCAAAAATATAATCAAGATGAAAAACCAATTAGTTTATTTAAAACGATTAAATATCAATTGCCATATGCTTTAGGAACAGCTGGATTTTTTGCCGTATTAATTATTATATGGTATATTATTGGAATTCCAATTGGTATTGGCGGGGCGGCAGTGTTATAATTATATTTAGGCAAAGGGAGTGTTTTAATGAGTTTGAAAGCGGGAATAGTTGGTCTTCCCAATGTCGGAAAATCAACATTGTTCAATGCTATTACAAAAAAGAATATTTTAGCAGCTAATTATCCATTTGCGACTATAGAACCTAATGTGGGTGTAGTTACTGTCCCTGATGAGAGATTAGATGTTTTAAATGAAATGTATCACCCAGAAAGATTAGTGCCAACAACTTTTGAGTTTACCGATATAGCAGGATTAGTTAAGGGTGCTTCGAGTGGAGAAGGATTAGGTAATAAATTTCTATCCCATATAAGAGAAGTTGATGCTATTGTGGAAGTTGTGCGCTGTTTTGAAGATGCCGAAATAACGCATGTTGAGGGGAAAATAGATCCTATTCGAGATATTGAAATAATTAACGTCGAGTTAATCTTGGCTGATTTAGAAATTATTCAAAATCGTATTAATAAAATCGGCAAGAAAGCGGATATGGCTAAAGATAAAGAAACTATATTAGAAGTAAACACTTTGAAAAAATGTGAAAAAGCTTTAACTGAAAATGTTGCATTGCGCAATATCGATTTTGAAGAGGAAGAATTAGAAGTTATTAAGAATTTTAATTTGATTACTTTAAAACCTATTATTTATGCCACAAATGTTTCTGAAGAAACGGCTATTGCCGGGGAAAATGAATATACAAAATTAGTTCAAGATTATGCGCAAAAAGAAGGGTCTGAAACTATTATTATGTGTGCTAAAGTCGAAAGTGAACTATCGGAATTAGCCGAGGAAGAAAAAAAAGCTTTCTTACAAGATATAGGAATTGCTAGTAGTGGTCTTGATAAATTAATTCAGGCAACATACAAACTATTAGGTTTAGAAACATTCTTTACTTCCGGAACTGATGAAGTACGCGCGTGGACATTTAAAAAAGGCATGAAAGCTCCAGAATGTGCAGGTATTATCCATACCGATTTTCAAAAAGGATTTATAAAAGCGGAAGTAATGAGTTATCAAGATTTAGCCGAATTAAAAAGTGAAAAGGCTGTTAAAGAAGCAGGTAAACTGCGTCTTGAGGGTAAAGAATATTTAATGCAAGATGGAGATATTTGTTATTTTAGATTTAATGTTTAACAAAACTACTTGCAAAATCTCTAATAATTTTTTAAAATAAAAATGTAAGTGCTAAATGAATAGCATCTACGTTTTTGTTGTAGACGCCATACTTAAAAATCACTTTTTAAGTGGGCGTCATTTTATTTTAAATATTTTTTAGGATATTTAAAATTTTTATAATGATAATAACTTTTAGTATAACTAATAGCTTTTTCATAACACATCCACTTCCTTATAAACCAAAACCCCATAGGATTATGCTTTACCCAGATGTAAAATGGTAGATGCCCCAGATAGCACTCGAGTAAATATTATAAAAAGCTGGACAATAAAAATAAATCAAAATCGTTCGTCAAATTCTGACAGAACTTTCGAAAATAAAAAATTATGCTATACTAAGATTATAGGAAAGGAAAATTAAAATGGAACAAAAAAGTAATAAGGGATTAATAATAGTTTTGGTAATGTTTATTAGCATTTGTTTAGGATTAATTGGATATATTGCGTATGATAATGGAATGCTTGCTAAAATTATGAATAAATCAGATGTTAAAGAAGAAAAAAAAGAATCAGTAAAAAAAGAAGAAGCAAAAGAATTAGATATTAATTCAAGACTAGTTCAAAGTTTGTATAATAAGATATCCAGTGAATCAGAAGAATCAACATGGGATACTTATTGGATTTATCAAAATCCTGATAATGATTTTAATATGGAAGAGGATTTTAATATTGAAACATCCAATGAAACTATCAAAATGCAGATTGTCTATAGTAATCTTGCCAATAAAAACAAATTAAATATTAACTGTAATGAATACAAAATCCCTGATTATCAAAATGATTATTATAGTCTTTGTTATGCAAAACAAACTATGAATTTTACTGATGATCAAGCTGCTTATTCTAAAGATTATATTGAATCTGTTTATAAAAGTATCTTCGGTTCAAAAAGTAAATTGGATACTTCGGTTCCAATGAGAAGTAACTTTTATGGGTTACCAACATATTACTATATTCCTGATTATGATATGTATTTTGCCTATCGCGCTGAATTAGGAGGCGTTATTGGAACTGGAGGATATACTTCTAAATTAGAGAAAGCTACTCAAAAAGAAGAACAAATTAAATTATATGAGAAGGTAGAAAAATATGGCCCAAAGGAGGATGATCTATCTACTTTGGAAGAAGAATTGGAAGATACCTTTACGTTTATTTATACATTTGAACAAGAAGAAGATGGGATGTATGCCTTTATTTCGCGTGTGAAAGAAAGCTAAAAGCCTTAGCTTTTTTTTTGCCCTTATTTATGTTAGAATAGTTTAAAGAAAGAGGGATTTTATGACACGTGAAGAACTTGCTGATTTAATATTTCCAGATATTAAACATGACATAAAATATTATGAAGAAAAATACCCAGAAAGAAATCTAAAAGAAGGAGCCATTGTAACGCGTTATGCTCCATCACCAACGGGCTTTGTTCACATCGGCGCTTTACTGGCTAGTTTTACAGGATATTCTTTTGCTAAGCAAACCGATGGCGTATTCTTTTTAAGAATTGAAGACACAGATACGAAAAGAACAGTGGAAAACGGAATTAGTAATATCATTAAAGATTTAAAAGATTTTGATATTACTTTTACCGAAGGAGCCCTTGATGAAGAAAATGAAAATGGTAATTATGGCCCATATATTCAATCTCAAAGAAAAGAAATTTATCATGCTTTTATTAAAGAGTTAATCAAAGAAGGTAAAGCTTATCCATGTTTCTTATCCGAAGAAGAAGTAAATGAAATAAGAGAAAGACAAGAAAAACATAAAGATCGTATTGGGATTTATGGTAAATATGCTAAATATCGTGATTTGACACCAGATGAAGCAGCAGCGAAAATAAAAAACAATGAACCGTATATTATTCGTTTTAAATCACCAGGCAGTTTTTATAAAAAAATTAAATGTACTGATTTAGTAAGAGGGACTTTAGAATTTCCTGAAAATGATTTAGATATTCCAATTATGAAAAAAGATGGTCTACCAACCTATCACTTTGCTCATGTAGTTGATGATCATCTTATGCATACGACGCATATTATTCGTAGTGATGAATGGGTTTCATCTTTACCAATCCATATTCAATTATTTGAAACATGTGGTTTTAAGGCTCCGAAATATTGTCATATCTCGCCACTGTTAAAAAATGATGATGGCGTTATTCGCAAGTTATCAAAAAGAAAAGATCCAGAATGTGCGGTAAGTTTTTATCATGAAATGGGTATTCCTAATGAAGCTGTTAAACTTTATTTAGCAACGATTATCAATAGTAACTTTGAAGAGTGGTATTTACAAAATAAAGATAAAAAGATTAGTGATTTTGAATTTAGTTTTAAAAAGGTTAGTAAAAGTGGGGCTTTATTTGATTTAGAAAAATTAATTAATATTTCGAGAACTTATATTAGTCGATTAACTAAAGAGGAAATATATGAACAAACTAAAACTTATTTAGAAGAATTTGACCAAGAGTTTTTAAAAGTGTTTACCAAAGATCCAGATTATACTAAGGCTATTTTAAATATTGAAAGAGAGCAGAAAAAGCCCCGTAAAGATATCGGTAAATATAGTGATGTTAAAAATTTAATTTGGTATATGTATGATGAAGAATTTAATCCAGAATATGAAGAAAAAAATATAGATGTAGATTTACTTACTGATTATTTAGAAAACTATTATGATGAAAATGATGATAAAAATACTTGGTTTAATAAAATTGCCGAATTTGGCTTGAAATATAATTATACATCTGTAAAAGAATACAAGGAAAATCCAGATAATTATGAAGGGCATGTGGGAGATATTTGTGAGATGTTGCGTTTTGTTATTACTTCTTTAACAATGACTCCTGATCTTTATGAAATCATGCACTTACTGGGAAAAGAAAGATTAATTAAAAGATTAGAACAATATAAAAAACAAAAATAAATAAGAAGAGAATAATGATTGAAAATAATTTTCAAGAACTTATCGATATAATTCAGCAAAGAAAATATAAAACTTAGCAAAAGATAAATGAAGAATTAATTAATTATATAATTACAGAAAATCCTACTTAAAAGGATTTAATAAAAGAAATTTACAAAGAATGGTTCAATTTTATCGAACTTATAAAGATGATGAGATTGCGCCAACACTGCTGACGCAATTGTCGTGGTCTTATAATTTACTAATATTAAGTATGCTAAAAGTAAAGAAAAAAGACATTTTTATTTAAAATTGGCTATTAAAGAAAATTATTCCTATAGAGAGTTAAATCGTCAATTACAATCGGCTTATTATTAAATATGTCTTAAGCTTTAATATCTGAATAAATTAAAATTAATTGATAAGAAATTATTATAGGCAAAATTAAAAGAGGTTAATGAAATGTTTAATAAGTAGTAAGGACGGGAAATTATGGTTGTATATAGATTACTGGCTAATAGATATTGTTATGATATTAAGGGAAACAGTCGTAATGAATATGAAGATTATTTGAATGGTCAGATAAGTTTTCCTAAAACCTGGCATGATGAAGGAATTAATACCCATAAATATTTAGATGGTGAAAATTATATGCATTTCTTTCATTTTTATGAAGATGAAATTTATTATATTTCGTCTAAGCCTTCCGTATTTTTTAATAATGGAGCCTTTATTGGGTTTTATGATATACCTAATGAGATAATAGAAGAAAATCAGGGTTTTGGAATATATCCTGAAGCTATTACTCCTTACTTACCTGTTTTAGAATATGCTATTCCCTATCAAGTATTAAAAAATGAATTTATTGTGGGTAAAGCTGTTCCTTATAAATATATATTTAATGAATCTAGGGAATATCAAGATTATAAAAATGGGGGTTATGAAAAATATTTAGAAAAAGCTTCGCAAGATGATCAAAAATTAATACGTTCTTTAATAAAATTAAGAAGGTGAGACTATGAAAATATATAATACTTTAACTAAAAAGGTGGAAGAATTTGTTCCTAATAATAAGGATATTGTTACGATGTATACTTGTGGACCTACTGTTTATCACTATGCACATATTGGTAATCTTCGAACTTATATCTTTGAAGATATTTTGGAAAAGACTTTAATTTATTTAGGTTATAACGTGAAAAGGTGTATGAATATTACCGATGTGGGTCATTTAACATCAGATGCTGATACTGGTGAAGATAAAATGTTAAAGGGTGCCAAAAGAGAAAAGAAGTCTGTTTTAGATATTGCTAAATTTTATACAGAAGCTTTTAAAAATGATACATCTAAATTAAATATTAAATGGCCAGAAATTGTTTCTTGTGCCACAGATAATATTGCAAAATATATTGAAATGATTGAAGATTTGCTTTCAAAAAATTACGCTTATGTTAGTGAAGGTAATGTATATTTTGATACATCTAAATTAGCTAATTATTATCAACTTATTAATCAAACTGATAAAGATTTAGCCCAAGCAGTAAGAGCAGATGTCAGTGTTGATCAAGCCAAGAAAAATCAAACTGATTTTGTTTTATGGTTTACGAAATCTAAATTTGACGATCAAGAGTTAAAATGGGATTCGCCTTGGGGTGTAGGTTATCCAGGATGGCATATTGAATGTAGTGCTATTAGTTTAACTTACTTAGGAGAACATTTAGATATTCATTGTGGTGGGGTTGATAATATATTTCCGCATCATACTAATGAAATAGCTCAAAGTGAAAGCTATCTTGGTCATAAATGGTGTAATTATTGGATTCATGGAGAACACTTAAATGATAAAGATGGAAAAATGAGTAAATCAAATGGGGAATTTTTAACTTTAAGTTTACTAGAAGAAAAAGGATATAATCCTTTAGCTTATCGTTTTATGTGTTTGAATACTTCCTACCGAAAAGTTTTAACTTTTACTTATGAAGCTTTAGATAATGCTCAAAAAAGTTATCAAAAGTTAAAAAATAAAATTGGAACATTACAGGAAGTTGGAGCCTTAGATTCCTCTAAATATACAGAATATGATAATAAATTTAAAGAATATATTAGTGATGATTTAAATACTTCTAATGCCATTAGTTTAATATATGATTTATTAAAAGATGAAGTAAGTGGAACAACGAAATTGGCCCTTATTAAAAGTTGGGATAAAGTTTTATCTTTAGACTTAACTAAAAAGGAAATAAAGAACACCCACCATGATGAAGAATATATTCAGCAAATGATTGCTAAACGTAATGAAGCTAAAGCCAATAAAGATTATAAGTTAGCTGATGAAATTAGAGATACTCTTTTAGAAGAAGGTATAATCTTAAAAGACACTAGAGAAGGAACAATTTTTGAAATAAATTAATGGGAAAGAATAAGCAAATAAAAATAAAATTTAGTGGTATAATGAAATAGAAGGTGTTAGAATGAATTTATTATTAATTTTAGGTATAATCGCCATTCCTTTAATAGCTCAAGTGGGGATTAGTACTAATTATAGTAAGTATAAAAATCTCGAAAATGCCAAGAAACTTAGTGGTTTTGAAGTGGCCCGAAAAATATTAGATAAAAATGGTTTAGAAGATATGCATATTGTAGAGGTTCGGGGGAATTTAACAGATCATTATGATCCTTCTCGGAAAGTAGTAAGACTTTCATCGGAGATATTTCATGGAGAAACTATTGCCGCGGCAGCTGTAGCAGCCCATGAATGTGGCCATGCTATTCAAGATAAACAAGGCTATTTATATATGCGTATTAGAAGTATTATTTTTCCCGTTGTTCATTTGGCTAATTATTTTGGCTACATTGTTTTATTTATTGGCTTATTAACAGAAGCCTTTAATATGTTTGCTTTAGGTATTGGTTTAGTAGGTACGGGTTTAGTTTTTCAACTAGTTACTTTACCAGTAGAATTTAATGCTTCTAGTCGGGCTAAAAAAGAATTGGAAAAACTAAAATTAGTGAGTAAAAGTGATGCTATTGGGGTAGATAAGATGTTAACTTCGGCAGCAATGACTTATGTGGCAGGAGTTTTATCTAGTATTTTGGAATTGTTAAGATTGATTCTGATATTCACTAATCGTCGTGATTAAGACACTTTAACTAGTGTTTTTTTATTGTCCCCAAGGAATAATTTTGTTATTATTAATTTAGTAAAGAGGTTGTTATGAAAAGGAAAAAACTAAAGAAAAAATATCTATTTATAAGCTTAGTTATTATAATTTTAATTGTAATAGCTTTCGGTTTTTTTAATTCATCTTTAATTTTTAAGGCAAACGTCAAAGTGCAAATTAACTCCCACCATACTTTAAAAGAATATATTAAAAAAAGTAAAAATGTTACTGTTGATAAAACGCAAGTTATTAACACCGCAAAATTAGGAAAGCAATCCTTAGTTGTTAACTATCAAACTAAAATATCCAAAAATCAGCAAAAAACTTTTAAATATACGGTTGTTGATACAGAAAAACCTACTATTAGTATTGATGAAGAAATAGTGCTAGCTAAAAATAGTAAGGACAATTTAATAAGCCAAGCAATTGTTAAAGATAATTCTTTAAAAGACGTTCAAGTCACGATAATAGGTGATTATGATTTAACAAAAGCCGGAGAATATAAATTAAAAATCGCTGCTATTGATGCTAGTGGAAATAAAGCAACTAAAGATTTTACTTTAAAAGTTGAAGAGACCCAAAATAGTGCTACCCAAACTAAGGCTGATACTAATCAGTTACCCTATTACATAAAAATAAATCGCCAACAAAATGTCGTAATGGTGTATGGTTTAGAAAATGGTGAATATACCAAGTTAGTTAAAGTATTTACTTGTTCTACGGGAAAAGCTACGCCAGTGGGAACTTTTAAGACAACCGATAAATATGAATGGCGTCCTTTATTTGGAGATGTTTATGGTCAGTATGCCACGAGAATAACGGGAAGTATTTTATTTCATTCAGTTCCTTATACTAAACAAAGCAAAGATTCTTTGGAATGGGAAGAATATAATAAACTAGGAACTCCGGCTTCTATGGGTTGCATTCGCTTACGAGTAGTTGATGTTAAGTGGATTTATGATAATTGTCCTAAAGGAACAACAGTAACTATATATGATAGTGATAGTTTAGAGGGAATTGAAAAGCCTGTTATAAAGTTAATAGATGAAAATAGTCAAAATAAAGGGTGGGATCCTACGGACCCTGATCCTTTAAATCCATGGTAATAATTTTAAACTTGCCATAAAGATAAGAATATCCTATAATAAAAACTCGAAAACAAAAAATTAAACATGGAGAACAATGCAATGAAGGAATTAGAAAAAAATAGAAATTTACTAACGCAAATAGAAAATGCTTTAGCTATTATTGATGATGAAACTATCAAAAAAGAAGTTCAAGAATTTACTAAAAATGATGGAGAAACTATACTAGTTGGTACTCGAAATTATTTAAATCTTAATCATGTATTTATTGCCAGTAAATATTGTCATAATAGTTATGAATGGTTTTATTTAGCAAATAACCGTATTATTGATCAAAAAAGGATTGAAAAAAGAGAAAAAGGAATAATCTATACGGAAATAAAAAAACGATTTGAACCATCATCTGCATTCAAAAATCAATCGGTTTTAACTAGTGTGAGAGAAGAAAGATACGTCTATAACAATGATAATGTTTTAAAAAACATCATGCAAATCTATGGAAATAATGCTTGGTTTGATGCACTATGGTATAAATTATTTCTTGAAATCGGTGTTATAAAAGATCAATGCAATTATGCTTCTACTTTTTCTTGTAATATGGATTATTACTATGTTCCTGTCGATTTAAGGTGGGCAAATGACAATACTTATTTAACTCATACTTATATAAATGGCAAAGATGTCTCTTCTTTATTTGTTATTGATGGACCTGATAAATTATATCGTATTTATGATTTGTATCATGGTCTTATAAATGATCGTAATATAAAAGACTTAAAAAATATTCATTTAGGATTACTTTCCCCAAATGTATATGATTATAAAAGTTTAATGGGTATTACGAAAAAAGAAGACATGATAGCAGGACAACCCATGGAAGGAAGAAATGACCTATATTATAGCTATTTAAAGGAAATATTTAAAGAACACTTTAATTATAAAGGTCCAATTAAATTAAATCGAGAATTTATATTAAATATAATTAATCATAATGTTAAAGAAGAAAAAGATAAAAATAAGTTAAAAAGAGTTTTAAAACACATTATTAAATAAATCTTTGATTAAAAAATATAACAGGGAGAAAATTGTGATGAATGAATTTGAAGAATATAAAAATGAATGTTTGTTGGCTAAGATAGAGACAGCACTGACTTTTATTCAAGATGAAACAATCAAAAAAGAGATTCAAGAATTTGCTAAAAATGATGGGGAAACTATACTATTAGGAGTTCTTGATTATATAAATAAGCACAAAATATTTAGTGCTAGTAAATATCGACATAATATTTATGAATATTTTTGTTTGGTAGATAATCATATTATTCAAAATAAAATTGAAAAAAGAGAAGAAGGAATTATTTATACAAAAACAAAAAAAACATTTGGTAAATCATTTCGCTTTCCGGAGCAGACCGTTTTAACTGACTTAGTGGAAAATCGATATGTTTATCGTTTCCAAGATTTAGAAAACATACTAGGTATTGATGGAAAAAAATTAAGTTTTGATGATTTTTATAGTCTATTTATACAAAGTGATATTTTAGAAGAACAATATTATTGTGTTTCTAGTTTTGTTAGTAATATGAATTATTATGTTCCTTTAGATTTAAGATGGGTAACTGATAATATTTATCCAACTCGCACTTATATAAATGGTAAAGATGTCTCTTCTTTATTTGCTATTGATGGACCTGATAAATTATATCGTATTTATGATTTGTATCATGGTCTTATAAATGACCGTAATATGCATGATTTAAAAGGTATTCACTTAGGATTACTTTCCCCAGATATATATGATTATAAAAGTTTAATTGGTATTACGCGAAAAGAAAACAAAGCAGTAGGACAACCTAGGGAAGAAACAAAAGACATATATTATAGTTATTTAAAGGAAATATTTAAAGAACAATTTAATTATAAAGGACCAATTAAATTAAATCGAGAATTCATATTAAATATAATTATTCCTAATGTTGAAAAAGAATATTTAACGGAAGTAGTAGAAGATAAGTTCATAAATAGCGAGAAAAAAGATCAAAATATTTTAAGAAGAGTTTTAAAACACCTAATTAAATAATTGGCTTAAAAAGCCTTTTCTTTTTTGAAAAATTTAGTATAATAGATAAAAATTAATTAGAGAAAAGAAATGATTATGAATATTAAATTTGAAGAAGTTTCCTTAATTAAGAATTATCGGATGATTAATGAAGAGGCATATTTTATTAAAATGAATGCTTCTTTTGAGAGTGGAAAAATGTATTTAATAAAAGGAGATAATGATAAATATTTAATTTCTAAATTAATTATGAATTTTATTGAACCTACTTTTGGTACTATTTATATTGGCGATTACAGGTTGCAAAGAGGAAAATATCTGAAAAACATTAAATCCTTAAGAAGACATATTGGCTATCTACCTTATGATTATGATGAGAAATTTAATTATAAACTAGTAAATAATATATTTAAAGAAATTTTATATAATTACGATTATCAAACAGATAAAGACAATGAATTAGTAGAAGATATTATTGCGAAAACAGGCTGTTATTTAGATTATAAAAATGAGAAGTTAGAAAATTTGGATTCTATTACCCGTTATAAATTATATTTAGCTAGTCTTTTAATTATCAATCCGGAGATAATTATTGTTGAGAAAATTATAAATGATGAAAAGATTAAAAGTTATTTAGATCATCTTGCCCATGAAGAAGGAAAAATTGTGATATTTATTGGTAATTACAATATGCAAGTTGATAAGACCTATATTGTTAAAGATAAGAAATTAGAAGAGGTGAAACAATGAAACAGAAGTTAGAATACATTGATATAAACTCTTCAATGCATAAAGCCAATCCGACCGTCAAAATTTTATATTTAATATTATTTGTAGTTATTTCTTATTTACCATTTAATTTAGATTATATAGTTTTAGCAAATTGTATATTGGTTTTCTATTTAATTATATCTTCGCGTATTCCTTTAAAATATTATATAAGAAATGTTTTGCAAACTAAATTAATTATCATTGCTATGTTTATAATTCTAGCTAGTTTTAGATTTACTTTTCTTCAAAGTTTATTAATTGTTTTACCTTTTATATTAGCCGTGTGTTTATATTGCTTAATTATTTATACAACGTTTCCTTTTGATTTAGCCATGGGCATTTACGATATGGTTAAATATCTAAATATTTTCGGAATTAATAAAAGTAATTTATTTATTAAAATTTATAATTTGGTGTATTTTCGAAAAGATTATGAAATAGAAGAAGAAAAAATTATTGAGGCTCGGGAAATAAAAGGAGAAAATATTCGCCATCAAAATATTATCGGCCGTTTTATAACCCATATTAACTTGGTTCCGGAAGTTTTAAAAAGAGTTAAAAAATTCCAACAAAAAAGAAAAGCAGTTATGCGCAAAAATGCTTTTAATGTTGATAATTATATGGCTCATCTGCAAATAACTGATATAATATATTTGTTAATGTTTGGGTTGTTAATATTTATGTATATTATAAAGGTGATTTAATGCGTTATTTATTAAAAATAAAATATGATGGTTCGAAATTTTATGGATTTCAAAGATTAAATGATTTACCTACTGTGCAAAAAGAGATTGAAGAAGCTTTAGCGAAAATATATAAGGAAAAAATTGCCATTAAAGGGGCGGGCAGGACGGATAAAGGCGTGCATGCTTATGGGCAAATGGCTCATTTTGATACGACCAAGAAGTTACCTAAATTAGATTTAAAAGAAGCCCTTAATAGTTTCCTTAGTGAATATATATATATTAGTGAAGTTAAAGAGGTCGATGATAATTTTCATGCTAGGTTTAGTGTCAAGAAAAAAAGATATGAATATAAAATCAATTTAGGAGAATACAATCCTTTAAAAAAAGATTATTATTTGCAAGTACCATATAAATTAGATATTGCTTTAATGGAAAAGGTTAGCAGAATGTTTTTAGGAGTTCATGATTTTGAAAACTTTGTTAGTGGAAGTCGAGATAATTATGAAGCTATTATTTATAAAATTGATTTTCAAAAAGAGCAAGACGGTTTAACTATCGGATTTGAGGGGAAAAGTTTTTATCGTTATATGGTTAGAAGTTTAGTTGGAGCTCTATTAGATGTAGGACGAGGCAAAGTTTCCCAAGAAGAAATTGAAAAAGCCTTGAATAAAGAAAGCAAGCAACGATTTTCGGTGGCTTTGCCAGAGGGGTTATATTTAGTTAAAATAGAATATTAATAAAAAGAAAAATCTAGAATATATTTAAAATAGTAAAATTTAAAGAAAAAGGTTAAAATTTGTTTGACAAAGGGAGGACTTTTTCATATAATTTTAAATGGTACATTTTATTTATTCGGTTATTTTAAGCCTTGGGAAAGCGAGAAGTAACGAATAATGAAAGGAAAAAATTATGAAGACATTTATGCAAAAAAAGGAAACTGTGGAGCGTATTTGGTACGTTATTGACGCAGAAGGAAAAAATTTAGGACGTGTAGCTACGAAAGCTGCTCACATTTTAAGAGGAAAACATAAACCAACATTTACTCCTCATATTGATTGTGGTGATTATGTAATTATTGTTAATGCTGCTAAAGTTAATTTAACTGGTAATAAGTTAAATGATAAAATGTATTATAATCACTCTGGTTATCCAGGAGGATTAAGAGAAAGAAATGCTAAAACAATGATTGAAAATTATCCAGAAGAAATGATGGAAAGAGCTATTAAAGGAATGCTTCCAAAAGGAAGATTAGGACGTGCAATGTATAAAAAATTATTTGTTTATGCAGGTAGCGAACATAATCAACAAGCTCAAAAACCAATAGAAATGAAAGTTGATTAAGGAGGGTAAATAGTGAAACAAGTATGGAGTGCAACTGGTAGAAGAAAACGTAGTGTTGCGCAGGTTAGAATGACAGCTGGTAAAGGTAAAATTACGGTTAATGGTGTAGATGTAAACGAATATATGCCATACGCTGTCTTAGTAATGGACTTAAAGCAACCACTTACTGCTACTAATAATGAAGATAAATTTGATATTGAAGTTACAGTTAAAGGCGGAGGGTTCTCTGGACAAACTGGTGCTATTAGATTAGGTATTACAAGAGCTTTATTAGAATTTGATAAAGATAGTGATCCAACAAGCGAAACTTCTTATCGTAAAATTTTAAAAACTGCTGGTTTTGTTACACGTGATCCTCGAGTTAAAGAACGTAAAAAATATGGTCTTAAAAAAGCTCGTCGTGCACCACAATTTAGTAAACGTTAATTTATGTTTAAAAGTCCGAGTTATTCGGATTTTTTTAAAAGGAAATAAAAGGAGATTATAATGTTAAAGATGCCGCCAATGGAAAAAATACCCGAAGCTTATACTGCTATAGAAGATGGAAGAATAGAAATGTTTACCGATTATGCACTAGTTAAATCTAGTAATAATGAAAAAGAATATTTGATTAAATGGCAAGAAAATATATATTATTCTAATGATAATTCCACTTATTGGCAAGGTTATCCTGGCTATCCTATAATAGCTATATTAATGTTGCAAGGTAAGATTTCTTTAAATCGAGAAATTAGCAAATATTTTCAAAATATCAATTGGCATGAATTAAATAAACAAAATAAAAGGGATTATCAAAAATCATTAGAAGATATCTTAAAAGATATTTCTCCAAAAGAGCAAGAAAATATAAATAAAGAAATAAAAAAAGTATTTATGGAAATCCAAAAATTAGATATTGAATTAACTCGTAAAAAGAGCTTCAAATAAGCATATTTAAGAATAGGAAAACATAAAATTTAGTATGAAAAAATACTATTTAAAAACAATTGTTGTTTTTTGTGTTTTAACTGTTCTTTTTTCTTTTCCTTTAACTAAAGCTTCATTACCCTTAGCGGGCAAAACAATTGTAATTGATGTTGGTCATGGAGGTATCGGTTAAATCCAAAAATAGAAGAAATGACTATTTTGGTAAGTAAATACAAGAGTTTAAGGTACTTG
>CANRFQ010000015.1 GCA_947629935.1 uncultured Bacilli bacterium | reverse complement strand
AAATAAAAAATCTTATGTATCTGATATTGATTATGATGAAATAATGAATGCAATTAATTTGGTTATTGAATTATTAAAAAAAGAATTAGTTACAGTTTAGTGATTTACCAAAAGAAATAAGTTAATCAAAATAGTTAATTATTGAATAAATAGCCAAAAGGGAAATAAATTAATATTTTAGTGGTCTGTTGTGTTATCATATTATCGAGAGGTTAAAATATAGAAAGAAGAGAGATTATGGAAATAAAAGAGATAAAACAAAAAATTGCTTACCTAGAAAAACAAACCAATGATATTGGGAGGTCTCTTTGACTTAGAAAAAAAAGAAAAAGAGTTCAATGATTTAGAAATTTTAATGACTGAAGAAAATTTTTGGAATGATATTAACAGAGCTAATCAAATAAGTGCTCAGGCAAGTCATTTAAAAAAAGAAATTGAAGACATTCAAAATCTTACTATTTCCATTCAAGATTTAAAAGATTTGACTACCTTATTAGAAACTGAGGAAGATTTAGAATTAAATAGCGAAATAGAAGAAAATATAGTTACTTTAGAAAAAAAACTAGAAGATTTAGAAATCAATGTTCTTTTATCTAATCCCTATGATGAATTAAATTGCTATTTAGAAATTCATCCGGGAGCCGGAGGTACCGAAAGTTGTGATTGGGCAGCCATGCTTTTAAGAATGTATACTCGTTTTTGTGAAAAAAATAATTATATTTACGAAATAATTGATGAACAAAAAGGCGAAGAAGCAGGGATAAAAAGTGTTACAGTTTTAATTAAAGGCTTATATGCTTATGGATATTTTAAAAATGAAAAAGGGATTCATCGTTTAGTACGTATTTCTCCTTTTGACTCAGGAGCTCGCCGCCATACTTCTTTTGCTTCTGTTTCCATTACTCCTGAATTTTCTGCAGATGTCCATGTAGAAATAAATGAAAAAGATTTAAAAATTGATGTTTATCGCAGTAGTGGTAAAGGAGGGCAAGGTGTTAATACAACTGATTCGGCTGTCCGCATTACCCACCTACCTACCAAAACAGTCGTAACTTGTCAAAACGAGCGCAGTCAGCTTAAAAACAAAGAGATTGCCATGCAAGTTTTAAAGAGTAAACTTTACCAATTAGAACTAGAAAAGAAAGAAGCGGAAATTAATAAAATAAAGGGTATAAATACTAATATTGATTTTGGTAGTCAAATTCGCAGCTATGTCTTAGAACCATATACGATGGTTAAAGACAATCGAACTGGTTATGAAACTACGCAAGCTGATAAAGTCCTAGATGGTGATATTTTAGGATTTATGGTAGCTATGCTTAAAAATAAAAAAAGCTAGTTGCTTTTTTAAAGCCTTAAATTAGGATTGTTTAAAGGTTGAGTTTGAAACCCTAAATGTCGTGTTGGCTCATAACTAAGCATATTATCTTGCCCCTCTAAAAAATTTTTATAATCATTGGCATCATAATTAGTTGTATAGGAAAAATCATTGGTATCTTCATAATATAAGCCATTGCGATAAGAAAGAGCAAAACCATCTAAATAGTTTTTCAAATTTTCATTTGTTAGACTAATCCAACCATCTGTTAATATTTTGTTAACTACTTGAAGTCTTTCTGGAGTCGTAAGCATATAAAATCCGGGATAGCAAGTCTTATAATAAGGGATTCCATTTTGTTCTAAGAGATTGTCTCTTAATAAGAAAAATTGGCTATAAGTGCAATCAATTAAATAGCTTTTATCTTCAATATCAATAATATTAACATAGTGATAGCCATGACCATTAAATAACAAGGAGTTTTTTTGAAATCCCGGCTCAATCTTAATTCTTTTATTTTTAATTTTGTGTTTTTTACAAAGTTTGGTGATATAAAGACTAACAAAAGAACAATAATTAGTAAGATTTAATTCCGCCAAACTCTTGCTTATTTTAGAATTGTGATTAATTTTTTTATAGAGCATAATTCTGGTTTGTTGTACTAAAGCATTAAGAATATCTTCGGCATTATGATCAGGGAAAGATTTAAAAGGTCTGTTTAAATTAAAGTTCGGATTATTCTCAATGATATAAACTGGAGGAAAATTGCTTCTAAATTTATATAAATTATCTATTAAACAGCTAAAACTATCATTCATTACTTTGTTTTCAATATCATAAAATTGGGGAGAAATGTTTTTTATATAGGCATAAGCTTCCTTGACCAATTCTACTTTTTTAGTTAAACTATTTTCCTGATTATATGTGTGTTTTAATTTTAAAAGTTGATGCAAATACGGCATATTTTGAGCATCTTGTATTTCGAATTCTAAATTGGTCATATAATCTCCTCTTCTAATTATGATATCATACTAAAAATTTCTAATTTTTACAATCTAGCATTTATACTTGCATTATATTTTTAATTTGTTAAAATATGTTAAAAAGAAGGCGATAATTTGGATAAAACTTTAAAATATTTACAAAATTTATTAAAGCCAAATGATGTAGTAGTCGTGGCAACCTCTACAGGACCTGACTCGATGTTTTTGCTCTATCAATTATTAGAATTTAAAGAAAAATATCATTTGCAAATTATCGTGGCGCATGTTAATCATCACTTAAGAGACCAAAGTAAAGAAGAAGAAAAATTTATAAAACAATTTTCGAAAGAAAATAATTTAATATGTGAGTGCTTGCAAATAGAAAACTATACTAAAGATAATTTCCACAATGAAGCCCGTAATAAAAGATATGAATTTTTTTATCAACTTGTGCAAAAATACCATGCGCATTACTTAATGACTGCTCATCATGGAGATGATCTAATCGAAACTATTTTAATGCGTCTTACCCGAGGATCTTCTCTAAATGGGTATGCAGGGATTAAACAAATGACAACAATGGGTAATTTTAAAATTATAAGACCTCTCCTTTATATGACTAAAGAGGAAATAACTAATTATCTAGATAAACAGAAATTACCTTACTATGTTGATAGTTCCAATGCCTCATCTAAATACACGCGCAATCGCTATCGCCAAAATATACTGCCCTTTTTAAAAAAGGAAAATAAAGATGTGCATTTAAAATATTTAGAGTTTAGTCAAGAAATAGAAGAGGCTAATGAATTTATTGATAAACAGGTGCAAGCTAAGATAAAGCAAGTATATAAAAATAATCAGGTAGATGTAAATGAGTTAAAAAATATTGATGATTTTCTTTTAAGAAAGATTATTGCTGAAATATTTCATATTATATATGGCCAAAAATTATATAAAATAAATCGCAAACACGTTACCGAATTATTCATGCTGATTAAAACTAATAGGGCTAGTATGATTATCGATTTACCAGCTAATATTCGAGCTGTAAAGGAGTATAATATTATTAAATTTATAGATAATATTGATAGTGATGAAAAAGAATATCGCTTCATTTTTAAAGATAAAATAATTTTACCTAATGGTAATCAAATAATTAAAGTAGGTAAAAGTGTTAAAACCGATAATTATCATCTATACTTAAATAGTAAAGAGATCAAGTTGCCTCTTATTATTAGGACTAAAAAACCGCAAGATAGAATAGCTATTAAAAACTTAAATGGTACTAAAAAGATTCAAGATATTTTTACTAATGAAAAAATAGCCAAATCCCAAAGACAAGCTTATCCCATTGTAACAGATAGTGCCGATACCATTCTTTGGCTCCCGGGATTAAAAAAATCTAAATTTGATAAGGCAAAAACTAAAAACTATGATATAATACTTAAGTATCTATTGAAAGAAGGGAAAAATAATGAATAAAAATAAGAATACCAATACTTTAAAAAATACATTTCCATATTTGATATTACTTTTAGTAGTAATAGGGACTTTAATATTTTTTAATTTTGCTGGCCATGAAGTACATGAATTAACTACTGGGGAATTTATGTCTTACATTGAAAAGGCCAAAGTAACAGAATTAACTATAACTCCTAAAAGTAGTGAGAGTGTTTATTACTTAGAAGGTAAATTGGAAGATTATGAAGAAAACGAATCTTTTAAAACAAAGATTATTCCAGAAGATATAACTACTATATCAGAATATGCTGCTTCTCATAATTTAGATTTATATGATACTGAAAAAGATCCAGGAAGTAGTTCTATCCTTTATATAATTGTTAACTTCTTACCATTATTAATTTTAGTAGGAGTTACATTCTTCTTATTTAATCGTATGGCGGGAGGAAATTCTAAATCTATGGATTTCGGTCGTAGTCGTGCTCGACTTTCCCAAGATGGTGGAAAAGTTAGATTTTCTGATGTTGCGGGATTAAAAGAAGAAAAAGAAGAAGTTGAAGAATTAATTGACTTCTTAAAAAATCCTAAGAAATTCCAAAAATTAGGAGCAAGAATTCCCAAGGGTGTATTACTAGTAGGTCCTCCGGGAACTGGTAAAACCTTACTTGCTAAAGCTGTAGCGGGAGAAGCTAATGTTCCATTTTATTATATAAGTGGTTCTGATTTCGTCGAATTATTTGTTGGTGTCGGAGCCAGTCGTGTTCGTGATATGTTTAAACAAGCTAAGCAAAGTGCCCCATGTTTAATTTTCATTGACGAAATTGATGCGGTTGGTCGTCAAAGAGGTACTGGTTTAGGAGGAGGTCATGATGAACGTGAACAAACTCTTAACCAATTACTTACCGAGATGGATGGTTTTGGGGCTAATGAAGGTATCATTATCATTGCTGCTACCAATAGACCAGACGTTCTAGATCCTGCTTTACTTCGTCCTGGCCGTTTTGACCGTCAAGTAACAGTTAGTTTACCAGACTCGAAAGAACGTGAACAAATCTTAGCTGTTCATGCCAAAAATAAAATCTTTGATCAAGATGTTAACTTAGAAAATTTATCCCAAAGAACACCAGGATTTAGTGGAGCTGATTTGGAAAACTTATTAAATGAAGCAGCTTTACTTGCCGTTAGACGTAATAAAGATAATATATCAATGGCCGAAATTGATGAAGCTACAGACCGTGTTTTATTAGGTCCAGCTAAAACATCTCGCAAAATAACTGAAAAAGAAAAACGTTTAGTTTCTATTCACGAAGCGGGACATGCTGTTATAGGTCTTAAATTAGAGGATGCTCAAGCTGTTCATAAAATTACGATTATTCCTCGTGGTATGGCGGGAGGCTACACCATGATGCTTCCAAAAGAAGAAAAAATGGCTATTATGACCAAAAAAGAATTAACTTCCCAAATCGTTGGCTTATTAGGTGGTCGTGTTAGTGAAGAGTTATACTTTGGAGAAATTACAACTGGTGCTTCTGATGACTTTAAAAAAGCCACTAATATTGCTCGTGCTATGGTTACTGAATATGGTATGAGTGACTTAGGACCAATGCAATTAGAACAAAGAAGTGAAAGTGTTTTCTTGGGTAGAGACTACGGAAAGACTAAGAACTTCTCTGATCAGGTTGCTTTAGAAATTGATAAGGAAGTTCGTAAGATTATTGATGAATGTTATAAACAAGCTTCTGAAATCCTGAAGAAAAATAAAGATTTAGTAATGTTATTAACTGATGCCTTAATGAAATATGAAACCATAACTAAAGAACAAATAGAATACATTGTCGAAAATAAATCAATTGATTTTAAAAATATGCCTAATGCCCAAACAGAAGGCTTAACATTAACAGAGCTAAAAGAAATGGCTAAAGAAAAAGGTATCAAAGGTTATAGCAAAATGACTAAAGAAGAGCTACAAAAAGAATTAGAAAATCTTGAAGATTAATCTAGTCCTTTTTTTGTCTATTTAGTGTATACTTTTAAAATATTTAACATTTTTTTGGCATTTTAATTTAATTTAATGCTACACTTAATATAAGTGTAGGAGATGGTAATAATGAAGAAAGTTAAATATTTAATTGCTATTATTTTTTCATTATTTATCATTGGCCCTTTTACAGTACAAGCAGAAGAAATTCAAGCTTGTAATTTAGATGATATTGTCACTATAAGAGGAGTAATTAAATCTAATGCAAAAGACTGCGATAGAGTTATTGTAAGTAGTACGAAAAATCTTGATATAATTTATAAATTAGATTGGATTAAAGAAATTGAATTTACTAATTTAAATTTAAATGATATTTCCTTTATAAATAATCTAGATAATTTAGAAACTCTTATTATAAGTGGATCTAATATCAGTTTAGAAGATTTAAGTTCCCAAATTGTATCCATAAAAGTGTATAATTCATACGTACAAGATTTAGAAGCATTAAAAAATTGTCGCTATCTGCAAAATATTCTATTATCTGATACTTCATATTTTCGTGATTTAGAATTTTTAAGTTATACGCCTAATTTAAAAACTTTATCAATTGATTTTCCTGCTTATACGAATATTGATCTTTCCCCAATTCTTAATTTATATAAATTAGAAAAATTAAATTTATGGGGTTTAGAGCAAAATATAAGTAATAATTTATTAAGATTTTTAAAAAGAAATAATGTTGAGACTTCCTTTTCCTTAAATAGAAATTATGAAAGTTTAATGAGTAATGTTAAAAGTATATATAATTCTTTAAATTTAAGTGGGTTATCTGATGAAGAACAAATTCAAAGAATTGTTTTGTATGTCATTGATAATATCACTTATGACCAAAACTTAACGGGTGCGGCAGGTCAAGAAGCTTTTAAAACCGAAATCATGATTGAAAATGCTTTAAATAAAAGTGGTGTATGTCGTCAATATACATTGCTTACAAATATTCTTTTAGAGATGGCGGGATTTAATGCTATTCAAATTAGAAGCAATGCTATAGAAAACCATATTTGGAATGCCGTTTATTTAAATGGATCTTGGTATGCTATTGATCCCACATGGCTAGATACAGAAGAAGGACGAAATGAAGTAGTAAATAATACGCGAAATAATTATTATTTAGTTGATCCTTATGGGACCTATATAAATAATCATCATCCGTTATCAAATATGTTAGCAAATTTAAATCCTTTATTTAAAATTTCTTTTGATACTAACGGAGGCGAGAATTTAAGCCCAATTTATGTTGATTCGAATCATTATTCTCTTCCTGCTCCTACCAAACAGAATAGTGAATTCGATGGTTGGTATAGTGATGATGACCTTCTTAATAATTATGAAGTAACAAACATAAATAAAGATGTCACTTTATATGCTGGTTATAATGATAGTTTGAGAATTGAAAATGCTTCCGGAATGCCTAATCCTCCAACATCCGTAATAGGTTATATTGGAATCGGAATCTTAACATTAGGAATAGGATTAGGATATCTTTATTTAAAGAAACATAACAAGTTTAAAAAAATATAATAATAATGGCGAAGAGTTCAGATTGAGCTCTTTTTTTATTTTGACAATAAGACGTGGTGGTGGGGTATAATAGAAAATAGGATACCCATGAACAAAAAAAATAGAAAAAGAAAAAAAGCACAGAAGAAAGGAATATATAATCCTAAACTAAAATTAGGAATAATAGGATTAATATTAGTAATAGGTGTATCATATGCATATTATACAAAAACAGCAACTAATACATTAACAATAAATGCAACAGTAAGTAAGAAGATAAAGGTAACAGTAAATAGTGGTGGAAATGGCACTGTGAGTAGTTCACCTCAAACAGTAGACTATGGAACCCAAGCAACATTTAACCATGGAATATTTTGTAATGATACATCATATGGAAGTGGAAGCGAAACAGGTACATTAAATTATGGTCCTTACAAGAGATTGGTGCATAATAGATGTTTCTAATGGAAATCATACGTATGGAGGAGTATATAAATTAAAGATAGGACTCTTAAGTACAGATGAAATAGTGCTAGCGGGATTTAAGCCTAGTGGCAGTGGAGTAACAACATCCAATTATCTATATTATACAGGTTGTGATTACTTCCCAAGCTCATCGCCTACTAGCTTTAATTTTGGTATTGCTAAAGTCTTTAGCGGTTATTTATATGTTCGTTACTTGACAAATGATTACGTTACGATTTGGATGGCACACGTCCGGTTATCAATTTAAATTCTAATGTAACTGTAACTGGTAGTGGTAGTAAAGATAATCCCTATATAATTCAATAAAATGTAATTTAATTACTTTACATTTAAAAAAAATCATGTTATAGTAAGCTTTCAAAAAGGGAGGTAAAGTATGCAAGTAAATGATAATCTTAATGATTTAATTGAAACAAGAGATAAAAAAGTGTCTAAAAGACGAGTTATTAAAGCCGAAACAGTTTTATGTAGTGCAGCTTCAATAAGTACTTTAGCTGCCGTTGGGCTTGGACATTATAATATGGTTAGTTCTATTAATACATTTAATGATTTAATGGTATTTGGTGGAACAGTTGTATCCACACTTTTAATAACAAGTTTAATTAAAATTATTATTAAACATCATCAGACTACTGGTGAAATTAAAAGGATTAATAAGAAAATTAAAAATAATATAATGCAAAAATATGATGATAAAGAATTAGAACAAACAAAAGATTATAGTCTTCCGCAAGATTATACTAATGATTTTGAGACAGTATTCTCCAAACCATATGCTGATTATCTTAAATTATTATATAATCGTAAAGACATTTTAAGGGGATTGCAAACCACATTAAAAGAAGCCAAAGTTTTAACTAAAAAGCACAATGAAAATATAGAATTTGAAAAAGCAATAATTGATATAACAACATCGCGTTATGAAAATTATCAATTAAAACTTATTAATCAAAAACATAATGTCAATGGATAGAATATTTTCTATTCTTTTTTTATTTCTATTTTTATGGTATTATTAGCTAGGAGAATAGACATGAAAAAAAATATAATTATTTTAGTTATTGTAGCAGGAATTTTAATTATAAGTGATTTTTTGCTTTATCAAAATCGTAATATTTTTTCAAAGAAGTCTAATCAAGATAACAAAAAAAGCGAAAACGTTATAGATAAAACTATAATGGGAATCGTTTATGAATCAAGTGTTTCTTCTTTATTATTAAAAGCTAATGATGGATATTTTTATAATATTGCTTTAAATGAAAATAATTCAACTGAACTAAAAATGGGAAGTAATATTAAAATTACTTATCAAGGAACTTTAAATAAGACTAATGACACTCAAAATTTAGAAATTAAGAATATTGAAAATTTAAATATGGCAACCTTACCAGAATCTTGGAATGATAAGGGCATTTTTAAAGACTATTATGAACAAGCTTATGAGAAATTACAAACTTTGACATTGGAGGAAAAATTAGGACAACTGCTTTTAGTCCGTGTTCCTGAAGAAGGCCAAACTGAAGCAATTACAGAATATAATTTAGGTGGTTATATTTTATTTGGTAGAGATACTAAGGGCGAAACAAAAGAATCTTTAAATACGAAAATTAACACTTATCAACAAGCAGCGAAAATACCTCTTTTAATTGCAACAGATGAAGAGGGCGGGACAGTTGTGCGAATTAGTAATAATCCTAACTTAAGATCAACTAAGTTTTTGTCTCCTCGGGAAACATATCAAAATGGGGGTTATGATGGTATAACTCAGCAAGCCAATGAAATAAATACTCTTTTAGCACAATTAGGTATTAATGTAAATTTAGCTCCTGTCGCCGATATTTCGATAGATGAGAATGATTTTATATATCAAAGGTCTTTTGGTATAGATGCTAATTCCACAGCTAAATATGTCGAAACTGTTATTCAAGCTAGCCAGCAAAGTAAAGTATCCAATGTTTTAAAACATTTTCCAGGCTATGGAAATAATAAAGATACCCATACTGGGGTAGCTGTAGACTCCCGTAGTTTAGATAGTTTTCGAAATAATGATCTCATTCCTTTTCAAGCTGGAGTAAAAGTGGGAGCTGAGGCAATAATGGTTTCCCATAATATTATTAATGCTGTAGATAATGCTAATCCTGCTTCTTTATCCTTAAGTGTTCATAAACTAGCTAGTAACGAATTAGGTTTTAAAGGGATCTTAATGACTGATGATTTAGATATGGATGCCATTAAAGATATTGATAATAGTGTAGTTAAAGCCTTACTTGCTGATAATGATATGTTAATACTATCAGATTACAAGTCCGCTATTAATGCTTTAAAAACTGCTTTAAATGATGGAACATTAACGGAAGATTATCTTAACTATCATGTATTTAAAGTCTTAGCCTGGAAATTTTATAAGGGCTTACTTTAATTTGGTATAATTTTAATTTACGATAATAAAATTTAGTGATATATTTTTATTAGAGAGGAGTTTTTGTTTATGAGTAGAATGGAGTTAAAAGAAAATGCTAAGAATTCTTTAAAAGGCAAATGGGGTGAAGCCATATTAGTTTTAATAATATTTGGCGTTATCTCTATGGCCGTTACAGGAATTGCTTTAATAGGTAATAATGCCGCTTTAAATAGTGCTGATTCAATTTCTAAGTTTTTAGAAAATCCAAATAGTTTCAACTTTGGTATTCCCCAAATTATTTCTTCTATTTTAAGTATTTTAGTATCAGCATTTTTAGCTTTAGGATCTGTTAGTTATTTCTTAAAAGTATCTCGTAATGAAAATGTTACTTTTAAAGAATTATTTAGTAAAACTAGTTTATGGTTGCTTTATATTGGGGTAACGATTATGACTTCAATCTTTATAGGTTTATGGTCATTATTACTAATTATTCCTGGAATTATTGCTAGTTATCGTTATTCTATGGTTAATTACATAATGGTTGATAACCCTGAACTTGGTGTCTTCGGAGCTATAAAACGTAGTAAAGAAATAATGGTTGGTCATAAAATGGATTTATTTATTTTACAACTTAGCTTTATCGGTTGGCTTTTATTATCAATGCTAACTTTAGGTATTTTAATGTTATATGTCACACCATATATGAATGTTACTTTTGCTAATTTTTACAATAGCATTAAAGATCAAAATACTGATAAGTAAAAATAGTCACTCTTTAAAAAGAGTGATTATTTTTTTGCGTGTCTTCTATTCATAATAAAGTTTTTTTCTCATAATTTTATTTGAGGGGATTAGTAGTGAGAAAGTATATCGCTTTTGATACTTATTTTCAAAAAAATTCTTTTAAGTCATTTAAAAAGAAAAAACCGGTTTTAAAATATATTTTAATTATTATTTGCTTAGCTATTATTTTTATTTCAGGGTATATTTTAATTAATTGGATTATTGATAATTGGCAAATTGAACAAATCAACCAGAATATTACCAAAAATATTGTCTTAAAAGATACTAGTGATAATGGGGAATTGGTTAACCCACCCCAAAATAAAAAAAGTGATTACTACTATTATGCCGCTTTACCTTTTTATCAAGTTGACTTTTCTAATTTAATTTTCCAAAATCAAGATACTGTCGGTTTTATCCATATGAATAATACAAATATAAATTTTCCCATAGTCCAAGCAAATGATAATGATTATTATTTAAATCATACTTTTGATAAAAGCAGAAATAAAGCTGGCTGGATATTTATGGACTATCGCAATAATCCTAGGAATCTTGATGATAATACAATAATTTATGGGCACTCCCGAGTCGACCGGACCATGTTTGGCTCTCTTAGAAATGTCTTAACTTCATATTGGCAAAATAATCCCGCTAATTATGTTATTTTTCTTTCGACTTTAAAAGAAAATATGATATTTCAAATTTTTTCTATTTATACCATTAAGAGTGAAAGTTATTATATAACAACTGATTTTAAAAATAACGAAGAAAAGGCAAATTGGCTTAAAACTATGCAAAAAAGAAATATTGCTCCTATTAATACCGAGGTAAACATTAATGATAAAATTTTAACTTTATCAACCTGCCAAAATAATTTGGGTGGAAGATTAGTGATTCAAGCGAAATTAATAAAAAAACAAGATAGATAAATTTCAATATTAAAATAAATTGTTTCACATATAAATTAATATAAGTTAGAAAGGAATATAAATTAAAGATGAAAAAATTTTTTAAATTAGCACTCTTCAGTATTTTATCTATTTTTGCGACATTTACCTCAGTCCATGCCTTAACCACCTGGAAATTTGCTGATTGGCAAGATGGTACTGATTATGGTACCAAAACAAAAGTATCGGAAAATATCACTAATCTTAAAGGGGAAACAACAGAAAAAGATGGAATGAAGACTGGACCATACAGCAAAGCTAGTAAAGCTAAATTAAGCGAGGGAATTACCGAAGAAGTTTATGTGGGGCTTGATTTAGATAACTATCAAAATTCGGAATTATTTGAGTTATCTATCGCTTTAAATCAAGAAGATGGAGGAACCTCTAAATATCTAACCGAAGCTGTTGTGATGACGCAAAAAAGTGGAGATAAATTTGTCATAACAGCCAATAACTGGAATAAAGATAAAAACACTATTGCTACTATAGATAAAAAAGGAGTTTATACCTATAAATGGGAATTTAAAAAAGAAGATAACAAAATTAAAGTACGCTTTACCGTATTAGATTATGGCGAAGAACTAGGTTCAACCGATTTTGTAGAATTAAATGTTGCAAACCCTGAAAAAGCCACTGATGTACGTTATCTTTGGGCTTGTAATATTAAAGCAGCTTATGGAGTAGACATATATACGACTTTACCTGAAAAATCATCGGTAACTAATCCTGAAACTTCAGACATTAATGTAGTTTGGTTAATTTTAGCAATTGCTATTGGTGTGGTAGGTTTAAGCTTTCTAAAAATGAAAAAGAATAATTAGTTAGGCGCTGTCGAGAAATCAAATAATTAATTTCTTGACAGTTTCTTTTTTTATATTAATAGATTGTATGGCAATTCATTAGCTTGTGCAGATAAAGTAATAATCCCAGTTCAAACGCACACAAATTCCTGTGGCAGTAAAAATTGCAGAGTCCACAGCTGAGGGAAAAAGCATTTTCTCCTATAATAAGAACATTCATATTGCAAAAACAATATTATCAGTTTGCAAAGGAAATTGAAAAAGATGTCGAACTTGATAAATTTAATCTTAAAAATAATGACAATTTCACTATGATTACTTTAAATATTATTGATGATAAGGGAATTAATGTAAACGCTTCTAATAACTTGGTTTATACTCTAGCTAGAATGGCTTTTGGTTTGGGCTTTATCTTTGCTCCAGTTGGTCCAACTTTTTTAACTAATTTAGAAAGTGTTAATTTTTATCAAATATTTTATGCGATAATTGCTTCTGGTGGTCTTGTTTTAGGATATAATTTAAAAAGAAATCATGATTATACTAAAGTATATCGTAAACTTAATCAAGAATTAAAAGATGAAGCAATACCTAAGAAAAAATATGAAGATTTAGATGAAGAATATACAGAGAAAATAAACGATTTGGAAAAAGATATCTATCGCGATAAATTGGAATTAGAAATAGAAAAAATAAATTTACAACAAATTAAGGAAGTTATGGAAAATAATAATATTAATAAAGAACAAATGGAAATTAAAGAAGAACAAAAACTTCTATCTAATGATGATCCCGTTTTAAAATTAAAAAGATAAAAATAGAAAATAAGCATAGATAAATATCATTAATGGATTAATAGAATTTAAATTAAAAAAAAGTTTAAACTAAGAACAAGGTAAAATTTTGTATGCCTTGTTTTTCTTTGAAAAAAGTGTTAAGTTAGATACGAAAATTTTATAATATTAATAATAAAGGTGATAAATATGTTCAAGTTAGTATCAAAATTTAAACCTAGTGGCGATCAACCAAAGGCTATACAAGAGTTAGTGGAAGGAATTAAAAAAGGCGAGAAACACCAGGTTTTACTGGGAGCAACAGGAACAGGAAAAACATTTACCATTGCTAATGTTATTGCTGAAGTTAATAAACCAACCCTTGTTTTAGCTCATAATAAAACTTTAGCCGGCCAGTTATATGCTGAGCTTAAAGAGATTTTTCCTAATGATTTTGTAGAGTATTTTGTTTCTTATTATGATTATTATCAGCCCGAAGCTTATGTACCTTCTAGTGATACATATATTGAAAAAGATTCCTCAATAAATGATGAAATAGATGAACTGCGTCATGCTGCTACCTCAGCTCTTATTAATAATCGTAACGTTATTGTCGTTTCATCTGTTTCTTGTATTTATAATATTGGGGAAAAAGAAGATTATGAAAATGGCATGTTGACTTTAACAGTAGGGGAAATTCGCAAAAGAAATGAAATTATTAATAAATTAGTTGATATGACTTATGAACGAAGTGAATTAGATTTTCACAGAGGAACTTTTCGCGCTAAAGGGGATACCATTGAAATAATTCCGGTTAATGAAAGAAGTCATGGTATTAAAATTGAGCTTTTTGGTGATGAGATTGACCGTATTACTACCTTTGATCCTCTAACGGGAGCCATTATTCAAAATAAAAAATCTATTTCTATCTTTCCGGCTTCGCACTTTGTAACTTCCCCGGATAAATTAAGCGAAGCTATTAGAAGAATAAAGGCTGAATTAGATAGTCGTTTAGAAGAGTTAAAACAAAATAATAAACTAATCGAAGAACAAAGACTAAGAGAAAGAACTTTATATGATATTGAAATGTTAAAAGAGACGGGTTTTTGTAGTGGTGTGGAAAACTATTCAAGGCATTTAGCATTAAGAGAAGCTGGCCAAACGCCGACTACATTAATAGACTTTTTTCCTAAAGATTTTTTACTCGTTGTTGATGAATCGCATGTTACCTTACCGCAAGTACGAGGTATGTATAATGGCGATCGCATGCGTAAGCAAACATTAGTTGATTATGGATTTCGTCTTCCTAGTGCCTTAGATAATAGACCCCTTAAATTTGAGGAGTTTACGGGTAAAATAAATCAGGCTATCTATGTTTCTGCTACACCTGGGGATTATGAACTGGAGTTAGTACATAATCATTTCACGGAACAAATCATTCGACCTACAGGTTTACTTGATCCAACGATTGAAGTAAAACCTACCTCTGGTCAGATTGATGATGTAATTGCGGAAATAAATAAAAGGAAAGAAAAAAATGAAAGAGTCTTAATTACGACTTTAACAATTCGGATGGCCGAAGAGCTTACTAATTATTTAGCTTCTTTTGATGTCAAGGTGGCTTATTTACATAACGAAATTAAAACTCTGGAAAGATTAAAAATAATTCAGGATTTACGTTTAGGAACTTACGATGTTGTTGTCGGAATTAATTTACTAAGAGAAGGAATAGATATTCCGGAGGTTAGTTTAATTTGTATCATGGATGCTGATAAGCAAGGCTTTTTACGAAGTGGCCGAAGTTTAATTCAAACGATTGGTCGTTGTGCCAGAAATGCTTCAGGACATGTCATTATGTATGCTGACACAATCAGTGAAGCTATGGACTATGCTATTAAAGAAACAAAAAGAAGACGGGAAATACAAAGTGCTTACAACACTGAACACCATATTACGCCAAGAACCATTACAAAAGAAATTAGAGAAGTAGTTAGCAACGAAGTAATGGAAAGTAAAGAGAAAAAGACCAAATTATCAAAAAGAGAAAAAGTCAAAATAATGCAAAATATCGAAGCTGAGATGAAACAAGCTGCTAAAGCTTTAGATTTTGAACGAGCCATGGAATTAAGAAATATTTTGTTTGAAATGCAAAGTGACTAATAATTTCTGGCTTTTTTTCTTGTAAAATTAGCAGTTTTGTTGTATTATCTTAAAGGCGTTTAAAAAAGGAAGTGGAAGTTATGGATAAAATTATTAATATTGCTGTTGTAGCTCACGTTGATGCTGGTAAAAGTACTTTAGTTGATGCCTTATTAAATCAAAATGGCGTTTTTAGAGCTAACGAAGAAGTAGTGGACTGTGTTATGGACAGCAATGATTTGGAAAGAGAAAGAGGTATTACTATTTACTCCAAAAACTGTGCCATAAGATACAAAGATTATAAAATTAATATTGTGGATACTCCGGGTCATGCGGATTTTTCTTCCGAAGTAGAAAGAATTATTAAAACTGTTGATACAGTTATCTTGTTAGTTGACTCAGCCGAAGGACCAATGCCCCAAACTCGATTTGTTTTAAAAAAAGCTTTAGAACAAAATTTAAGACCAATTCTATTTATTAATAAAATAGATAAGAAAGATGCTCGTGCTGAAGAAGTTGTAAATATGACTTTTGATTTATTTGTGGAATTAAATGCTACCGATGAGCAGTTAGACTTTCCTATAATATATGGAGCAGCTCGTGATGGTATTGCCAAACTTTCTTTAGATGATGATAGTAAAGATATTTCGCCCCTATTAGAAACAATTGTTAAACAAGTGGAACCATTTAAAGGTAACGAAAATGATCCTTTACAACTCCAAATTTCGCAACTAGATTATGATGATTATATTGGTCGCTTAGGAATTGGTCGCGTTAATAAAGGTCAAGTAAAATCGGGAGAAGTTGTCAGTTTAGTCCGTAATGATGGTAGTCAAACTTCTTTTAGAATTTCTAAATTATTTGTAACCGAAGGCATTAAAAAAGTGGAAAAAGATGTTGCCTATTTTGGTGATATTGTTACGATCGCCGGATGTGCTGATATTTCTATTGGGGATACTATATGTGAAAAAGATGTCATTAATCCTCTACCGCCTATTGAAATTGAAAAACCTACTTTATCTATGAATTTTTTAGTTAATAACTCACCATTTGCCGGACAAAGTGGAAAATTTTTAACTAACCGTCACTTAAAAGAAAGACTTGATAAAGAATTAGAAACAAATGTAGGACTAGAAGTTGAAGAACTTCCAAATGCCGATGGCTTTAAAGTATCAGGCCGAGGCGAACTACATTTATCAATTTTGCTAGAAAACATGCGCAGGGAGGGTTATGAACTTTCAGTTTCAAAACCAGAAGTATTATATAAAGATATAGATGGGCAAAAATGTGAACCATTTGAAACGGTAATTATTAATTGCCCAGATGAATATTCGGGAACAGTTATTAATGATTTACAAGAACGTAAAGCAATCTTAATGAATGTATCCAATACCGAAGATAACTATGCTCATCTAGAATTCTCCGCGCCAACTCGTGGCTTAATCGGCTATCGTAGTGCTTTTATTACCAATACAAAAGGGGAAGGTATCATGCTTCGCAGCTTTGATACTTATAAACCTTATGTAGGAGAGATTAGTGGTCGTAAAAATGGTGTTTTAGTTTCTATGGAAAATGGAAAAACTTTAGGTTTCTCTTTGTTTAATTTACAAGAAAGAGGGACAATGATAGTCGAACCAGCTACTGATGTTTATGTGGGAATGATTGTCGGAATTAACAATCGTGACAATGACTTAAATGTTAATCCTTGTAAAAATAAACAACTTACTAACACGAGAGCCAGTGGTAGTGATGATGCGATTGCTTTAGTAAAACCGAAAAAATTCACTTTAGAAGAAGCTTTGGAATTTATTGAAGAAGATGAACTTGTGGAGATAACTCCTGAGGAAATTAGATTACGTAAAAAAATATTAGATCCCAAAGACCGTTTTCGAGAAAATAGATAAAATGAAAAGAAGATCAAAAGTCTTCTTTTTCTAATGCCTTATTCACACCAACAATCATCTTGATTTGAATCCGTATCCTCAAATGTACCTCCATCACAAATCCAAGTACAAACATTGTCATCATCGTTGCCACTATTTTCAATGTGATGAATATCGAAGCTACAAGAGCCATTATTCAAAGATGTGTTAAATTGATTATCAAACCCAATTTTATTATTAGTTTTATTAAATCCTGGACAATCTGATTGCATATTATCTAGATTAGTATAAATGGTATCATTGTAAGTATAACTATTTATAGCTATTTTTAAATTTTTAAAACTTTCTGGTTCAAAGAATTTTAATTTTAAAGATAGGGAATTAGTAGCAGTTGATTTTTGCAAACTATAATTTTCGCCAAAAGTAATTTGTGGTTTATCAAACTTATTGGTAGGATAATTAAGATTAATCGTATAGTAATAAGGTTTATCAAATGTTAAAGTACAAACGGTATTATTAGTAGGCTTAATGCTAAAAGTATTAGAATTTATATTAAAGGTGGCATTATCGGTTTGATTATTAGTGCATGATAATGATTTAAATTCGTTTTCATAATTAGGAATAATTGGATATTCAAAAGTATAATTTTGATTATCAGTTACTTTAAACGTTTGACTTATATCAGATGGAATAATTTTATACGGATTGCTCGCGGTTCCGTTACCCGTTGCTTTGGTTCCTGCCTTTAAACTGATGACTGGTCTTACATAATATTCGTCTTCGAAAGAACCCTCAGTTAATCCTGTGCTACTTTGCACTATAGCCATTTTTAAATTGTAACAAGGGCTAGTCTGGTTGCAATAGTTTTTTGTGTTTTGGAAAGCATGAGAAGGTGACATAGTCCACCAAGAATAATTTTGCGTTAAAAAATGCGTAGCTAAAGGGTTCCTATTATTATAATTTTTACTTGGCTCACTGTTTAAAAATCCACTTTTTGCTACTTCTTCTGCTGTTATTGTGCCAATTTTGCTCTGATAAATCCCTCCAACGTTAGTAGTGACATCACTATTACCTGGTAAAGACATGGAACTTCTACTTGAATCACAAAAATGTGTTCTTTCGGCGTTCGAATAAAAGTATCGACAGGCCATATAATATTGATTATTACCGATTCCAGCAGCATATTTAGTATAATTATTAAATAAAGAGTCGGCTATATAAGAATCATATTCAGTTAAATTATTTATATACCAATTTTCTAATTCCGTTTTGACTAAACTATTAGGCTCACCATTTTGATTTTGAAATGTTAGGGCGTTAAATGTTACAATTCCTGGAGCCTCTTTTGTATATTCAGAAGTATTCCGAGAATAAGCCCCGACATTTAAATTGTTTACATAATCGTGTACAAAATTTTCGTCGTCAGCACCTCGTTTATACCAGTTTATTTTGTTACCTGTGTTAAATGCTCCAATTAATCTTATAGATTTATCTTCATTAAGACCGAGAATTCGCCATGTTCTTCCGGCAAAATATACATAATTATTTTCTATTTTTCCTCTAAAGTAATAGCTATTTTCGTTTTCTTCTTTATACAAACCACTTTCCGCTGATGATATTATATCAATAACTTTATATCTTGTTACGTTATGAACTTTCTTGTCTTCAGACCAAAGGTTAACATAATATGCTACAAGCCCGTTTACGTTTAATATATAGCCGCTTGAACAAGAACTTGAACCCTTTAGTTTTAATTCGCTTCCATCTCTATATAATGTACAGGAACCTAAACCATTTGTATCAATTTTACCTGTATTTTGGCACACGTGAGGTTTACCATCAAAACCACCCTTACAATTTCCGAGCTGTTTATCAATAGCAAACTCTTTTAAATTTTCTAAATTCATTTCCTCAATTAGTTCTGAAACAGATATTTCGCTTTTCGATAACCCATATTCAATATAAGGTTCTGACTGTCGAATTTTTGTGCTTCCGTTCTTAATTGATGGCATTATTGGACCATTATTTAATACTTGATTATATAAATCACTGATTGATCCATTTTCAATTTTTAATGTTACATCGTAATCAGTTTTAACAAAATTCACAGTGCACGTTATATTGCCTTTAACATTAGTTAATTTTAAAATGTTATTATTATAAGAATATTCGGCATTACCACTACAACTAACAGCTCCGCCTTTGCTTGCATTCAAACCATATCCATCTTTTGGAGTGATTTTTTGTTCTCCTGATTCTGCATATTTAATTTTAGTTAATATCGGATTATTTTTAGTTCCATTCGTAACATTTATCGTAATATCGTATTCCTTTTTAGTGTAATAAGCATATAATTTAATATTATTAGTAACAGTAGTATTATTAATAATAATTTTTCCACTTTCATCTATATATTTATTTCCTGCTCCATTAGGTTGGGTATAATATCCTTGAAAATTATATCCTTCTTTTTGCGGAATAGCTATAGTTGTAATCTTAGTAGTATTTGCTATATTAGGACTTGCTATATTATTATCTGCATCAGGGCTAGAATAAAAACCACTATTATATTTTTCATATATTTTATTAATAGAATTTTGACCATTTTGATGATCGAGAGTTATTTCATAAATATTAGCACTATATTGGGCATATAATTTAATATTATTATTAACAGCATTATTATTAATAATAATTTTTCCGTTTTCATCTATATATTTATTTCCTGCCCCATTAGGTTGGGTATAATAGCCTAGAAACTTATATCCTTTTTTTTGCGGAATAGCTATAGTTGTAATCTTAGTAGCTGTGTTTGAATCGGAATAAAAACCATTATCATATTTTTCATATATTTTATTAATAGAATTTTGACCATTTTGATGATCGAGAGTTATTTCATAAATATTAGCACTATATTTAGCATATAATTTAATATTATTAGTAACAGTAGTATTACTAATTAAAATTTTGCCACTTTCATCTATATATTTATTTCCAGCTCCATTAGGTTGAGTATAATATCCTTGAAAATTATATCCTTTTTTTTGGGGAACAGGTATAGTTGTAATTTTGTTAGCATTTGCTATATTTGGACTGGCTATATCATTATCTGCATTAGGATCAGAATAAAAACCATTATCATATTTTTCATATATTTTATTAATAGAATTTTGACCGTTTTGATGATCAAGAGTTATTTCATAAATATTAGCGTTATATTCGGCACTTAAATTAAGATTTTTAGCTAATGTCACGATATCATTTTTAACATAAGTTTTATTTTCATTAGAATCTTTCCAATATTTAAAGCTATAACCTGTTTTGGAAGGATTTGCAGCATTAATAGTAACCTTAGTTTTATATTCTCCCACTTGTTTGGGGGGATTTGGGCTACCACCATTAGTATTATAATTTATCTCAAATGTTTTTTTCTGCCAAATAGCATATAAAGTTATTCTATGTTTTCCCATTTTAAGAGGAGTCTTAACGGCAAATCCATCTTTAGATGTTGACCAGTACTTGAAGTTATATCCATAAGTAGTAGGTACTTTATCTGATAATATAATTTCATCATTCAATTTATATTGAGTAGTGTCACTTGGCATATTAGAAACGCTTTCGTCTAAATTTTTATTATAAACTACTTTATATTAGTTTGAAGTAGCTTCTTGATCACAAGAATCAACTATTTCATATGATTTTGTATTATCAGAATTTTCTTTAATTAAGACAAATTTATCTTTATATTCAGCGACGTTATTCTCTTTTAAATAACCGGCCTCAATTAAAGTTGTTATTTTCAAGCATCCAGTTCCGATATCTTCAACGTGTTCATAAGCTTCCGCCGCTGCTTCGATAGAACTTTTAAGACGATCTACCTCATGAGTGTCTTGTTTTTTGGATAATCCGACAACATTAATCGCAATAACTGTACCAATTATTCCTAATAAAGCAATGGTTACAATTATTTCTATTAAAGTAAAACCCTTTTTTTTATTCATAGCTATCCTCTTTCTACTAAGCTAATTTATATTGAATTTTTTTAATATCTTTTTTGCTATTTAAATTGCTATTTAAAATGCTTTCGGATATATCTAATGAGTAAGTTTCTTTACTTTTTAATGTTTTATTTATACTAGTATAGTAAAAGAATACTGATTCATTATCTTTGTTTATAATTTTAATGCTGAAATTATTTAAATCTTTATCCTTTTTGGATACATTTTTTATTTGAATTTTAAGGTTCATTTTTTTCTTCTTATTATCTAATTTATAACTTTCTTGAATGATATTAAAATTATTATTTAATTTAATAGATTTAGGTTTCAAAACAAAAAACAAAATTGTCCCAATTATCAATAAAACTAATATGATAATTGCAATCGTTATTTTCTTTTTCATATCCTATCACCTATTATAATAATATCATAAAAAGTTTTAATAAGGTAGATTAAAGGAATTGATTTTTAAAAGTAAAAACTGTATACTAAAACAAATTGGAGTTGATATAAATGCGAGAATTTAGTGAACAAGAATTAGTCAGAAGAGAAAAATTAAATAAAATTAAAGAGTTAGGTATCGATCCATTTGGAGATAAGTTTGAACGTGATGCTTATGCTTTCGATTTAAAAACTAAATATCAAGATGTTGAACATGATGTCTTTGAGAATATGACAGATACCGCTACGGTTGCTGGGCGTATAATGTTTATTCGTAAAATGGGTAAAGCTTCTTTTTTTACCATTAAAGATAAAACCGGTTCTATTCAAATTTATATATCAATTAATGATATAGGGGAAGAAGCTTATAATCTATTTAAAAGTGCTGATATAGGAGATATCGTAGGTGTTTATGGTAAAGTTATGAAAACCAAAACGGGAGAAGTAACTTTAAAATGTTTAAAATACACGCATTTAGTAAAATCTTTAAGACCACTTCCGGAAAAATTCCATGGTCTTACGGACATAGAAGAAAGATATCGTCGTCGTTATGTTGATTTAATGATGAATGATGAATCTAAAAATATTGCTTTCCTTCGTCCTAAGATTATTAAATGTATTCGTGATTTTATGGATAAAGAAGGATTTACCGAAGTGGAAACGCCTATTTTATCAACTTTATTGACTGGTGCTTCCGCAAGACCTTTCATTACCCATCATAATACGCAGAATTTAGATATGTATTTACGTATTGCCTTAGAATTACCTTTAAAAAGATTACTTGTGGGTGGCATGGAAGCTGTTTATGAAATAGGACGCGTGTTTCGAAACGAGGGAATGGATACCAAACATAATCCGGAATTTACTTTAATGGAAGCATATTTAGCTTATAGTGATTTAGAGGGTATGATGGATCTAACGGAAAAGATGTTTGCAACGATTGCCAAAGATGTCTTTGGTAAAATGGAATATAATTTTTCGGGTCATACAATCAATTTAGCTAGTCCTTGGCAAAGAATTAGTATGGTCGAGGCTATCAAAAATGTAACAGGCTTAGATTTTAAAAAAGAAATGACTTTAGAAGAAGCGTTAGCTTTAGCTAAAGAACATCAAATTACAGTGGAAGAACATGAAAAAACTGTCGGTCATATTATTAATTTATTCTTCGAAAAATATGTAGAAGAAACTTTAATTCAACCAACTTTCCTTTATGGCCATCCTATTGAAATATCACCCCTTACTAAAAAAGATCCGCAAGATCCCCGTTTTACACAACGTTTTGAATTATTTATTGCCGGAAAAGAATTTGCTAACGCATATTCGGAATTAAATGATCCAATTGATCAATTAGAAAGATTTGAAAATCAATTAAAAGAAAAAGATCTAGGTAATGAAGAAGCAAATGATATAGATATGGACTTTATTGAAGCTTTAGAATATGGAATGCCTCCTGCCGGCGGAATTGGATACGGAATTGATCGTTTATGTATGTTATTTTTAGAACAAGATTCAATTCGCGATGTTTTACTATTCCCAACCATGAAAGAAAGAAATTAAAATTTAATGGAAATATTAGATAATGTGAAGGGATTTTCATAAGGAAACTCTTTGCATTTTCTTTTTTTGTGATATAATTTAATTAGAGGGAGGAAATATATGAAAAGTATGTTTAAAAAATACGACTTATTCAAAATAGTAGGTGTTACTATATTATTAGTTGCTATCCTTACTTGGATAATTCCTATTGGTCAATATACTGGAAGTGAAATGTATGTTGGAGCTTTAAACCGTATGGGTATTGCTAATTTATTTTTTACAAGCATATATTCTTTAAGCACTATGCTTTATCAAATAACTTTCTTACTTGTCCTAGGTGGCTTCTACGGATTACTTTCAAGTATTGATGCTTATAAGGGATTTGTTGAATCAGTTGTAAAAAAATTGAAAGGAAAAGAAATACCATTTATTTTAATTACATCATTTGTATTTGCTGGACTGGCTTCAATAACTAGTGATATTTATCCATTATTAGTATTTGTACCTTTATTTATTACGATAATCTTAAACTTAAAAATGGATAAAATAACAGCTTTGTGTACTACATTTGGTTCTGTTTTAGTTGGTAAATTAGGGGCAACTTATAGTAGCTATGTATATGGTTATGTTAATTCTTATTTCGGTATTGGTTATAATACAGAAATATTAACTAAAGTTGTTATCTTTGCTTTAGCTTTTGTTCTATTTAATTTCTTTAATGTTTTACATACTAAAGAAACCTTAAAGAAGAAAAATAAGGAAGTTATTGCTGAAGATAAATTTGCTATTACTACTACTGAAAAGAAATCAAAAAAAGCAAATCATAAAGTATGGCCACTTGTTGTAGTTTTAGCAGTTGTATTAGTAATTCAACTTCTTGGTTACATTAATTGGAATGAATCTTTTGGGTTAGATATATTTAATAAATTCCATAATTGGTTACTAGGCATTAAAATTGGTGATCATGCGATCTTCTCTTACATTTTAGGTAGTGAAGATATTGGTGTTGTTCAAGCATTTGGATCATGGCCATTATTTAATATTCAAATTATCTTAATAATTGCTTCTATGATTCTGGCTATTGCTTACAAAATTGGTTTTGATAAATTAATTGATAGATTTATCCAAGGCGCTAAAAAAATGGCTAGAATTGCTTTATTAGTAGTATTAATTTATGTTGTATTTGTTATTACTAATTTAAGTCCAATTGTGCCAACAATAGTAGATTGGATTGTCGGCTTAACTAAGCACTTCAATATTTATTTAGCATCACTTGCTTCAATGATTGCTTCGATCTTAAATGTTGATTTAGACTTTGTCGCTTATAGTTTAGGACAATACTATGCCACTTTAGCTGGTAATTATACTAATGTAGCAGCATTAATTACAAGTACAATGCATGGCTTTGTAGGCTTCTTTGCTCCTACCAGTGCTATGTTAATGATTGGTCTTGCATATTTAAATATTCCATATAAAGAATGGATGAAATACATCTGGCGCTTCTTAGTTGGAATGTTAGCAGGCTTATTAATTATCTTTACAATAGTAAGATTTCTATAATTAAATTAGCTTGATTTTTGCATTAGTCAAGAAAAAGTAGACAAAAAATATAAAAAATAGGGGGGATTAAGGAATTAATCCTCTTTGTTATAAT
>CANRFQ010000014.1 GCA_947629935.1 uncultured Bacilli bacterium | reverse complement strand
GATAACATTCCTTTGACAATAAGACTAGGGGGGGGGTATAATAGAAAATAGGAGAGATACCCCATGAGAGAAAAAAGAATAGAAAAAGAAATAAAAAAAGCACAGAAAAAAGGAATATATAATCCAAAAATAAAATTAGGAATAGTAGGATTAATATTAGTAATAGGAACAGTAATAGGAGTATCATATGCATATTATACGAAAACAGCAACTGATACTTTAACAATAACCAGAACAGTAAGTAAGAGAATAACAGTATCTGTACATAGCGGTGGACATGGACAAGTAAATTCCCTGGATATAGCGACACAACAAACAGATTATGGAACAACAGCAACATTTAAAGTAGTACCAAACGAAGGATATCAATATAAAAGTGTAAGTTGTGATAATAATCAAAGTGCAACATATAATAAAACAACTAACACTTTAACGGTAACCCCAAGAACAAGTAAAGCTGTAACATGCATAGTAGAATTTGAACGAGTAAGAACGTTACTAGAGCTAGCAAACGAGATAAAGCAAAAAGCAAGCAAAGAATTAAGTTCTAATGATTTTGAAAACGGCTGCCCAACAAGTGCTAATGATACGTGTAGTGGAGTATACAAAATGACTGATTATAGTAGTAGTACAAGTTTAAATTATAATAATCCAGGAGGAACAAGTTATTACTTCCGAGGAGACGTAAACAACCATGTCAAATTTGCTGGACAAAACTGGCGAATAGTGAGAGTCAATGGAGATGGGACAATAAGATTAGTATTAGATGGAGATATAGGGACAAGTGCATTTAATAATTATAGTTCGAATACATTTGAAAGAGAATATGCAGGTTATACATATGGAAATAGTCAACCATGTACAAATAGTGATCCATGTCAAAGTATGAATGTAGCAACAACAAATGAAGAAACAAGAGGAAAAACAGATCATGGAGGAACCAATAGTACCATAAAGAAAACATTAGAAACATGGTATTATAATAATTTAAAAAATTATGATCAATACATAGAATATGGAATATATTGTAATGACACATCCTTTGGAAGTGGAAATGAAACAGGCGTATTATATTACGAAGCATACCAAAGACTACGTGGCACTAGTAATTCAGCTAACCCTCAACTAACGTGCCCAGACCCAACAGCAGGTAGCAATCCATCATCATCAGATACATCTAATGGATATCATACATATGGAGGAGTATATAAATTAAAGATAGGATTGTTATCAGCCGATGAAATAGTGCTAGCGGGATTTACGACTAATAGCTCTGGAGTAGTAACAACATCCAATTATCTATATTATACAGGTTCATCTTCTTACTTTTGGAGCTCGTCGCCTTACTATGTAATGCTTAATTATGCTAACGTCTTCCGCGGCAGCCTGGATAGTCGTCGCTTGAACTACGACAGTGTCACTCATTCTAACGGCGTGCGGCCAGTTATCAATCTAAAAACTATAGGACTGAAAGCTACTGGAGAAGGGACAAAAGATGAACCATTCGTGATTAGCATTAATTAATATTATTAAAACTTGATAAATGCTAAGATGCTTGTAATTTGAAATACTTAGTAAGTCTCATTTTGCTATTTTAGGCACATTTTTACAAAAAACGTACGAAGTGTACGAAAATAATATAAAAAAACGTGCAAATTGTACGAAAATGTGTTAAAATGAGTATGGGTGATATTTTATGTATAGGAAAATAGAAGAAGAATTAAAAAAATGGCAAGATGATTCTAAAATGCCTCTAATGTTAATTGGGGTAAGACAAGTAGGAAAAACTTATATATTAGATGAATTTTGTAAAAATAATTTTAAAAATTATATTTATATAAACTTAGATAAAGAAGAAAATATTGCTAAAATATTTTCAGAAACTATTGATCCTGATACAATAATTGAGAAAATAGAAATTATTAATAATGTTGTAATTAATCCAGAAGATACCGTAATATTTTTTGATGAAATACAAGTAAGTGAAAGAGCTATAACTTCTCTAAAATATTTTTGTGAAAGCAAGAAACCATATAAAATAGTTTGTGCTGGCTCTCTTTTAGGAGTTAAGATTAATAGATTTAAATCATCTTTTCCTGTGGGTAAAGTTACTATTAAATATTTATATCCCATGGATTTTGAAGAATATTTAATGGCATTAGGTGAAGATAAGTTAATTAAAGAAATTAAACAACACTATGATTCTAATGAAGCCTTAGTAAGCTCTATTCATGAAAAAGCTCTTGATTTATATAAAAAATATTTAGTCTTAGGGGGAATGCCAGCCATAATTAATAACTTTATTGCCAATGATTGTAATATAGCTCATGTTAATTTTGAATTGGCAGAACAAATAATTACCTCCTATTTAGCTGATATGAATAAATATACAGAAAATAGCGAAGGAATTAAAAATAGTCAGATATATAACTCTATACCTAAGGAGTTAGCTCGAGTTAATAATACATTTAAGTATAGTATAGTTTCTAAAGACGCTAGGCAAATAAGATATGAAAGTAGCTTAAATTGGTTATTAGCTAGTAATATGGTATTAAAATGTGACTTAGCTGAAAAAAATGAGTCACCTTTAAAAGCTTTTGTTAATTCTAATAAATTTAAATTATATTTAAGTGACGTTGGGCTACTTAGATCATTAGCAAATTTAGATTATCGAGAAATACTTTTAGATAAAAATGAAATGTTTAAAGGAGTACTTACAGAAAATTATGTAGCTTGTGAATTATATTTGAAATCCAAAGAATTATATTATTATAATTTTGATAGATATGAAATTGATTTTTTATTAAAAATAGAGGGAGATATTATTCCTATAGAAGTTAAAAGTGGAAGAAGAACTCATAGTAAAAGCTTACAGGAATATATAAAAAAATATAATCCTAAAATGAGTATTCGTATATCTACTAAAAACTTTGGTTTCGAAAATAATATAAAATCTGTACCTTTATATGCCGTATTTTGTATTAATAAATAATTTTAGGGAACTTATTACTTTAAGTTCTTTTAATTTGCTATAAACAATTTTATAATGATAAATAAATTTATTTAGTGTATAATAAGGTTTAGGAGATGCAGTATGAATTGGAATGTTAATGGAAACAATATCTTCTTAATGGTTATAGTAACATTTTTGACAAGTGTTGTTTTAATGCCAATTATTAAATATGTAGCTATTCATGTAAATGCTATGGATTATCCTAATGAAAGAAAAGTACATAAAACCCCAATGCCTCGTTTAGGAGGAGTGGCTATCTTTCTTTCGTTCTTAGTAGGCTATATGTTATTTGCTAATGGTTCGGTTAGAATGTTATCCATTTTAATTGCCAGTTTTGTTATTGTTTTAATGGGTATTTTTGATGATATTAATCCGATTAAAGCTCGATATAAGTTAATTGTCCAAATTGTTGCGGCTTGTATCACAACTTTTTATGGCAATATAGTTTTAAATGATTTATCTCTTTTTGGTTTAACTATTACATTTCCAGTTCCTATTAATTATATAGTTACCATCTTTGTTATTGTCGCTATTACAAATGCTTTGAATTTTATCGATGGTTTAGATGGCTTAGCCAGTGGTATTTCCTGTATTTACTTTGCTACTATTGCTATTATAGCCGGTATTTTAAATACGATGGGTGGTTTAGATGTAACTTTATCTTTAATCATGTTTGGAGCTACTATGGGCTTTTTAGCTTACAATTTTCCGCCTGCGACAATTTTTATGGGTGATAGTGGGAGCCAATTTTTAGGGTTTATTATTGCTATAATATCTTTATTAGGTTTTAAAGGAACAACTATAACTTCCTTAATCGTGCCTTTGTGTATTTTAGCTATACCTATCTTTGATGTTGCACTAGCGATCTTTCGTCGTTTGCTTAAAGGCGAAGGTATAATGAAAGCGGATAAAGAACATTTTCATCATCAATTATTAAAAATGAAATTTACGCAAAGAAAAACTATTTTAATTATATATGCAATTAATATTGTTTTTTCAATCGTTTCAATCTTTTATGTTTTAGGAGATAATCAAATTGCGATTATTATCTATATTTTATTAATGATTTTACTTTTATTCTTTGTCTTAAGAACAGATATACTTTTTGATCACCATAAGAAACGTCTTTCTAAAAAATAATTTTTTCTTGACTGTATTAAAAATATTTTTATAATATAGTTGGAAAATTTTTTTATGAGGGATTTATGAGAAAAGTTTATTTACAAAATTTAGGCTTAATAATTACGGAAAAATGTAATTTTAATTGTGCTATGTGTCTGCGCGGAAAATGTTCTAATAAAGAAATGTCAGATGAAGTATTAGAAGCAACTTTTGAAAATGTTATTGGCACCTCTTGTTTAAATGTTTGTGGGGGCGAAGTGACTTTAGCTTTAGAAAGATTAGAAAAATTATTTAATTATATAATAAAAAAGAAAATTCTTTTAGAACAATTAGCTATTACTATTAATGGCAGTAATTATAATCAAGATTTTATTAAGTTATTAGATAACTTTAAAAAATATTTAGAAACGGTAAATAAGAGATGTTATGAGCCAGCTCTTATGATTTCTTATGATAAGTTTCATCTGGCAGAGCTTAGAAGATTAGGCTTAGAAAAAACATTTTGGAAAAATTGTCAAAAATATCAAGAAAGTGGGCATTTTGTAGGATATCGCGGTTTAGATAAGAAATTATTCAACGAAGGTAATGCTACCAATTTAAATCCTAAAAAAACTATACCTTTACGTCCAATGCCTTATATAATGTCTTATGTAGGTAATGATTTAAAAGAAGATAGAGAAAATGGTCTTTTAAATATTGGCCCAATTGTCACTATTAATACCGAAGGTATTGTAACAGAAGCTGATGGTTCTTATTTTAATCAAAGAACAATTTATAATTATGGAAATATTTTGGATAATAGCCTTGAAGATATTTGTTTAAATCGTAATCCTTTAATAGTACCTCCCAAAAAATATTTTAAAGAGTGTGTTAAAGCCCAGAAAAAATATCAAACTTACTTAAAATAATGGTATAATCTTTTTGAGGGATAATTTATGAAAATAAAGATTAATAATAAAATTTTAATAAATATTTTATTAAGTTTTTATGCTTTATCAATGTTTTTAGATTTACATATTTTTTATAATTCTATCTCGACTTTAATAAGAGCTTTATTTATCTCTTTTATGTTTATTATCGTAATTATTAATCAAGGTAATTTTAAAGAAAAGAAATATTTTATTATTTATGGCCTTATTATTCTTTTCTATATTTTAGCTCATCATTTAAATGCTTTAAATTTTAAATCGTTAGTACCTGGTAATTTTGATTATAATTTTATAAGTGAATGTTTATACTTTTATAAAATGCTGACTAATGTTTTATTATTTTATATTATTTATAAATTAAATATTAGATATAAAGATATCCGTAATTATTTAAAAGTAGTTATTTTATTTATGTGCTTAAGTATTATAATTGGGGATATTTTAAGGTTATCTTATACGGCTTATAATTTTAATTTTACTACTATTCCAATTTATAAATGGTTTGCATTAGAACAATATGATTTTATGGCTGGATCTTCTAAGGGATTCTTCCATATGACTAATCAAATAGTGGCTATCTTCTTATTATATTTACCAATTATTTGCTATGAAGCCTTTAAAGAAAAAAAAGTAAGTAATTACTTTTTAATGCTAGCTATAGTGCTAAGTATGTTAATGATTGGCAATCGTTTAGCTATTTATGGAACTATTTTGGAATTAACATTTATCACAGTTATTTACTTCCTAATCAACTTAAAAAAGAAAATAAATTTATTATTTTATATATTTAATGCTTTATTAATTTGCGGGATATTTATGGTAATTCCCCATTCTCCTTTAGCCATGCGCAATGTATATTACGAAGCTATTTATAATAATCAACCTGTAGAGTTTGTTAATAAAAAAAATATGGGTCAAGGTTATACGGAATATGAAAAGAGTAGTGATCCCCTTTTAAAACAATTTGCCGAAAAGGAAATCGATAGTTTATTTACCTTAGAATCTTATCCTTATCAATATGATCGCGCATTTTGGGAAAATATTTTAAAAGAAGATACAACTCTAACTGGTAATGCTCGATTTATCGAAACTGCCATGGTAAAGCGGGTTAAAGATATTAATCATAACTTTATGGATAATTGGTTTGGTCTAACTTACACTCGAGTAATGCATATTTTTAATATTGAACGAGATTTTCTCATGCAGTTTTATTCCTTGGGATTAATAGGTAGTATTTTATTTTTAGGTTTTTATCTTGTGGCTTTTATTTATATTGGTCTAAAAATACTATTTGCTTTAAGAACCAAATTTAATGAAAAAAATATTGCTTTATTAACCGGATCTTTTGTGGTCTTAATCGCCGCTTATTTTAGTGGTAATTTATTAAATTCAATTAGTATTATAATTCCTCTAACATTCATAATCAGTATTTTAATTAATGAAGTAAGAGTTAAGAAAACGAAAGGTGCCAAAGAAAAAATATTAGGATTTGATGTAAGTACAGCCTCCGAAAAAGAGATAGTTTCTACCCTTTTTCAAAATTTGGATCAAAAACTATTCGTTGTTAATATAAACCCTTTTATTATTCTTGACCATTATAAAAGAAGGGAACAACAAAAAATATTTAATGAACAACTGGTGCAAATTCCGGATGGCGAAGGGATTGTCTTGCTCTCTAAATTACGAGGGGGACATATTAAAAAACGCATAGCTGGGATAGATCTAATGCTAGATGTTTGCCAAAAATCTTGTGAGAAGCAAAATAAAATCTTCTTATATGGAGCTAAAGAAGGTGTTGCTTTAAAAACCCAGAAAGCTTTAGAAAAGAAATATCCGCAAATAAATATCGTCGGGACTTGCCATGGTTACCAAAAAGAAAAAGATGTAATCAAGGAAATTAATAAAAGTAAAGCTGAAATCTTATTTGTGGCTTTAGGTAGTCCTTTACAAGAAGATTTTATTTTAAAAAATAAAGATAAACTAAAAACTGTACACCTCTTGATTCCGGTTGGAGGCAGTTTTGATGTTATTAGTGGTAGTTTAAAAAGAGCACCTAAATTACTACAAAAATTAAAATTAGAATGGTTATATCGAATGATTTTAGAACCAAAACGGTTTAAAGGAATAGGACGCTTAGGTAAATTTATTTTCTTGGGTATAATATATAATGATGAATAAACTCATCTTGCAAAAAAAACTATGATTTAGTATACTTTGAAAAGAAAGTGGATGATAAAATGAACCCAGTATTAATTGATTTAGGTTTCTTCCAAATTAGATGGTATTCTATTATGTTGCTTATTGCTTTTCTAGTGGGAATGTTTTTCATTTTTAAAGAAGGCAAAAGATTAGGCATCGATAAAGATTTTTTGTTTAATTTAACTTTTTGGACAATCATATTTAGTCTTATTGGGGCGCGTTTGTATTATATATTGTTTAACTTTTCTGAATATAGTAATAACCTTATCGAAATATTTAAAATTTGGCATGGCGGTTTAGCAATCCATGGTGGCATTATTGCGGGGATAATTACGATTATTGTTTATACCAAAAAATACAATGTAGATATTTTTAAAGTTTTAGATATTTTTGCTCCGGCTTTAATTATCGGCCAAGCCATTGGCCGTTGGGGTAATTTCTTTAATTCTGAGGCCCATGGCGCCGCAACCACAATCACGATTTTACAAAAATTTCATATTCCTAATTTTATAATCGAAGGTATGAAAATAAATGGTGTTTACTATCATCCTACCTTCTTTTATGAGTTCTTATGGTGTTTAGTAGGCTTTATCATTTTATTAATCTTTAGAAGAATGAAAAATATTAAAAATGGACAAACAACGGCTTTGTATTTAATTTGGTATGGTATTGGTCGTTTTGTTATTGAAATTAGTCGTACTGATTCTTTAATGTTTAGTGGTTTTAAAGTGGCGCAGATTGTATCGATTATTTTTGTTATTACCGGAGTTATTTTGTTTATCATTAAACAAAAAAAAGGTCATTTTGAAGACTTATACAACGAAGAATTGACAAACGAAATTAATTTCTAGGAAGGATAAAAAATGAACTGTTTAACCTTAGCTTATATAGGTGATGCTGTTTACGAACTATTTATTAGAAATTACTTAGTTCAGTTAAATATTGTCAAAGTTAAAGACTTACAAAAGAAAAGCTTAGAATATGTCAGTGCTAAAAGTCAAAGCCACCATTTAGACCGATTAATGGACGCTAATATATTAACGGATGCCGAAATAGAAATTTATAAAACAGGGCGAAACGCTCACACTGGCAAAAGAAAAAATATCGACGTTATTACTTATCATAAAGCGACAGGCTTAGAATGTTTAATTGGCAGTTTATATTTAAATCATAATTATGAAAGAATCGAAGAAATTATGAATTTTATTGTGAGGAATTAAATGAAAGTATATGGCAAAAACGTTTTTAATGAATTAAAAGAAAATTATCAAAAAATCAAAAGAGTTTATTTAAGTAATAATTTTAAAGATAAAGAAATTATTGATTTTATTAAAAGCCACAAAATTTCTTACGAAATTATGGAGGCTTTAAAAATAAAACAAATGGGTGGTAATAATCAAGGAATTATTATGTTAATAGATGATTATGATTATGTTCCTGCGGAAAATTTTTATCAAGAAAATATTGTCTTAATGTTAGATCACTTAGAGGACCCTCATAACATGGGAGCTATTATTAGAACCTGTGAAGCTGCTGGCATTAAATCAATTATTATTCCCAAAGATCGTAGTGTAACAATTAATGAAACGGTATATAAAACAAGTAGTGGGGCTTTAGCTAATGTCGATATTGCTTTAGTTAATAATTTAAATAAGACAATCAATGATTTTAAAAATAAAGGATTTTTTGTTTATGGGACAGCGATGGATGGTATTAACTATAAAAAAGTTGATTATGCTTCTAAAGTTTTACTGGTCATTGGTAATGAAGGCAAAGGAATGTCGCGACTAATTAAAGAAAATTGTGATGAGATAATAGCCATTCCAATGCAAGGAAAAGTGAATAGCTTAAATGCTTCAGTAGCTGCCGGGATAGTCATTTTTGATTTAGTAAATAGGTGATGGTTGTGAATTATAAAGAATATTCGGATAGTGAACTTTTAAATTTAATCAAAGAAGAATCAGAAGAGGCGAAAGATATTTTATATGAAAAATATAAATATATTATTGGTCTTATCATTAAAAAGTATACTATGTCCGCGAAAATGCTCAATATTGAATATAACGATTTATATCAAGAAGCTTTACTCGGTTTTAGTGATGCCATCAATCGTTTTGATGACGCTTCTTCATCTTTTCCCACCTTTATTACGATTTGTGTTGATCGAAGATTACAAGTAGTTTTAAAAAAAGCCAGTCGCCTTAAAAATAAACTAATGAATGAATCTTTATCTTTAGAATATGTCTATCAAGATGATAAACAGCCTTTAATGGATATTTTAAGTGATGATAATAAAAATAATCCTCTTTTAAATTTAGAAATGGATGAAGAAGTAGATAGTTTAATTAAAAAAATCAACGGAACTCTTTCATCCAAAGAAAAAGAAGTATTTGCTTTGATGTTAAAAAATTATAACTATCAAGAAATTGCCCAGATACTCAATTGTCAAGTTAAACAAATTGATAATGCTATGCAAAGAATAAAACTGAAAGTTAAAAATATTTTAAAAAACTAAAAAACCAATTAGACATTGCTAGTTGGTTTTTCAGTTTCTTCAAGATTTTCTAAAGCATATTGACAAGCTGTAATAACAAATTTAGAAAAAGTAATATTTTTACCAGATATTGCTTTTTCAATATCGTTTATTAAATCAACAGGAAATCTAACTGTTTTATTTTCTGTTTCACTTCTTGATTCGACTAATCTAAACGCCATTCTTATACCACCTTACTAATTAATTATATTACACAAAAAACTTATTGGAAACATTGCAAAAACATTGCGATTTGCAACGCATATAGTCTTTTAGTGCAGTATTGATTATATAAAACACTTCTTATTAAAAGCCATTAATAAATAATTGCTATCTTGAATATTATTTGTTATAATACAAGGCGAGTATTAATTTACTCCTTGCTTTATAAAAATTATAAAGCCGAAATAGACCATAAGGAGGTGTAGTGATGAATAAATACGAAATTATGTTTATTGTTAAAGCTACAATTGAAAGTGAGCAAGTTAGTAGTACAGCCGAAACTTTTAAAAAGCTAATTACTAGTATGAAATCTAAAGTATTAGATTTTAAAGAACTTGGTCAAAAGAAATTTGCTTATCCAATAAAAAAAGAAATTAATGGTTATTACTTTGTTATGCAAGTAGAGGCAACTCATGAAGCTATTAAAGAATTTGATCGTAAAGCTTTATTGGATGAAAACATTTTGAGACATTTAATAATCAAATTAGATGAGGAGTAAAATATGAATAGAGTAATTTTAATTGGAAGATTAACAAAGGATCCGGAACTTAGAACTATCGCTAATGGCTCAGCAACAACATCTTTTACAGTTGCCGTAAATCGTACTTTTACTAACCAAAATGGAGAACGAGAAGCCGATTTTATTAACTGCGTTGCCTGGCGCAAGCAGGCGGAGAACATTGCTAAATATTGTAGCAAAGGGTCTCAAGTGGCTGTGGAAGGACGTTTACAAACCCGTAGTTATGATGCTCAAGATGGTACGAAAAGATATGTTACCGAAGTCATTGCTGATAGTGTTACATTTTTAGGTTCTAAAGGAAACTCTTCAACTAATAATTTTGCAGTAGATAATAGTGTAAGTGATCAAGCTCCTGCTCTTTCTGATATTACGACAACGGATATTAGTGAAGATCCATTTAAAGATTTTGGAGAAGAAGTAGTTTTAAGTGAAGATGACTTACCATTTTAAGGAGGAAAAATAATGGCAGAATTTCGTCGTAAAAAGAAAAGAATATGTCAAATGTGTGCTGGTAAGAGTGTAGATTACAAAGATGTACCAATTATTACTAAATATATAAATGAAAAAGGCAAAATTGAAAATCGTCGTCGTACTGGCGCTTGTGCCAAACACCAAAGACATATTGCTAAACAAATTAAATATGCGAGATTTATGGGCTTAATACCATATGTTAAATAGAAAGAGAAATATCTTTCTTTTTTTATAGAAAAAATCTTCTACTATACTTAATAACCTAATTCTTTCCTAAATAATATATTATAGTAGGAGGAAATCTTTATGAAGTGTAGTGATACTAGAAAAACTAAAGTTTATAATTGTTATGTTATGGGTCCAACTGGACCAACTGGTCCCATTGGTCCGACAGGTCCAGCTAGTGCTCGAGTAAACATTGGTTTAACTACAACGACGCAAGCGGGAACAGGGGCTCAAGTATATAATAGTGGTACGGATAATGATATAATTTTAAACTTTGTTATTCCCCAGGGAGAAATTGGTCCAATAGGTCCAACTGGTCCGCAAGGTGAACAAGGTATCCAGGGGGAACGAGGTGAAAAAGGCGATCAGGGACCTCAAGGTGATATTGGTTTTCCGGGCGAGCAAGGTATTCAAGGAATCCCTGGTCCCCAAGGACCCCAAGGTGAACAGGGACCTCAAGGTGAAAGAGGTGAGACTGGTCCCCAAGGAATTCCCGGACCTCAAGGCCCGCAAGGCATACAAGGCTTGCAAGGCGAAAAGGGGGATCAAGGACCTATGGGTATACCTGGTGAAAAAGGAGAACCTGGTCCTAAAGGAGATCCGGGCGTATCTATCGCAACCCTACAAGCTTATGGAGGAAAATATAATAGCTTAGTAACTAATATACCGGCTATTGTTGGAGCTTGGATTCAAATTCCTATTCCTTTTGCTATGCCAAATGTTAATATTAAAGAAAATGGCGAAGAATATGCCTTAGAATTAGAACAAGATGGTATTTATGAAATTAATTATTTTGCTAAAATTTCTACAAATAAAGATACTAAAATAACTCTTATTGTAAGAGAAAATGGGGTTAATATTCCATCATCTATAATAATTAATAACATGGTTAAAGATGTGGAACAAGCCTTTAGTGGAAGTATTCTTGTTTCTTTAAAAGCTGATGATGTAATTGATATGGCATTTTCGGCTACTGAAGAAAATGTTACAGTTGATTTTGGTAATGAAGTTACGGCTCGTTTAACAATTAAGAAAATTGATGAAGCTGAATAAAAGATATTATCATAGTAATATCTTTTTTTAAGTGATATAATATAAATTGAAATTTAAAGGAGGAACTGTTTTATGAAAGTTATATTATTACAAGATGTTAAAAAACAAGGCAAAAAAGATGATATTATTAAAGTATCTGATGGTTATGCGCAAAATTTCTTAATTAAGAATAACTTAGCTGTTCCGGTTAGTAAAACTAGTACTAATATCTTAAATCAAGAATTGCAAAAACGTCAAAGTGACGAAGATAAGCTAGTAGCTGAGTGTGAAAAAATCAAAGCTCAACTAGAAAATAAAGAAATTGTTTTTGCTGTTAAAACTGGTGCTCAGGACAAAGTATTTGGCAATATATCAACGAAACAAATTAGTGAAAAATTAAAACAATTAGGTTTCACCATCGATAAAAAACAAATTAATATTGTTTCTCCTATAGATTGTTTAGGAACTCATAATGTCGAAATTAAATTACATAAAAAAGTTAAATTTAATCTAAAAATTGTTTTAAAAAAGTAGGTGATTAAATGGCAACACGAAAAATGCCACAAAATAATGAAGCTGAGATGTCAGTTTTAGGGGTAACATTTTTAAGTAAATCAGCATTAGAAAAAGTTTGTGAAGAAATCACAGAAGAAATGTTTTATAGTGATGCTCATAAAAAGATTTTTAATGCCGTCAAAAATTTATATACCGAAAATATTCCTCTCGATGTTACGACTTTAACTGAAGAGTTAGATAAAAAGAAAAACTTAAATGCTATCGGTGGCATCGAGTATATTACCGAAATAATTGATTCAGTTGCAACCGCTGCTAATGTCGATTACTACATCAATATAGTGCGTGAGAAAGCAACATTAAGAAGCCTAATTGATACAGCAACTGAAATAGCTACTGATGCTTATGATAATGAAGATAATATCAATTCTGTTTTAGATAATGCGGAAAGAAACATTTTAAATGTTATTAAAGCTCGTCAAACAGGGGAATTTATTACAATTGGAGAAGCTTTACGCAAAGCCCAAGAAAATTTGGAACGTTTAGCTAAAAATAAAAGTGAAATTACCGGGATACCAACCGGATTTTATGATTTAGATAAAGCAACTAGTGGCTTACATGAAGGGGAAATGATCATCATTGCCGCTCGTCCTGGTATGGGTAAGACTGCTCTTGCTTTAAATATAGCAACTAATGCGGCTTTCCATACCGATAAAGCGGTGGCGATATTTAATCTTGAAATGCCCGCCGAGCAATTAGTCAATCGTATGATTAGTGCTATTGGTCAAATTGATTCTAAAAAATTACAGACAGGTCAATTACAACATAATGATTGGAAAAGATACAATGAAGCTATGAGTCAACTAGCTGATACAAACATTTATATTGAAGATGATGCAGGAATTACTTGCAGTGAAATCAAAGCCAAATGTCGTCGCTTAGTAGCTTCTGATAAAGGGTTAGGTTTAGTTGTTATCGATTATTTACAGCTAATTACTTCGGGAGCAAAAAGAACGGAATCCCGTCAACAAGAGGTATCAGATATTTCCCGTTCTTTAAAAACTATGGCGATGGAATTGAAGGTTCCCGTTGTGGCTTTGGCCCAACTATCTCGTAATGCCGAAAAAAGAGAAAATAATCAACCAATGCTGGCAGATTTAAGAGAATCCGGTTCTATTGAACAAGATGCAGACTTAGTAATGTTTATCAATCGTAAAGATTATTATAAAGAAAAAGGGGAACTTAATAAAGAAACTAATGTCCCTTGTGATATAATAATAGCGAAACATCGTAAAGGATCCACCGGTAAATTTGAATTATTATTTGAACTTAATATGAGTAACTTCCGTAATTATATTGCCAATGTTTCAGAATATTAAAAGGAGAACTATATATGAATGTTAGAAATGTCCTATTATGTACCCTGATTACAATGTTTATAACTTCTTTAGTTTTTGTTATGGGTGTTTTAGATAAAAGAGCCGAAGAAGCTCAAGAAGTTTATCAGGTATATTTAGATGGCAAAAAATTAGGTGCTATTGCTTCGGAAGACGAATTATATAGCTTAATTAATAGTGAACAATCTAGTATTAAAAATGCTTATAATGTTGATAGTGTATATCCTCCTAATGGTTTTGATATCAAAAAAGATATCACTTATAATACAAAAGTAAGTGATGTTAAAGATGTTTATAATGAAATAAAAGAAGAAAAACCCTTTACTATAAAAGGATATGTTATCACTATAAAATATCAAGATGAAAATAAAAAAGATTTAAAAATAAATGTTTTAGATAAAAAAGTGTTTTTAAAAGCTGTTAATAACTTAATTACTTCCTTTATTCCGGAAGATAAATATGAAGCTTATTTAAATGATGAACAATTAGAAATAATAGATACTGGTTCTTTAATTGAAACAGTCTATTTTGATGAGACAATTACCGTAAAAGATGCCTATATTGGTACGGATGCCAAAATTTATACGGATGAACAAGAACTAACAAAATATTTAATGTTTGGAGAAAATAAATCCGAAGAAAAATACACTGTTGCTCAAGGGGACACTATATCAACAATTGCTTTTAACCATAAATTAAATGAACAAGAATTTTTAATTGCTAATCCTAATTTTAATAGTGTTGATAATTTACTTTCCATTGGGCAAGAAGTTAACATTGCCTTAATTAATCCCGTCTTAACTTTAAATTACGAAATGCACGTAGTAGAAGATGTCGAAACTGATTATGATACAGAAATAACCTATGATGATAATCAATATACAACTTATAATGAAGTAACTCAAGCGGGGGTAAAAGGGTTAGAAAGAATTACTAAAAAGTTAAAGTATACTAATGGAGCCGAAAACCAAGAAGGTTATATCGCTTCGCATGAAACTCTAAAAGAACCGCAAGCTGAAAAGGTTACAAGGGGTACTAAAAAACAATATATTGGTGGTGGTTATGTAACTGGTACTTATGTTGATAATGGGGCTTCTTGGGCATGGCCAACTAACTCACCATACATCATTACTAGTCCATATGCTTATCGTTGGGGAACATTACACGATGGTACTGACATTTCCGGAACAGGATATGGTTCACCAATCTATGCCGCTTTAGATGGCGTTGTTATCAATGCCGGTCATGGCGGATACGCGGGTTCTTCAGCGGGAATAAATGTCATCATTCAACATGATAATGGTTACTATACTCTATATGCACATATGTCTTCCGTTAGTGTTTCGGTAGGTCAAAGAGTAAGCAGAAGACAAAGAATAGGAGCTATGGGTCAAACTGGTGTTGCCACTGGTACACACCTTCACTTTGCTGTTTGGGTAGGAGGTATTCCTTACCGTGGTGGTAAATCTATTAACCCTATGAGTTTGTGGCAATGATGAAAGTATGTGTATTAGCAAGTGGTTCGGAAGGTAACAGTACTTATGTCGAAACTATAAAACATAAAATCCTAATTGATATAGGAATGAATGTTAAATATATTACCGAGAAACTAGCGGAATTAGATGTAACCCCCCAAGAAATAGATTTAATTTTAATTACCCATGTGCATAATGATCATGTTAGTGCTTTAAATAATTTTATTAAAAAATATAAACCAACTATTTGTGTTAGTCAAAGTATGTTTTTAGAATTAGAAAGTATCAAAGACTATGAAAACATTATTATTTATGATGATCAAATGGTCTTTGATAATCTAACTATCGAAGTATTTAAAACTTCTCATGATACGAATGATTCGCGCGGCTTTGTTTTAACTAGTAATAATTCTTCTTTAGTTTATGTAACCGATACCGGTTATATAAATCAAAGACATTTTGATTTATTAAGAAATAAAAACATGTATATTTTTGAAAGTAATCATGATGCCGAGATGTTAATGAATGGTAAGTATCCGCCTTGGCTTAAAAAAAGAGTAATAGGCGACAAAGGGCACTTATCAAATAAAGATAGTTCAATCTATTTATCTAAACTAATTGGTGATAATACTAAAAAAATTATTCTTGCTCATTTGAGTAAAGAAAATAATACCGAAGAAGTGGCAATGGATACAATTAAAGAAATATTTAGTGAGTATAATATCCCTTTTAACAACATTGAATGTGCACGTCAACGAGAAAAAACTGAGGTCGTAAATATATGATTAAAATAATTTGTTTAGGAAAAATAAAAGAAAAATATTTGCAAGATTTAATAGACGATTACCAAAAACGAATAAATAAATATCATAAATTAGAAATAATAGAACTCAAAGATTTAAATGATTTAGAAAAAGAAGAGCAAGCTATTTTAAAATATATTGATTCGAAAGATATGGTCATTTGTTTAGATATTAATGGCAAAAATTATACATCTATAGAGTTTGCAAAGTTAATCGATGAGAGTTTTATTAATTATAGTAATATTACTTTTATAATAGGAAGTAGCGAAGGGTTAAGTCCCAAAGTTAAAAATAAAGCTAATTTGCTTTTATCTTTTTCGAAAATGACTTTTCCACATGGACTATTTAGGGGCATACTTTTAGAACAGATTTATCGAAGTTTTAAAATTTTAAATAATGAAAAATACCATAAATAAAATGGTATTTTTTCTTTAAACCATCTAAAAGTTTAATTTTGTGAAAATTCCAAAATTGAAAGTTATTTAGAGCAAAAATTTAAAAATTGTATAAACAAAAAAGGAATTATTGCAGAAAAATAATAGCAAAAATTCCTTTTTTGTCTTTTGCTATTAAAATTTATATGTGTTAATTTTTAATTGGATATATCAAGTTACTCTTGGCTAGTGCTTTCCTAAAAAATTAGGAAGGTGATAATTATGAGAGAGAAAAATTTCTATCAAATAATTATAGTGACTCTTTTAATAGCAACACTGCTACTAATAATGTATTAGAAGCAAAGTAACAACTAAGATAAAACATAAAAGGTAATGGTTGATACACAAAAAGAGCACCGAATGCCACAGGGGGTCAAACGGTGCTTTCCAAACAAAGGAAAGCACTAGGCCTAAAAAGGCTTGGTGTATCCACTTAAATTGTAATATAATCTTTTATTTAAAGTCAAGAAAATTTGACAACTTTAATCAATCCCGCTAAACTTATATTAAAAGTTAGGAGTAGTATTATGATTGGTAATAGTTGGGATGAAAAATTAAAAATAGTTTGGGAAAGTGAAGGCTTTAAAAAATTTTTAAATATAATAAAAAAAGAATATGATACAAAAACTATTTTTCCTCCTAAAAATTATGTTTTTGAAGCTTTAAAAAGAACGCCATATGAAAATGTTAAAGTTGTTATTATGGGTCAAGATCCTTATCATGGCGAGCACGAGGCACATGGGCTTTCTTTTTCCGTGCAAAAAGGCATTAAGCTTCCTCCCTCTTTGCGAAATATTTACAAGGAGTTAGAAGATGATTTAGGTTGTAAACCTTGTCCAGATGGGGATTTGACTAAATGGGCAGATGAAGGAGTCTTGCTTTTGAATGCCGTTTTGACAGTAGAAAAAGATAAAGCCGCCTCCCACAGAGGTTTAGGTTGGGAAAGACTAACGGATTATATTATTAAAGTATTAAATGCCAAAGAAGAGCCTATTGTTTTTATTTTATGGGGTAATTTTGCCAAAGAAAAAAAGAAGTATATTACTAATCCTAAACACTTGATTTTAGAATCGGCTCATCCTTCTCCATTTTCGGCAAGTTATGGTTTTTTTGGTAGTCATCCATTTTCTAAGACTAATGATTTTTTAAAAAGCCATGGCTTAAAACCAATTGATTGGGACTTAAATTAAAAGTTCTCACCATTTTTTAGCAAGTTGTCATTTATTTCTAGAGTATTATAATACTCTTTTTTGGTAATATGATGAATTTTACCGATTATATTAATAGGGAATTTATTAAGTAAACCATTTAAATCTGAGGCGTATTTATCATAATAACTTTTGGATGCTTCAATAATCTCGTTACTTTCTTCAAAATCGTTTAAAATATCTTGGAAACCGCGATTTTCATCCAATTCAGGATAATCTTCATGTAATTTTAAAATAGTATTATAAGCTTCGGTAATTTTATCATCTAATTCGATATTGGAAGCTTTTTTAACTTTTAGGGCTTCAATTTCTTTAAATAGTTCAATATCGATATCAATATTCTTTTTAATTAAATGGGAAGTTCTGACGACATAATCATAACGTTTTTTTAAATGATCATTAATTATTTTGTCTGCTTCATTTATTTTAATATTTAAATATTGGAGACGATTATATATTATCTTATATAATATTCCTAAAATTCCTAAGATGATCACAATAATTAATAATATAACAAGAACTTTTACCATTAAAATCACATCCAATTCTGCTAATTTGATTATATCAAATATTTAATTAAAAAGGAATTTATAATATAATGAAAGTGGTGAATATATGCAAATTAAAAAAATTGAAGTAGGCGATTTAGCGACGAATTGTTATTTAGTTAAGGTAGATCAAGGTTTAATTATTATTGATCCTGGGGATGAAGCGGCCAAAATTATAAGGGAAGTTGGTAAAGAAAAAGTACTTACTATTTTAGTGACTCATAGCCATTTTGATCATATTGGAGCCTTAAAGGAACTTTTAAGTTATTATAATGTCAACTTAAATGCTTACGATATGGTTCCTAACTTGCAAATTATTAATACGCCAGGTCATACTAGTGATTCTAAGACTTTTTATTTTGCGGAAGCTAAAGTGATGTTTTGTGGCGACTTTCTTTTTAAAGATACTTTTGGCCGAACTGATTTAGAAACCGGTAGTAATCAAGATATGCTTAAAAGTCTGGAAAATATTTTAGAATATCCTAATGATATTACTTTATATCCCGGCCATGGAGAAGTCACTACTTTAGGGAGAGAAAAGCACCATTTTAAAGATTACTTAAATTATTTAAATTCTTAAATAATTTGCTTGCTAAACGGTTTAACTTGTGCTAATATCTTAGTTGCAGTTATATATTTTTATATAAGTGCCAAGTGGGAGGGAATGCGGATTTGCCCTATACCACTTTCGCGAAATAAATACAAGGAGGTGTTTTTCGTGGCAAAAGAAGCCGTAAAGAAAATTAAACTACAAATTCCTGCCGGTAAAGCAACCCCTGCGCCACCTGTTGGTACAGTGTTAGGACCTGCTGGAATTAATTTAGGAGAATTTTGTACAAGATTTAATGATGCAACTAAAGATAAAATGGGCGATATCGTTCCTGTCGAAATCTCTGTTTATGAAGATAGAACATTCGATTTTGTTTTAAAAACTCCACCAGCTGGATTCTTAATTAAGAAAGCTGCTAAAATTCAAAAAGGTTCCCAAAAAGGAGCAAACCACGTTGTGGCTACCATTTCTCAAGCTGATCTTAAAGCAATTGCTGAAACTAAGTTACCAGATTTAAATGCTTACGATGTTGAAGCAGCAATGAAGATTATTGAGGGAACTGCTCGTAATATGGGTGTTGCTGTTGAGGGCTTAAATGATACGGAATTGAAAGCTCAAGAAAAAGAAGCGGAAGCTCATGAAGCAGAAATGGCTAAACGTGATGCAGAACTTGAAAAGATGGAACAAGAAGCAACTAGTGAATTAGGTGAAGTTGAAGTAATTACTGAAAAAGAAGAACAAACTGAAGAAGAATAATTTAAATAACAAATCCGCTAATAAACCACAGTTAGGAGGGAAATAATGAAAAAACATGGCAAAAAGTATGTGGAAGCTTCTAAAAATGTAGATAGAAATAAATTATATGATTTTAAAGAAGCGATTAAACTAGTTAAAAGTACGAGTACAACAAAATTTGATAGTACTATTGAAGTAGCTTTCAAATTAAATGTTGATACTAAAAAGGCTGATCAACAATTAAGAGGCTCTTTAGTTTTACCACAAGGAACTGGTAGAACTCAAAAAGTATTAGTAATTGCCAAAGGCGATGCCGCTAGTGCTGCCAAAGAAGCCGGAGCTGATTATGTTGGTGATACAGATATGATTGAAAAAATCGAAAAAGAAAACTGGTTTGATTTTGATGTAATCGTAGCTATTCCGGAAATGATGCCTACATTAGGAAAATTGGGACGTATTTTAGGACCTAAAGGCTTAATGCCAAATCCTAAAACCGGAACAGTTACCATGAATACTGCTAAAGCTGTTGAAGATATTAAAAAAGGTATGATTGAATATAAAACTGATACTTTTGGTAATATTCATAGCATTTTAGGAAAATCATCATTTACGGAAAAAGCTTTAGAAGAAAATTTAGTATATATTTATAATACTATCGTTAAAGCAAAACCACAAACTATCAAAGGAACTTTTATTGAAAATATTAGTATTTCTAGTACAATGGGTCCTGGTATTAAAATTGATAAAAATTCTTTTGACAATTAACAATTTATAACCTATAATAATTTTGTAAAAACGAAGTTACCATTGACAGTAGGGGCGTAAGCTTAATAATCCTACCGAGGAAAACTTACTTTAGACTTAAATGTTTAAATTTTAAGCTTTCCTTGTAATGGGAAAGTTTTTAAATATATAAAGGAGGAAACAATGGCAAGCACAGAAAAACTTAAAGTCAAAAATGAAATAGTTAAAAAGATAACTGATAGCATAAAAGATAGTGAAGCTGTTATTTTAGTTAGTTATCAAGGTTTAACTGTTGCTGATTTAAGTGAACTAAGAACAAATTTAAGAAATTCTAATAGTGAACTTCGTATCTATAAAAACACTCTTGTTAAACGTGCTTTAGATGATTTGAAGATTGATCTTGATGAATTCTTAGAAGGACCAAATGCAATTGTATTTGGTAAAGAATTACTTGAACCAATTAAAGAAATTTCGAAGTTTGCTAAAGAACATGACAAATTAGAAATTCGTGTTGGTATCATAAGTGGTAAAGTTGCTGATTTAGATATAATCAATGAATATGCATCTATTCCATCTATGGAAGGCTTGCTTACTATGCTAGCAAGAGGTATGATGGAACATGTTAGCAATTTAGCAATCGGACTTAATTTATATGCCGAGAAATTAGAAGAAAAATAAGAAAGGAAGAGAAAGAAAATGGCAAAAATTGAAAACAAAGATATAATTGAAGCTTTAAAAGAAAAGACTATTCTTGAAGTAAAAGAATTAGTTGATATGATGAAAGAAGAATTTGGAGTTGATCCATCTGCTGTTGCTGTAGCTGCTGCTCCAGCAGGAGCTGCTGAAGAAACTGGAAGCTCTACTAAAACTGTAGTTTTAAAAGATGCTGGTGCTGCTAAGATTGCTGTTATCAAAGTTATCCGTGAAATTACTGGTTTAGGATTAGTTGAAGCTAAAGGTTTAGCTGATAATGGTGGAAACATCAAAGAAAACGTTAGCGCTGATGAAGCTAATGAAATTAAAGCTAAATTAGAAGAAGCTGGAGCTACTGTAGAATTAGCTTAATGATTTTAAACGCAATTTAATTTGCGTTTTTTTCTTGTAAGAAATAGTTAATATAATATATAATAATATTATTGGAAGTAAAGTGAAGATAAATGGTGAAAAAAATATTGTTAACATTATTTATTGTCGTGCTTGTTGGGTGGCTCAGCTTATTATTAGTAGATTATCTAAATGTCAAACAGAATAAAGATCCGAAATTTTGCCTTAAAACAGAAACGATAGAACATTCAGAACATAGAAAAACAAAAATATGCATAGGAATCGGCTATAAAGTTCAACATTATTATAATGATGAACAATTAACGGCTGCGGAGATTGGACCATTTTTTATCGCTGATCGATATGCAGAATAGGAGTGATAACATGAAACAAAAACAAAAAGGTTGGGGTCTAGCCGCAATGATAGTATTTATGTCTATTCTATTAGCGTTTTTACTTTTAACAGTAATAATGGTTTACAATTTTAATCGCTATAAAGATACAGTTTTAGATTCACAAAACGATAACGCAGAGAAAGAACCAGATATTAATAATACGACTATTCAAAAAAATCTTCGTAAATATCGTTCTTATGAAAGTCGCATTAAAGAAGATGCTATTACCTACGTTTATACATATTATATTGATTTAAATAATGGAGAAGCCAAAATAACTGTCGAAGATATGGTTAATGAAAAGATAATGGATAATTTAATTGATCCGGAAGATGATAGTGTTTGTACTGGGTATGCTCTAGTAAAAGTCGAAGATGGTAAAATTATTAGCACGCCTTATTTAAAATGCGATAATTATATCAGTGCAGGATATGAGGAGTAATTATGAATAATAGTTCTGTGCGCCAGATGCATCGTTTAAGTATTATTTGGGGTCTTATGCTTTTTTTAATCGTTGGGCTTTTAACGACTTTTGGCATAATTTATAATAATAAGAATAAACTTTATAAGGATATGGAAAAATCTTTAGTTGCTGCTTCCAAAAAATATGTTGATCAAAGTTTTTCTTATCCAGAAGAGGGTAAAGAATTACAAATTACTTATGCTACTTTAAAAGATAGTGGGTTTATTAAAAAAATAGCTGTTAATAAAAAAGAATGTGATGGCTACGTTATAGTTAAGAAAAAATCCGGAGCTTATAACTATAAAGGCTATGTTAAATGTCCGGAATATCAAACCAAAAATTATGCAAAATAACTGTTGACAACAAAATAATAAAAATGGTATATTATTAATGATTTTTTAAACAGGTTCTACTTAGGTAGAACCTCGTTTAAGGGAATTTAGGATACACCAGGATGTGTGTATATGGAAGGAGGATATTATGCCAACTATTAATCAACTTGTTAAAAAAGGAAGAAAAGACAAAACATCAAAGAGTAAAAGTCCCGCTTTAAATAAAGGATTCAATAGTATGACTCGTCGTGAAACGGAGACGAAAAGTCCCCAAAAAAGAGGAGTATGTACACGTGTTGGAACGAGAACACCAAAGAAACCGAACTCAGCACTTCGTAAATTTGCGCGTGTTAGACTTTCTAATGGACGTGAAGTAGATACTTATATTCCAGGTGAAGGACACAACTTACAAGAACATAGTGTTGTATTAGTACGTGGAGGCCGTGTTAAAGATTTAATCGGTGTTCGTTATCACATTGTTCGTGGAACTCTTGATACTCAAGGTGTTCAAAATAGAAAACAAGGTCGTAGTAAATATGGTACAAAAAGACCTAAATAGAAAAAATAGTTAAGGAGGATTAAAATATGCGTAAAAGACGTGCAATAAAAAGAGATGTTTTACCAGATCCTATATATAATTCCAAAGTAGTTACTAAACTTGTTAATCAAATTATGCAAAAAGGTAAAAAAGGAACTGCTCAAAATATTTTATATGGAGCTTTTGATATGGTTAAAGAAAAAACTGGTAAAGATCCAATGGAAGTATACAATGAAGCACTGGAAAATATTAAACCAGCTTTAGAAGTTAAGTCTCGCCGTGTGGGCGGATCCAACTATCAAGTACCAATCGAAGTTAATGATGAACGTGCCCAAACTTTAGCCTTACGTTGGCTTGTTAATTATGCTAAGTTAAGAAATGGTAAAGGAATGGCTGAGAAATTAGCAAACGAGATTATTGATGCAGCAAATGGAACAGGTGGAGCTGTTAAAAAACGTGAAGATACTCACAAAATGGCTGAAGCTAATAAAGCATTTGCTCATTATAGATGGTAGGAGAAATATATGGCAAGAGACGTTAGTTTAGATAAATTAAGAAATATCGGTATTATGGCTCACATTGATGCCGGAAAAACAACATTTACCGAAAGAGTTTTATACCATACAGGTATAACTCATAAAATTGGGGAGACTCACGATGGTGAGTCCCAAATGGACTGGATGGAGCAAGAAAAAGAACGTGGTATTACTATCACTTCAGCTGCTACCACAGCCCATTGGAAAGGATATCGTTTTAATATTATTGATACCCCAGGCCATGTTGACTTTACAATTGAAGTTCAACGTTCCCTAAGAGTATTAGATGGATCTATTTGTTTACTTGATGCTAATGCCGGAGTTGAGCCGCAAAGTGAAACTGTATGGCGTCAGGCTGATGACTTTAAAGTTCCGCGTATGATTTTCTGTAATAAAATGGATAAATTAGGAGCTGACTTTGAGTTATGCTTAGATTCAATTGATAAAAGATTAAATGTCGTAGCTAAACCAATTGAATGGCCAATTGGAGCTGAAAGCGAATTTAATGGGGTAGTAGATATCATTACCCGTAAAGCTTATCATTTTGATGGTGGGGAAGCTGAAGATTATGTCGAAATCGAAATTCCCGAAGATTTAAAAGATTTAATTGAGGAAAAAAGAGTTGACTTAATTGAAACTGTCGCTGAATATGACGATGAATTAATGGAAAAATACTTAGAAGGTGAAGAAGTAAGTATTGATCTAATAAAAAGAGCGATTCGTAACGGTACTTTAGCAGCTAAGTTCTTCCCAGTTATGTGTGGTAGTGCCCTGTCTAACATGGGTGTAAAATTAGCTTTAGATGCTGTTATTGATTATCTACCTAGCCCTACTGATGTAGAAGCTATTGAATGTATTGATAAAGATGGAAAAGATATCTTACGTCACCCATCTGATGATGAACCATTTATGGCTATGGCTTTTAAAATCATGACTGATCCATTTGTGGGAAGACTTTCATTCTTTAGAGTTTATTCTGGTAAACTTACAAGTGGTTCTTATGTTTTAAACTCTACTAAGAACGAAAAAGAAAGAATTGGTCGTATCCTACAAATGCATGCTAATCAAAGAAAAGAGATTAGTGAAGTATACTGTGGCGAAATCGCTGCTGCTGTTGGATTAAAAAATACGACAACAGCTGATACTCTTTGTGATGAAAAACATTTTGCAATCATGAAAGGTATGGAGTTCCCAGACCCAGTTATTGATCTAGCTATAGAACCAAAGAGTAAAAATGACCAAGATAAAATGGCTTTAGCTTTACAAAAATTAGCGGAAGAAGATCCAACATTTAGATATAAAACTGATCATGAAACTGGTCAAACTGTTATATCTGGTATGGGTGAGTTACACTTAGAGGTATTAGTAAGACGTATGAAAGATGAATTCAAAGTTGAAGCTAATATTGGTAAACCCCAAGTTGCTTACCGTGAAACAATTACCCAAACTGCTGAATGTGAAGGTAAATATATTAAACAATCTGGTGGACGTGGACAATACGGACATGTTTGGATTAAATTTGAACCAAATAAAGATAAAGGTTATGAATTTGTTGATGAAATCGTTGGTGGTGTAGTGCCTCGTGAATATATTCCAGTAACTGATAAAGGTTTACAAGAAGCGATGGCTGGAGGTATATTAGCAGGCTATCCAATGGTTGATATTAAAGCGACTTTATATGATGGTTCATACCATGATGTCGATTCATCAGAAATGGCTTTCAAAATCGCCGCAAGTATGGCTTTAAAAGAAGCTAAAAATAAATGTAAACCAGTTCTTCTAGAACCAATTATGAAAGTTGATGTAGTTGTTCCCGAAGAATATATGGGTAACGTTATGGGTGATTTAACAAGTCGTCGTGGTCGTCCACTTGGTCAAGAATCTCGTGGTAATGCCCTACAAATATCTGCAATGGTACCACTTTCTGAAATGTTTGGATATGCAACAAGCTTACGTTCCAATACCCAGGGTAGAGGTAACTTTACAATGACTAATGATCATTATGAAGAAGTACCAAAATCCATTGCTGAAGAAATCATCAAGAAAAACAGTGTAAACTAAAATAATCCTTGAATTTTATTCAAGTATTAGATAAAATATTAATAGACATTTAAAAGGAGGAAAGAAAAATGGCAAAAGAAAAATTCGATCGTTCAAAAGAACACGTTAATATTGGTACTATTGGTCACGTAGACCATGGTAAAACAACTTTAACAGCAGCTATTACTAAATTATTTAGTAAAGAATATGTTGCATATGAAAATATCGACAAAGCACCAGAAGAAAGAGAAAGAGGTATTACAATTAATACTGCTCACGTTGAGTATGAAACTGAAAAACGTCATTATGCTCA
>CANRFQ010000013.1 GCA_947629935.1 uncultured Bacilli bacterium | reverse complement strand
GTAACAAAAAAGAAGCAAGTTTTAACTTACTTCCTATCGTGGAAAGTTTCATTTACACAGATTTCCTTACACACTCCAAAAGCAATTGGCATAGTTTTCAACTTTCTTCCAATAACGATAGCTACCACAATGCTTCCATGTTTTTAGTTTCTTCTATTCATTATCATTAGAGTTTACACTCAAATAGTTACTAATGTTTCCTTTTTCATCTTTTATCCAAATATAATATTTTTTATGTTGAAATACCGAAATATTTGCTTTATTATCTTCAACTTTATTCCAACATAAAGCATTAGCAGTTGGCTCTGTTCTAGTTGATTTAACACAATATTCAATTGGATCACCAGATGTAGTGATTAGCAATTTACCATCTTCAATGTTTAATGATTCTATTTTTGCACTCATTTCTTTATCAACTTTGACAAAATAAGAATTACTTTCATAATTAGGTAATAAATTGATTGAAATTACTACTGCAAAAACTAATAGTATAACTACTCCTGCTGCAATTATAAATGCTGAGGAATTATTTTCGTTACTTTTTTTCTTTTTCATATTATTTTACCTCCGTATAATCTTTAAATAGTTTTACGTAAATAGGTTTTAATAACTCGCCAATTACAAATGTTGCAAAACATATTCCTAAGGTTATTATAACATTAACAATTCCTATATTTTGAACAATAAAGAATTTTGATAATCCTGTTGTTAAAACAATAATTTGTATTATTACAATCGTTCCAACACCAAGTGTAAGCCTTTTATTATCAAATAATTTTTTATTTAATACAGAATGTTTCAAGTTTCTACAAGCGAAGGAGTAAAGTAATTCGTTAGCGATTAAGTATATAAACATTAAAGAACTTGCTACATTAACATCTCTTGTTTTTGAATAATATATGAATAACACAAGCATTATTGCTGATTTTAATATTGCACTTATAACAATCTTTGCAGTTAAGAATGGAGTAAAGAAAGTATTACTTGAACGATTAGATGGTATATTTTCCATCACATCATTATCTGCTTTTTCAAAAGCAAGCATTATTGCAGGAATGGAATCAGTTACTAGATTTAACCATAAAAGTTGTAATGTAGTAAACATTTCCATATTCAAAAGCATAGATACAAATACAAGTATTACCTCAACAATGTTTCCTGCTAATAAGTATAAAATTACTTTTTTAATATTTGCAGTTATTCTTCTTCCTTCCTCAACACCATTTACAATAGTAGAAAAACTATCATCAACTAATATGCAATCTGCTACTTTTTTAACAACCTCTGTTCCTGTTATACCCATCCCTATTCCAATATCAGCTTTTTGAATTGCAGGAGCATCATTAACTCCATCTCCTGTCATAGCTACTACTAAACCTTGGCTTTGTAATGATTCTACTATACGAAGTTTTGTATTTGGTGATATTCTTGCATATACTTGATAGAAACGAACTGCTTCTTTTAATTCATCATCAGTCATTTTATCAATTTCTTTACCCTCTATTGCTTTATCATCTATATCTATAATTCCAACTTGTTTGGCAATAGCAGTAGCAGTATTGATACTGTCACCTGTAATCATAATAGGTTTTATTCCTGAATTTTTACATATTGATATAGCATTTGGTACAGTTTCTCTTGGAGGATCCATCATACCTATAAGCCCAATAAATATCATATTTTGTTCAGGATTATCAACATTTTCGTTTTTATAAGAAAATGCTAGTAATCTTAGTGACTGGGCTGATTGTTCTTTTTCAATAGCAAATATCTTTTCTTTATATTCATTGGTCATATTAAATAATTGGCCATTTATAACATATTTTGAACAATTATTGATAATTGAGTCTAAACTACCTTTCGTAAAAGAATATTGTTTGCCATTTACTTCATTTATTGTACTCATCATCTTTCTTTCCGAATCAAAAGGCAATTCTTTAATTCTGGTGCTACTAAGTAAACTCTGAATTTTTTCTAAATATTTATAGATTGAGACTTCAGTTTCATCTCCAATATATATATCATTATTTTTAGAGACGTTTTGACACATACTAGCACATAACTTTAATAAATCAGCATTAGGTATTATATCATTATCAGTATACAAAAAATCGTTAACATAAACTGATTTTACTAGCATTTTATTTTGAGTAATTGTTCCTGTTTTATCAGAACATATTATATCTGTAGATCCTAATGTTTCCACTGAAGCCATTTTTCTTATAATAACATTTCTTTTGGCCATAGCAGTCATTCCCACTGATAATATTATTGTAATAATAGATGACATACCTTCTGGTATCGCTGCAACTGCTAAAGATATTGATAACATAAGAACATCAAAGAAATCATTTTTCATAAGTAAGCCAACACCCATCATTACCACTATAATTGCTAAAATGATGTAAGTTAGTACTTTACTTATTTTATTTACTTTCTTTTGCAATGGGGTAATATCACTTTTTTTGTTGATTAAACTATTAGCAATTTTACCTAATTCGGTATTCATTGCAGTAGCAACTACAACTACAAAAGCATGACCATTTGTTACATTACAACCTGCATAAACCATATTTTTTCTTTCATAAAGTTCTTTTTCTTCTTTTATGTTTTCATTATCTTTTTTTATAGATTTAGATTCTCCTGTAAGAGTAGATTCATTAACCTCCAAGCCATCAGCACTTATCACTCTCGCATCCGCAGAAACATAGTCGCCTGCTTCTAATTCTATAATATCACCAACAACAATTTTTGTAACATCTATTGTTTGTTTAACACCATTTCTTATTACATTAGTATTAGTAACAAACATTTTGTTTAATTCTTCAATGGCAACATCTGCTTTCTTTTCCTGTATAAAACTTAGTATTGCATTTATAATTACAATTATAATAATTACTATTGAATCAACATAAGATTCGTGACGAATATATGAAATAACAGCTGAAAAAAGTGAAGCAAAGATAAGTAAAATAACCATAAAATCACAAAACTGATTAAAAAATAATGCCAAATTAGATTTCTTTTTTCTTTCTACTAATTTATTTGCACCATCTCGTTCTAATCTTTTTTGGGCTTCTTCCTCTGTTAATCCTTTTTCATTTGTTTTTAATCGTTGATATATTTCATTAACTGTTTCATTATATCCATCTAATTTCTTTTCTTCTCTCATAAGTCCTCCCACAAATTATTCTACTAAATAAGAAGCAACAAATAATGCAATGAGTCCAAGTATGCAAAGTACTACAAAAATAATACATACATTGATCATAATATAATGGCTATTTTTTTGTAATAAACATCCACAAGTTCTACAATAAATATCGCTATCTCTAACATCATGTTTACAATTATAACATATTTTCATTTTATTCCAACTTTCGTTTTATGACATTAATAATTTCATAACTACTAGATTTCATTGAATATCCATGTAAATAATAATCATGTATTGCTTCTGCAATAGTTTCATCTGCAATTAAATTACCTTCATCATCTTTTGTGCTAGCATAATTTGATATAGTAGCTGCATAACTAAATAAATCCAAATTAGTATAATATTTTTGATTATAATTTATTAATGCTTCATTAATTATATTTTTTGAAAATTCGCCATTATCAAACTCTTTCATTAGAGTATTGATTAGTTCATAATTTGATTTATTTACATAAGTAATATTTTGCAAGTTATGTTCTTTTAAAAATATAACAAATGAAATATAATGCCCTATTTCGTGAGCAACTGTGCTTTCCCATGTAGCATCATTAACATACCAATTTTCTCCAACAATATCTGATATAGGTTTGCTTAACATATTTTCATTTAAAAAATAATAACTATTAAGTAATATTTGTGTTTTATTAACCTTATTATAATTTTCTATATCATCATTAATATTTACAAATTGATACATCGGTTGAAACCGTGCAATATATTCAGAATTAGTTGCAGCATTTGTTATGGCAATATTTGTTAATGCACCCTTAATATTAGGAAATAAAGCGTACATTTTATCAACAACATCTTTAATTTTTTGCGCTTCAGTTAAAGAAATATCACAAAATATGACGCTAGGAATAGAATAATTATTTTGCATTTCATATTCCAACGTTGATAATTCGAGATTGCTATAACACATATAAGATTGTTCTTGAAAGTCTTTTTTTATAAATTCAATTGCCTCTTCATAAGAGTTTACATTTATTCGGTTATATTTATTATCAGTTTTAATAATTGAGGTATTATAACCATAAATATAATTTATAATTTGTTTTTTTAAATAAACAATAGGTTTAAATAGATCTTGTCCTCTTAAATAAGTCATACCCATAAAAGCAAAGATAACTAAACATAATAAAGTTATTAAAATAGAAAATCTATCATTTTGTTTAATAGCTGCTCCATTTATAATCAAATTAACATTGGATTTATCTTTTAAGAATGCATACCCTTTAGAAGTATATTCTCCACATTGCCAACAAAAATTATCATCAGCTTCTATTTCAGCCTCACAGAAAATACATTTCATGTTATAGTTCACACCTTACGCTTATCAAAAACCCTACTATTATAATTCTACCAAACTTTTGACGAAAAGTCTTTAGTTTAAACAAAATTCTTGCAAAATAAAAGAAGTTTGTCAAACTCTAATTCTTTCTTTGTAAAATTAATCATAAATCTATCTTTTCTTAACTTAAAACTATATAAGTTCGGACAGATTTCCCACTTGAGCCCTAAAGGAAGAAGTACGACAACTATTGAGCAACAAATAATAGTTAGTAATAAGCCATTAACTAATATAATTAGCCCATATTCTTTAGTAATTTTGTAAAAAATGGTTATAAATACAAATTTATATTATAATTGATATGACAAGGAGGTTTAATTATGCTAGAAAATAATGAAAGAACTTTTGATTTAGGAAGTGTTTTAACTGTAGCAACGGGAAAATTATTTACAGAAATGGCCAATTTGCAGTATATTTTAGATTATCTTTCTAATGATAGTATTTTCGTACATCAAATACCAAGAGTAATGAAAACTGCTCAATCTTATGTATTAGCAAAATATCCACAATTAGAAGGCGTTGGACAAGATGTTGTTATAAATGGTTGGGAAGATGTAAAAGCATTTTTAGATTCACAAAAGGCAGTATTAGGCGATTCATTTGCATTAAGCCCTATGCCTAGAGAAATGTATGAACATATTGACCCTATTGAAGAAGCAATAGAAATACGTTCAGGTAAGACTAGATAATTATTATATACACACGCATATTGGTTGTTAATATGCAAGTGTGTTTTCTAAATTGACAATTTAGTATTTTAAAAGGGCTACAATCAAATATCGTAGTCCTTTTCTTCTAAATACAAATTCTTTTCTTTTAACAAAAAAACTAAAAAGTACTTCTAGTTAATGTATATTACTACTCGAAGAATTTTCCGAGTTTCCTATCAATCTGGAGCGATTGTGGAAGATATTTATAACTTTTTTATTAAATATTGCTGATTTTGTTTTAATATTTCTTCATATTTTTTATCCAAATATGGCTTAACTTAGATATTTGCATTGCGACAATTATCTTTGAATCCATAATTAGAATTCTCAACAAATTCGCTGTTCTGTATATCAAAATATCCTAATATAAATATTTATGGTAAGAGTGCTATATGTGTTGGGTTACCATAAATGTCATGGTAATCATTTGATAATTTATCAGTTGGTTCAAGCACAATAGAAGTATTACTACAAGAAATAAAATATTTTGATTCATAAGGAAATAACAAATCTTTAGGAATACAGAGAATTATTATTGCATTGGCTGTATCATTTATAAAAGAACGTAAATTATATAAACATTCTTCATATGGCAAATTAAAGCTTCTTGAGGTAAAAGCAACGCCACATGAATCATATTGTATAATTAGGCCTTCTTCTAATATTTTATTTGGTAAGGTATGATTGATACAATTGTTAAAGGATGTAAAAATGTTAGAGATATAATTTATTACGATAATATTTATTCTATTAAAAACGAAATTTTGAAATTTATTGAGGAGGAATTATAGTGAAAAATAATTACTTTATAATACATGAAAGTTTTGGGAATCCATTTTCAAATTGGTTCCCATACTTAAGAAAAAAAAAATAGAAGATAGCAATTTAGAAGTATATACTCCAGATTTTCCAAGTGAAGTTGGAAAGCAAAATTATGAGAATTGGTCTAAAATCTTAAAATGTTATGTTAATGCAAATATTTTAAATGAAAACACAATCATTTTTGCTCAATCAATAGCACCTATTTTCATCTGTAAATTTTTAGTTGAAAATGAAATTAAAGTTAAAAGACTAGTTTTTGTCTGTGGCTTTAATAATTATCTTGGAATAGATAAAGATTATGATGCTGTAAATGAAAGTATGTATTTTGATAATCTGGCTAAGGTAAAAAATTATTGTGATGATACTGTTTGTTTCTATTCCGATAATGATCCTTATGTTAAATATGATGCTGAAAAAGAATTTGCTGACACCATAACTGATAATCAAATTCTGATTTCAGGTGGCGGTCATTTAAATGCTGAAAGTGGCTATATAAAATTTACTGAATTACTAAAATATATTTAAAAAGCATGCTAATTGATTATGTCAATTTGCAAGTGCGTTTCTAATATGATACTTTTTTTAGAAATCTCACACGAAGATGTGAGTAATTAACACATCAACAACAAAATCGGCAGCTGCTTCCCAATTTAAACGAGTTTTGGCAAAAATCTAATTTTTACATATTTTAATTCACCATATTTCGTATTTCTCCTCCCATAATAAAATCCGGATTTCGTTAATACAAAATTTTATAAATTTTTTGCTTTTCTAATAATTTTTCTTATATCACTAAATAATAAAATTTTTAAACGAAAAAGCAAATTTTATTGTATTATTTTTCTCTTAAAGCTATAATTTATTTACCAGATATATGAATAACACCTTATTTTTTTATTGAAATATTAAAATGTTTTATGAAAGGAACAACATATGAACGGCAAAGAAAATGAATACGAATTTGTAAAAAATTTAAACAATAAAAAAATTAAACACTTAAACCCGTTATTATATAGTTTATTAAAATATTTATTTCCAAACGAATCTGAAGAGGCAATAATTAGGTGTTGGCTAAATCATTATCCACAAAAAACAGATGTTTTAATTAAGGTAAATTCGCACATTAAAGGAATAAGTCTTAAAATTGGGAATAAAAATAGCGTTCACGTAGAATCTATAGCAGAATTTGTTCAGTTTTTGACTGAAAATAATATCTCTCAAGAAAGCATAATGGAATATTTAAAATATCATTATGCTGATGGAACTACTAATGGAAGCGGAATAAAAAGAATAGGTGTTGTAGAATATAAAAGAGAGCATCAAAAAGAAATTGATAAAATAAATAAAGAATTAAATAATATTGAATTATTAAAAAAAGCCATAAATCGTTTTGTATTGCAAGGCAATAATTCTGCTTTTAAAATAGATGCTATAGTTTATGGAAGTGTAAATGACTTTTTATGGTTAAGTAAAGAAGATATTTTAGATGTTTTATTGAGAAAACGAAATAATTATTCAACAGGGGTTCATTTTAGTAATTTATTTGTCCAGCCTCAAAATAGGTGTTTAAATTATAATCCCAAATATGAAAATACTCGCAATAACATACAAATAAAATGGTATGGATTATTTGATGATATTATGGAAAATTTATATTATAAAAATAATATAAAATTTAGCTTTCCAACTGATAACGTGAATTAATAAAAAAAACAGTCTTCATAAGACTGAACTAATTTCTTAATTGGAGCGGGTGATGGGAATCGAACCCACGTTATCAGCTTGGAAGGCTGAAGCTCTACCATTAAACTACACCCGCATTTGTAATTACTTATATATTATAACATAAAAAGTTATAAATTCAACAAAAACTTTTATCTATCTAACTTAATGAAAAAAGACTGTTAAAATTTTTTAACAGTCCTTATCATTTGGGCAGTATAACCCATTTCATTATCATACCAAGCAACGATTTTAACTAGTTGTTTACCATCTACTTCAACTACATTGGTCATTAATCCATCTACTAAAGCTCCACATTTCATACCAATTATATCACTTGATACAATTGGATCTTCTGTATACTTTAAAGTTTCATTTTGATTTTTCTTAAATAAATTATTAATTTCTTCTTTCGTAACATTTCTCTTAAGTTCTAAAGTAACATCAATAACGGAACCATCACTAACGGGAACCCTATAAGCATTTCCATCAAGTTTACCCAATAAGCTTGGAATAACTAAGCCAATGGCACTAGCAGCTCCAGTCGTAGCCGGAACTATATTCATAGCTGCTGCTCTTCCGCGTCTTGCATATATACCTTTTTTATGAGCAACATCCAAAGTGGCCTGATCGTTAGTATAAGCATGAATAGTGCTCATAAAACCTTTTTCAATTCCTATATTATCTTCTATAACTTTTAAGACTGGCGCCAAACAATTAGTAGTACAAGAAGCGGCCGAAATAACTTGTTCTTTACCAGTTAAAATGTCATCATTTACATTATAAACAACAGTTTTCAAATCGCCTTTAGCTGGAGCCGAAATCACAACTTTTTTAGCTCCCGCTTCAATATGTTTTAAAGATTTTTCTAAACTCGTAAATAGACCCGTACATTCTAAAACTGTTTCAACTCCTAATGTATCCCAAGGAATACAAGCGGGATCTTTTTCTGAAAAAACTCTAATTTTCTTACCTTTATAAATAATATTTTTCTCGTCAAATTTTATTTCCTCATCTAAATAACGACGATGATTAGTATCATACCTTAATAAATAGGCAAGATCTTCAGCGCTGGTCAAATCATTAATTGCCACTACCTCCAACTTATCATCATTTAACATTTCTCGAAATGCTAATCTGCCAATTCTCCCAAAACCATTAATTCCTACTTTCATAAATATACCTTCTTTCCTTTATTTAAATATACTTCCACCAATAAATTCTCTTAACAACGAGCTTTTCTCAACATACTCGGAAGGAATAGGATGAAAAAACTTTAAAAATTCTGTTAACCTTTTTGCTTCCTCATACATATCCGAGGTAACAGGAACTGAATATAGTAAAGGCTCAACATATACTTTTAAAACTCCTATTTCATATATTAAACTTGTATTTAAAACACTATCAACATCTTTCATAAAAGGAAATATAAATTCTTCCTCACCTTTACGTACCAATTGCCAACTTTTTAAAGTTTCCTCAACATTTACAGAACGAAATTGATTATCTCTAACTATTCGACGAACCAAACGTAAATCTACAGTAGAAAGATGATTATGTCTATCGATAGCTAAGGGTGAAAAAGGCGAAATATATATTTTATAAATATTATTACTCGCTAAATTTTCTAATAAAGTGGGATTTAAGGCATGATTTCCTTCCAAAATAATAATTGTTTTATCATCAATAGATACCGCAGAGGAATTGTATTCCTTCACACCAAGACTAAAATTATATTTTGGTAAAATTACTTTTTCATGGTTTACTAACTTCGTTAAATGGTTATTTAATAATTTGGTATCTAAAAGTTTAATAGATTCAAAATCTCGATTTTTGACGACATCACTAGGCATCTGCGATTGATTTAAATAATAGTCATCTAAAGAAATAGTAAATATTTTTAATCCATAAGCTTTTAAAGCCAAAGCAAGTTTTCTACTAGTCGTAGTTTTACCAGAAGAAGAAGGTCCAGCTATTAATACTAATTTAATATTTTCTCTAGTATAAATTTTTTCGGCTTCTTTTAAAATATTCTTTTGTAAATATAACTCATTAGTTCTAATAAAATCGGCAATTGTATTATGCGAAACCAAGTTATTGATATCAGCAACATAGGAAATATTTAAAGATGATATCCATTTTTTATACTCGGAAAAAGCTCGCATATTTAAAGGATAATGATTATATTTAGGTATTTCATAATCTGCAGATATAACCGGAAATAATAAAACAAATTTATTATTACCTAAATAAATAATATCAAATTTATTTATGCACTTAGTAGAATAAGGCATTTCGGTATAAAAATAATTATAGTTATCTTTCAACTTATACATTACAACAAATTTATCTAAAACACCCTGAATAATTCGAGCTTTTTCTAATTCATTGACATTTTGATAATAATTTATAGCATCTTTTTTAGTAACATTAATTTTTTTAAAAGGTAAATCTTCATTAACTATTTGATTCATTTTTAGTTTTATTTTATTTAAATCTTCATCTTCTAAAATACTATCATGTCTTATTGTAAAACAAATACCTTTATCAATTGAATGTTCAAAGAAAACTTGGGTATTTTTCCCATACAATTCATTAACAGCTACGATTAAAATATGCTTCAATCCACTTTTATAAATTTTATTACCATCTAAATCATTAGCATATAAAAATTCAATCTTTGAACTATCTTTAATCTTTTCGTCATAACTAACGATTTCATTATTTATTTTTACCCCAATCACAGGAAATTCACGTGAATTATTTTCCACAATAAATTCTTTTAAATCAAGATTGGAATTTATATATAGTTTTTGATTTTCAAAATATACTTTGATTTTATCCTTCATATAACGCCTCTTTATTCTCTTATAATTTTATCAAATATATCTTTTTTTGACAATTCATTTTTTTGTAATATTTTGTTGTTTTCTTTTAGTTATAAATCAGGGAAATATTACTAAATTAATATTAGGTGATTATTTTGAATTTAATTCCATATGTCGTTGAACGTAACTTTAATAGTGAACGCAGTTATGACTTGTACTCGCGCATGCTAAAAGATCGAATCGTTTTTTTAACGGGTGAAATTACCGATGAAAGTGCCAGCATTATTGTTTCCGAGCTTTTATATTTAGATTCTTTAAATAATGAAGAAATTTGTTTATATATAAATAGTCCGGGTGGAAGTGTAACCGCCGGTTTTAGTATTTATGATACAATTAATTTTATTAAAAGTGATGTTAAAACAATTGTGATTGGCATGGCCGCATCGATGGCAGCTTTCTTATGTGCTAGTGGAACAAAAGGCAAGCGCTGTGCTTTACAAAATTCGGAAATCATGATTCATCAACCTTTAGGAGGAGCACAAGGTCAAGCGACCGAAATCCAAATAGCAGCTGAAAGAATCATTAAATTAAAAGATAAGTTAAATCATATGCTCGCTACTTTAACTGGCCAAGATTTAAAAACAATTAAAAATGATACCGAAAGAGATAATTATATGGATGCGCAAAGTGCTTTGGATTACGGCTTAATTGATGTTATTTTGTGAAGCTTTGGCCTGATGTCTTTTTACTAAATCACGCATTTTAATAAAACAATGATTAACTCCCGATTTACCTATTGGTTTACCAGTTTCACTGCTAATTATTTCCGCCAGTTCTAAAAAAGAGACATCGGGATATTTCTCGCGATACTTTATAACATCCTTAGTGCGATCATCTAAAAGATCTGTTAAATTATGTTTTTTTAAATATTTAATATTTTCTATTTGAACCATTCCAGTTTTAATAGTCTTTTCTTGATTGGCTAATTCACAATTATTAAGACGATTAACCATATTTTTATGATCGCGATATATTCTAATATCTTCAAAATAAAATAAAGAATTAATAGCATTAAACATTTTTATAATATCACTTATATTCTCTGCACTTTTAAGATAAATCATATAACGATTATTTCGTTTTAATATTTTCGTCGGAATATCTAATTCTTTTAAAATCTTACTAAAATATATGGCATCTTTTTTCGCATGCACCACAAATTCCATATGATAGCCACTTACTTTAGGATCGTTAACACTCCCACATGCTAAAAATAACCCCTGAATAAAAGCAATTTTATCTTCTTTGTTTTCTAATAAATACTCCTCAGGAGCTATTTTTTTATTATTTTTAAATATACAAAGATCTTCTAAAATAAAAGGAACTTGGTCTTTTATTTCTAATATATATATTTGTTTCGTCCTAAATCTTTTTTGAATACGTACAGTGACATATATATTGACACGATAGAGATTTTTGATTATTTTGTACATTCTTCGCGCCACGGAAGCATTTTCAATAACCAATTCGATTTTTCCCTTATCATATTTACCATCATATCTAATAAAAGACGATAATTCACTTCTAACAGTTACATAGTCAAATGGAAGTTTCGAAATTTCTTCTTTAATTCGAGTCGTAAAGGTCATACTAATTCATCCATTAAATAAGAAAATATTAGATAAGCTGTTTTTAAACTATCATGTCTTAAAACATTATCTTCTATTTTATATATTTTATCTTCAATTAATTTTACTCCCATTTTTTCAACTGTCTTTTTATCTAAGATTACGGGATCTTTTTGCTCTTCCGTAGCATATTTTTTGACTAAATAGGCAGACATTTTACTATTATTAGCAATTATTGCATCTAGTCCACCCTCTCCTAAATATTTTTGGAAAACCTTGATATGATCACTGACTTTAAAATTATCGGTTTCGCCTGGTTGAGTAACCAGATTACAGACATATAAAGTTTTAGCATGAGAAGTATTTATCGCTTCTTGTATTTCCTCTAAAACAATATGAGGCATAACACTTGTATATAAACTACCACAAGAAAAAACAATTAAATCTGCTTTATTTAAAGCTTTAAAGATTTCGGGATTAATTTTAAATTTTTTATCATAAAATATCTCATCAATTTTCGTTTTAGCTTCCGTAATTTGGCTTTCTCCAATGATATATTCGCCATATTCAGTTTTGCCGATTAAATCCACTGCTTCTTCAGTTAAAGGTAAAACTGTACCTTGAATATTAAACAATTTACATAAAATAGGAATAGAATGAGCAAAATCGCCTTTAATATCTAGTAAAGCTGTTAATAATAAATTTTTGATAGAATGGTCTGCTAATTTGGAATTTTTAGCAAAACGATAATTTAATAATTCCGTATTATCAGCATCAGTATTAGCCATGGCTAGAAGTACTTTCGAAATATCCCCAACCGCTGGAATATCAAACTCTTTCCGGAGGTCGCCTGTACTACGACCATTATCTGCAACACTTACAACTGCTGTTACATTTACTGGAAATAACTTTAAGCCTTTTAGTAGTTGAGAAAGCCCACTTCCCCCGCCGAAGATAACAATGTTCTTCATCTTTATCACCTACTTAAATATATGATAACATACTTCCTATTTTGTTGCTAGAATTAAAGAACTTAATTTATTTTATACGGATTATTAATAGTACCCTTCCCCGCAATTAAAGGAGTATCTTTTTTTAAATTAATTACGGGATAAACATCTAAGTTAGAACCAATTTTATAATCAGCTCCACTATTGGTATAAACAGAATCTATAGACTTAGTAGACATAGTCCACCATGTTTTAGCCATATCTAGATAAGTCTCTTGATTATTTAGTTTACTTAATTCTACTTCATCTTTAGTCATAAGGCCAATTTTTAAATTAACATTAGTTGAAGAACAATTTAAACTTTCGCTACTATTTTCACTCAAATTATTACAGAACAATCCTGCCTCGAGATATCTTTCGTAATCTTGTAAATTATTAATATAAAAATCATTTAGATAATTTTGAATACTATCAGCACTATTTGAATCAGTTATACTATAAGGAGATTGTCCAACTTTTTCATTAGTAATTAATCTAATAGTTTGATCTCCATTAATACGCACAATACGCCATAAAATATTCGCAAAAGAAACATAGTTATTATCCACATTGCCTTTATAATATAAAGACTCTCCCAAATCATCAGTAGTAACATATAACCCTTTATTTTCCGTTGCTATTGGTTCACTACTTATTTTAGTAGATAGGCTTAATTCATTTAATTTAAAATTAATTGTACATTCGGTATTTTTAGTGGCTCTAATAGTTAAATGATTTTGACCACTTTCAAAAGAAGCTTTTTGATTATTAGTACAACTTAAATTGTCATAAACATAGCCATTATTAGGCTCTATAACAATACTAGTTAAGGCATTATAATTAGCTTGAACCTCAGCTTTAGCTGTGTATCCATTATTTACAACTAAACTAATTTTAATTTTTTGCTCTTCAGTAGAGTTTTTATTGGCAAGTTTTACTACAGAATATGTAAGAATTATGCCAATAGTTAGGATACATATTCCGATAATTACTGATATTCCTACTTTTAAACTTCCTAAATACTTTTGCAATTTTTGTAATTCTTTTTCCGCATCAAAACTTTTTTTTGCCATAACTCTCCCTCTCATTCTATTATTATTTTACAATATAAATATCGGATTGTAAAATAAAAAGAAATGCTACTTTTCTAAAGCAACATTTCCTAATGATTGCGCGATGGTCATAAGTTCATCACTGGCTAAGTTACTACTTGTTAAATAATATTCTACATTATCGGATGTCCAAGTTAAGGAATTATTTGATAAGGCAGCAACAGAATCGGTAAGTAATAAAGGATCTCCGGCCACAGGAATTATTTCAAATTCTTTAGAGGCCGTCGCCGCTTCTTCGACTAAAATAAATGATTTATCGCCTTTAAAGGTTAAGATAGTTCTATCGGTTTGTTCATCCGTTATTTTATCTTCACTTTTTAAATAGGTATTAGCAGGAACATATAAAGGATAGATAGCTTCTTCTAAAGCGGTTGTTTCTTTTTCATCTTCTTGTTTTTCTTCCGTTTCATCAATTAAAGTATTTAATTTAAAGTAATCATCTTTATATTTTGCTTTATAATCAATATTTTTAATAGTTACTTTTATTTTGACATTTTTATTCGTATCATACACCATAACTTTTTCTAAATTCATATCTTTATCGAAAGTTAATTCTTGATTAACTAACGCTTTATTATGTGGATAGTTGACTAAACAAGATATGATATATTTGCCTTTTTCTTCTTTTAATGTTGCTTTATCATCATTTACGACATCATTAACTAATGATTCTAAAATATAGGATTGGGAACTATTGGCAGGCCATTGACTTTCAAATTTAAAACTTTTATTTAAGCTTGGCGTAACGACATAAACATTACCCTCATCTTTTAAAATAATTTGTTCATGGTCATTATTTTGATTAATCATACTAACTTTATAGTTATCATCTTTTTGATAATTGACCGTTATAGCATACTTAAAAGTATCTTCGTTATTATAAATTTCCATAGTACCCTTAAGTTCGTAACCTTTAGATGAGTTTACTTTGTCTTTAAATTCCTCTTTCGCTTTTGAAATATCAAATTTTCCACAACCACTAACTAAAAGAAGAACAAACATACTTAAGAATATTATTTTTTTCATTACATCACTTTCCTTTTCTAGTTAAGTATATTTTTAATAAATTTAATTATTCATGTATATTAACTAAAAAGAGGAACATAATAAAAATAGAAATGAGGATGATTATGGAAACAATACAAAAAATTGCCTTAGCATTAAATATTGTTGGGGGCTTAAACTGGGCCTTAGTTGGTTTATTTGATTTTAATCTTGTCTCAGCTGTATTTGGTGCCGATTCGGTATTAGCAAATGTCATATATGTACTTATTGGTATTTGTGCCGCAATTAATATAGGTATATTATTTATGCATTTAGAAAATGAATAGACAACTAGAAACCTAGTTGTCTATTTTATTTGGCAGATACAATGATAGTAATCTGTTTATTTGAGATATATTGAACTTTTGGATCTGTTCCTTCGACGGTAACTGTTACTTGATGTTCGCCTTCACCATAGCCACTTAAGTCAACATAGGCTGTAATAGAGGCTGGATCTAATGCTTCCAGATTTTCACTTGTACCTTTGGCAATAACAGATATTTGCGCGTCATCACGCGATTTTGCATTAACGTTGTAGTTAGATGATAAATTGCGCCATTGAACATTGATACCATCAATAGTTTTTTGCGTCTCTTCACCAAACTTAACGGTTATCGTCGCTGTGGAAGCGCTCATTGATCGAACTCCGTTTGGTTTATTAATTGTTACATTGTAAGTTTTTTCATCGCTTAAACTATTAACATCGATTGTAACAGGTACATAGGTAATATTTTCTAAAGCACTTTGCTCACCATAGATTGTTACTTTCGAAACACTACTATTAATTTCCGAAATAGCCCGACCAGTTTTTGGAGTACCCGTAGTTAAAACGCGTAATGGTACTTCTGTTGAATAAGATTCTAACTTAACAACAGCCGTAACTTTTTCCGGAACGATTTCCACATTTTTAACAATTTTTCCTTCAGCATCGTAAGCTACTAAAGGGACATTATCAATGGTGTAGTCACCTTTTTCTTTAAATTCATCTTTACTTAAATCAATTAAAGCTCGAACTGTTGCTACTTTAGAAAGAGTATCTTCAGCTCCTTTAATAACAACTTCGGTACGGTCTAAAGTGACACTTGCCACACTTAATTTTTGATCAAGTTTATCTTCATTTAATAAATCATAAGAAACAGTTTTTAAAGTACTTATCTTTTCTTTTATGACGACTAAAACGGTCGATGGATCTAATTTATAATTTAAAGAGTCAATGGATTGATTATAAGTTAAACGAACACGATGTTCCCCAACTCCATATTTAGTTAAATCCAATTTTACTTCATGTTCTCCTAATTGTTTTGCTAAATATAAATCGCTTTTTCGACCAATTAAGGTAACATCAACCGTTTCGGGAATACCTTCAACAACATAGGCTTCTTTATTATATTCGGCAACAACCGGTTGATCGGCTAAAACTTCTGCTTCAGTTTGGACTAAAGTAATAACACGGGAGTCGACTAAAAAGAAAATAGCCACCGCAAAGATTAGGGATAAATAAATTAAAGTAAATGGTTTATTAAGAATTTTATCTAATTTATTATTACTACTTTTTAATCTTTTATTTAAACGATAAACTACTCTACTTATCGGCGTTATGAGTACTTTATCTAATCCCGCATAGATTAAATGGAAGAAAGCTTTGATTACTTCAATTACTTTATGCATTTTCCTCACCTGCACTTTCTTCATCATCTTCATCGGCATCATAGAACATTTCGGTTTTTGGTTTTAATTCATCAATTAAAGTCATTTTGAAATCATCTAAAGTTAAATTGTATTTCATATTACCATCAACAGCAATACTGATGCGGCCGGTTTCTTCGGAAACAATTAAAGCAATGGCATCAGTTTCTTCGGCAACTCCTAATGCTGCACGATGACGCGTACCTAAACGTTTACTTAAAGTAGGATCCATACTCGTTTTAAATACTGATCCTGCACAAGTTATTCTATCTCCCTGAATAATTACACCACCATCATGTAACGGATTATTAGGGAAGAATATTGTTCCTAGTAAAGCACTAGAAACATCAGCATAAATCTTTGTAGCTGGATCAATATATTCTTGTAAAGAAATATCTCTTTCAATAACAATTAAAGCGCCAATACGGTTTTTCTTTAAATATTCAATAGCGTCCATGATTTCATAAACAACACGTTCTCTTTCATCAACAGTTAAAATTTTATGACGTCCTAATAAATTAGTACGACCAATCGATTCTAAGACATTACGAATTTCGGGTTGAAAGATAATAATTAAAGCAAGTGGTCCCCATGATAAAACATATTCTAGTAATAAACCAACTGTATATAAATCTAAAAGGGAACTAATTAGTTTAATAACTAATATTAAAATTACACCCTTAACAATTAAAACCATTTTTATATTATTTTTTACATTTTTTAAAATAAAATAAAACATTAACCAGACAATAGAAATATCAAGTATTTTTGTAATAATCGACCATAAAGTTGTTAATGTCATAAATTCACTCCCTTTTATCTACTATTTAAAGTATATCAAATTATATTACTTTTTGCTACCGCTAAATTGTTTTTTTACGGCATTTTAAAAGCTAGTTACCTAGCTTATTTATTTTCATTATTTTCATCTTTCATTAAAGGCATATCATAACCACCATTATTAGGGGTTATTTCAATAGGCGCACTCACAATTTCATCGTTATTTACTTCTAATTGTTCGGTTTGCTGTTCTTGCTCTTGCTTCATTGCCTCCTCTACGGTTGGCGTATTATCTATTAATATATCCTCTTTATTTTCTTTTTTTCCTTTTTTCACTTTCTTGTCTTTTTTCTTTTTTTCTTTTTTAGGCTTAGGCTCTTTAGGTACTATCTCTTTATCCTTAGGTTCTTTAGGTTCTTTTGGTAATTTACTAGTATCGACAAGATAACCTATTAAAGCAAATAATAGAACCCCTGATATAACTAAGAACCAAATGTAATTATCAATAAGAAAATTTATAAACACTTCCATACATACCTCCTAGTTAATTTTATTCTTTTTTATTTTAAGAAATACTTAATTCTTGATTTTCAGGTTGAATTTGAATATAGGTATTACCATCATTAACTTTGATTTCTTGACCATTTTCATCTTTATAAATAGTTTTACTACTACGAGATGATTTCTCCCAAGTGATAGGGATGGCATAACCATTAGTAATGAAATAACCACTACCACTACCAATGGTATCTATATCTTGTCTACCTTTATCATCAATAGTTTTATTCGCTAATTTATAAGTAATTATATTTTTAGTTGTATATTGTTTTTTAGTCACATAATCGACATGTTCTTCCCCATTGACATATCTTTTATAAACTTTATTTTCTGCATCATAAACATAACTAGTCTTGGCATAATTAGAATAAGGAATTTCAATGTTATTAGCAACTTGGGCCGTTTCTATAGAACTTAAGTCAATGTTATCCACACTGTAATTTAATAAAGTAGACTGATTTGAAGTACTGCGATATTCTAAATGCGAAATCGCTTTTTTAATAAGTTCCATAGATGTATAACCAGTATGTTCACTAGATACTCTTAAACTTTTATCACGAAAGAAATATGTGCCTTCGTAAGTTAATCCATTTAGGTTATTAACGCCTAAAGTTTTGATATCACTCTGCGCTTGAGGAGACCAACCCCAATGGACATAGACCGCATCATTTTCTAAGGCATAATCTAAAAAATAATGACGCGCACTACGAACAGAACCAATTTTTTCAGTATTTTGGTCTTTGAACACCGCCATCATGCGGGTTATACCACCTTCAACTACGATTTCGTAAACTAAGTACGCATCATCTAAGCCACTATGGTATGGACGCGCTTGGTTATGATTATTAATCATAACAGCAATCGGTCTTTCTTGAGAATCTTCATTGATAATATTTAATTTCTTCACAGGTTCTTTTACTTTTTTAACTTTATTAATGATTTCATCATTTTTAAAAAGATAAAAGTACGCAAAAAAACCAACTAAACATAATAATAAAATAGCAATTATCGTAATAAGTATCTTTTTCTTCTTTTTTCTTTTCTTCATGAGTAACACACTTTCTACTATAACAAGTTTATCAAATTGACCTCTTAAAGTCCATAAAAAAAATATTAAAAGCCATTTAATATTTTTTAATAATTCTCAAGATTTCGTCTTTGTTCTCTTTCTAAATCTTTTTTCTTTAAACTTTCTCTTTTATCGTAAAGTTTTTTTCCTTTAGCCACACCGATTAATAATTTCACATAATTTTTTTTAAAATAAAGTTTTAAAGGAATTAAACTATATCCATCTTGCGTAATAGCTTCTTTGATCTTTTTAATTTCTTTTTTATGCAAAAGCAGTTTTCTTTCTCTTCTTTCTTCATGATTAAAGATATTACCTTGTTCATATTTAGCAATGTACATGTTAATAACATATACTTCTTCGTTTTTAAGACGCGCGAAGCTATCTTTAAGACTTACAGAGCCATTACGAATCGCTTTGATTTCCGTCCCTTTTAATTCAATCCCGGCTTCGTACTCTTTAATGATTTCGTAGTCAAAATAAGCTTTTTTATTTTTTATTTCCATCTTGTTTATCCTCTACTATTTCAAAATCAACTTGGGAAGCTTCTTTACTAGCTCCGATACATTTTACTCTAATTGTATCTCCTAAACGATAAGTTTTTTTTGTAGACTTCCCTACCATCGCTAAAAGTTCAGGAACATAATTAAAGTAGTCACCTTTTAAGGATTTAACATGAACTAAACCTTCGACTAAATTAGGTAACTCGACAAACATCCCAAAATTAGTAATCGTATTAATAAAGCCCTCATATTCCTGTCCAATATGATCTTCCATATATTCGGCCATTTTCATATCGTTTACTTCTCTTTCCGCATCCACCGCTGCTCGTTCTCTTTCCGAAGAATGCTCGGCAATTTCGACTAAGGATGATTCTAAGTTGGCAATGGTCGTCATACTCATATCTTTTTCAATTAAATATTTTTTTAATAAGCGGTGAACCGTTAAGTCTGGAAAACGGCGAATAGGAGAAGTAAAATGCGTATAAGTAGGACTAGCTAGACCAAAATGGCCAATGTTATCTTTACTATAAATAGCTTTTTTCATACTTCTTAAAAGAATAGATGATAAGATCGGAAATTCTTTTTTATCTTTAAGCTGATTTAAAATTAATTGCATACCTTTGGGAGTTAGGTCATTTACTTTACCCCCAATTTTATATCCTAATAAATGAACTAAAGTTAAAAATTCATCAATTTTATCACTATTAGGTTTATCGTGAACACGATAGATAAATGGTAAGTTCATATTATAAATATGCGTAGCCACACATTCATTGGCAGCAATCATAAAATCTTCAATTAAGTTTTCGCCTTCTTTTTGCTCTCTTTTTTTAATATCGATAGCTTTACCATTTTCATCTTGAATAATTTTCGCTTCCTCAGCTTCAAAATTGATATAACCGCGCTCATTTTTTCGTTTTCTTAAAATATGAGCAAATTCATTCATTGCCAGTAAAGTATCTTTAAATTCTTCATAACCAGCAGGGGTTACATGATCAATTAAAATAGAATTAACATCATCATAATTCATTTTTTTGGCAGATTTAATATAACTTTCAAAAATATCATAATTTAAAAGCTTTCCTTGATTATCATATTCCATAACACAAGACATAGCTAACCTAATAACCCCTTCATTTAAGGAGCATATACCATTAGATAGTTTATGAGGCAACATGGGAATTACCGTATCCGCTAGATAAGAAGAAGTCCCTCTATTATAAGCATCATCTCCTAAAGCTGTATTTTCTTTAACATAATGCGAAACATCGGCAATGTGAACACCCAAAACATATAAATCGCCTTTTTTCTTTAAGGAAATAGCATCATCAATATCTTTAGTATCTTTACCATCAATCGTAAATATAACCTCGCCAGTTAAATCTCGACGACCCACAAGATCTTTGGGATCAACTTCATCAGGTAACTTTTCGACCTCGGCTAAGACTTCAGGTGTATACTTATCATAAATTTCGTGTTTATAAGCAATGCTTAAAATATCGATACCCGGATCATCTTTATGACCAAGTATACTTAAGACTTTACCTTCATATTTATTATGCCCTAAATCTTTGGTAATTTCGACTAAGACTTTATGTCCTTCCACACAATTATGAAGCGAATCAGGATCTAAAATAACGGTTATTTCCTTTTTAGCTTCATCTAATTTAAATCCTAACCCATTTTCGGTTTTAATTATTTCTCCCACTAAATTTTTTAATTCTCTTTTAATTATTCTTAAGACTCTACCCTCTTTTTTTAAAGCCTTATTGATCACTTCAATTAAAACAATATCTCCATCAATGGCTCCATTTAAATTCTGCGCATCAATATAAATATCATCTTCTTTATCTAATATTAAAAAGCCGAATCCTTTTTTGTTAATAGCGACTTTCCCAAATTTAATACCTGGACAATTTTCTAAAAGAATATATTTATCTTTCTTAGTTTTATAAAGAAGACATTCTTGCACAAGATTTTCTAATTCTTCAGTTAACTCTTGATATTCTCCTGTTGTTTTAAAACCCAACATATCATTTATTTCAATTGGATCTAAAGCTTTGTGAATGTCTTTTAATACTTTTATTATTTCCTCTTTCATATAAGATCCCTCATTATTATTTTAGCACTATAATTTTTTTCATGCATTAAAAAAAGGAAGCTAGTTAACACTTCCTTTATTATTTTAAAAATAAGATAAAAGATATTACAAAAAAGGCAAGACCTAAAGCCATAGTTAATCTGGTAATTAAAAGTTCTACTCCACGTTCTTTTTGTTTTTGAAATAATGTTGCATTGCCTCCCGAGATGATCTGCCCAGCATCACTAGCTTTATTACTTTGCAATAAGACAATTGCAATTAATATTACCGATATTATTAATAATATTGTTTCTAACATGTTTTTCACATCCATTTCTCGTATTTATAATTTATCATACGTCTTCAAAATTATCAAGCTTTGTTTAAAACTAATGTTAAATTTTTATTTTTCAAAGGTAAAATAGGAATGCCTCGAACATAACGAGTTAAAGCTATATCTAAAGATTTAAATGTTACCGGTATTTCACTTTGCATTAAAAATTCATAAACTTCATCAATCATATTTTGATTAATAACTACACCATCAATAACTCTTTTATTACTTTTAAAAACATCTAAAACTACAGTTGGACTTTCATAATCCTCATTTAAGAAAGGATAATCCCAATTATTTTTTTTATATTTTCCAGCAGCTGCTTTATGCCAAAGCATTCCTGGTTTTTCTAAAGTTAAACAATAATAATCTAAAATCGTAAATTTAATAATTTGTTTATCATAATTGATCCCATTTTGACAATAATTAAGGGCTTCTTCGGCAATAGCACCATATGTTTGGTCTCTTTGGGCGCGTTTTTCTTCTAACTTATGTTTCACTTGTTCGTATAAAGAATAATCTAAAACTTTTCCCTTTTTAATTATCTTCTTAGCAGTATCTTCATTTAATTGATATAATTCACAAAATTCTTCAAAAGAAACATCACTATTGATAATTAAACGTAAAATACTAAGAAATCCTTGTTCTTGAAAATTTTGTTCTTCTTTGCGACCTACAATCTTTTCTTTAGTATTTACATATTGATTTAATATTCTGACAATATCTACATGACTCATTTCATATTTTAAACATGTTTTTAGAGCATTATCACAATACTCAGCTAATATCTCATCGCCACAAAGCCTAATTAATTGACTCTTTTCTTTATTGATTTTTTTATTAACTTTTTCCAGGTAAGGTTTTTGACTATAAGAATTAAGTGCTAAAAAATTAATGTTTTTATCTTGCTCTAATATTTTAAATAAAAGTTTACTATATAAATGCATATATCTAGTTAAACTATAAGGCATATTATCACATAATATTTCTGGTTTAACATTAAATAAAAGTTCTTTAAAGTATGCATGACATTTTGCAATATGTTCAGCATTAATGTTTTCCCCACTGGCTAATATCTTGTCATAAAACTTAAATATTTTTATAACATTTGACCAAGTCGCTTTTTTAACCTCCAAACTAGCTTCTTTCTTTTGGAAATTTTTGACAATTAAATCTTCCATAAATCTCTTTTCCCCCTTAAAAAATCCTATATTAAGGATTTAATATAGGACGTATTATAAATTATTTATTTTCAGATGTCAAATTTTCTTCAATACGTAATAAACGATTATATTTAGCAATACGTTCGCCGCGGCATAAAGAACCCGTTTTAATATAAGGAATACTTAATCCCACTGCTAAATCAGCAATAAAGGTATCTTCCGTTTCGCCACTACGATGCGAAATAATCATCTGATAATTATTTTTCTTTGCTAACATTATTGTGTCAATCATTTCGGTAATAGTTCCTACTTGATTAGCTTTTAATAAAATCGCATTCCCAGCTTTTTCATTTATCGCTTTTTGTAAATATTCTTTATTAGTAACAAAATAATCATCGCCTACCAGTAAAATCTTATTTTGCATTAATCTCGTAAGTTCACTTAAGTGGGCAAAGTCATCTTCATTAAAAGCATCTTCAATCGAAATAATGGGATACTCACTAACTAGTTTCTGATAGTATATCATTAATTCTTCTGGTGTTAATTCTCTTTTATCAATATGATATTTATTCGCCTTTTTATCATAGATTTCACTAGCAGCGACATCTAGAGCAATAAAAACATCTCTTTTAGGAGCATAGCCACTTTCAATGATAGCTTTAGTTATTAAGTCTAATGCTTCTAAGTTAGTATTTAACTTAGGTGCAAAGCCCCCTTCATCACCAACCGAAGTAATTTGTCCTTTTTCTTTGAGAAGTTTTTTTAATGTCGCAAATATCTCCGCCCCAGCTCGCAAGCGTTCTTTAAAACTTTTAACAACGGGGACAATCATAAATTCTTGAATTTCTAAACCAGAATCCGCGTGTTTACCACCATTTATAACATTCATCATCGGAATTGGTAAAGTTACTTGACCTGTTGAAACATATTCATATAATTCTTTATTTTCATTTAAAGCCCCGGCTTTTAAACAAGCCAAAGAAACAGCTAAAATCGCATTAGCTCCTAAATTACTTTTATATTTAGTTCCATCTAAATTAATTAAAGTCTGATCAATCTTTGCTTGATATAATTCTTGTTCTACTAAAGCAGGTTTTATTATGCTGTTAATATTATTAACAGCCTTTAAAACCCCTTTACCTTGATATCTATTTTTATCTAAATCTCTTAATTCTAAAGCTTCCTTTGATCCCGTAGAAGCCCCCGAAGGCACTGAAGCGGTGGCTTTAATGCCATTATCTAAAATAACATCAGCTTCCACTGTGGGATTACCACGAGAATCTAATATTTCTCTAGCTCTAATATCTTTAATTACTGCCATTTAATCACCCTTTTATCTATATTCTTAGTATACTCTAATTTAAATCTTTATTCAATATTTAGCACAAAAAAAAGAGTTTATTTAATAAACTCAATTATTTCTTTAGAACGTTTTTTAACAAGTAACCAATGCATAATATCTAATATCGCATAAACTATGACAAAGATACCAACTACTTGAGTCATAACCATCGTACTTTTAAAAGGATTAAAGATTAATAAAGCTCCCGATAATAAAGTTAAAATCCCAATAAATAAAAGTAACGTCCAAGTTTCTTCTTTACACTTTTTTAAGAATATTCCCGAATTAATTTTCATGATACCATTAATAATCATCCAAATTCCTAAGCCAATGGTCACAATTGAACTAATTGATAAAGGATTAAATATAATAGCAATTCCCGCAATAAGAGTAATAATTCCATATATTAGTTCAAAACTAATGTATTTTACTTCTTTTTTAACCGTAAAAAAATTGATAAGAGAAATTACTCCGGATACAAGGATTAATCCTCCCACAAAATATCCAATTAAGGAATTGGCCATTTTTGGTTTAATAAATAAAAATATTCCAAAAGCAAAAAATAATAAAGCCGAAAACCATGAGCCATATATTAATTTATTAATTTTTGATTTCATCTTTCCATCTCCTGGTTTTATTATAAATAATTTTCGCTTGTTTGACAAGTTACTATTACTTATGTTATCATACTCTAATTTATGAAGGAGGATTCGTATGTTAAAAGAGATAACAATGTTTGAATTTCAAGACTTTGCGCAAGATCATCCCTTAGCTAGTTTATATCAAACCCCCAATTATGCAATTTTTAAAAGCGAAGATGACTTTGATTATGATTATCTTGGTTATTATGAAAATAATCAATTAGTAGCAGCTACTTTAATGATTTATAAAAATATTACTTTTACAAGTAAATATGCTTATGCTCCCCGCGGCTTTTTAATGGACTATCAAAACTTAAATTTATTACAAAACTTTACGAAAGAATTAAAAAAATATTTAAAAAAGAAAAAAATAGTTTTCTTAAAAATTGATCCTTTATTAATAATGCGAAAATACGATCCTACTACCAAAGCTCTAACTTATCAAGAAGCTACTAATTATAAAAATATTTTTGAAGATTTAGGCTATAAAAAACTAAAAGATAACTTATATTTTGAATCTTCCTTACCCCGTTTTGATGGCTATATTGACTTAAAAAAATATAAATTTTCTAACTTAAATAAAAACACGCGCAATAAAATTAATAATTCAATTAAAAAAGGTCTGGAATTAATACAAGGCACTCGAGAAGATTTAGAGATTATTTATAAATTTTTAGAAAAACAAAATAGTCATAAGTTTAAACATTACAACGATCTATATAAAGCTTTTGCGAGTGATAATTTAATGGACTTATTTTTAGTCAAAGTTGATTATGAAAAATTTATGGCTAATGCCAAGAATGCTTATGAAAAGGAATTAGAAAAAAATAATATTTATAATGAAAAACTAAAACAAAATCCCACCGAAAAAAATCTGCGTCAGAAAATGCTTTCGGATAAATTATTAGTTACTTATAAAAACGATATCATGGCCGCTTCTTCCAAGTATACTGATAACGAATTACAAGAATATATCGCCGGCGCTTTAGTTATTAAAACAAAAGACACCGCCACAATAGTTTATAGCGGCTACGACAAAAGATATCGTCATCTAAATGCTAATTATTTTTTACATAATGCTTTAATCAATTATTATAAAGATAATTACGATTATTTGGGTTTAAATGGTCTTACCGGTGACTTTACTTCCAATAATCCTTATCATGGCTTAAATGAATTTAAGTTAGGTTTTAAACCGCTATTTTATGAATATATTGGTGAATTAGATTTAATTATTAATGATAAAGTTTATGATAATTTACTACTTACTGGTAAATTACATCAAATATTTGATAAAAACGCCTAAAGTTAATTCTTTAGGCTTTTACATGTTTCTAAACGATAATTTTTAAATTCTTGATGTAAATCATTAATTCTTTTCGAAATATCATTAACAATCTTTATATAATCATTATGACCATGAGTAGTTAAAATAGCGACTAAATATGGATTTTCATCATAAACAATCCCAATATCATGAAAATATTCGTTATACTCGCCATATTTATGACCAACATCAACATCTAAATCAGGATATTTTAAGGCATTTTCCTCGGCTTCTAACATATAGCTTTTTAACTCATTACCTAACTCTTGATTATTTTCAATAAAATCATATATATTTTGTAAATAAATAATGGCATCATCTGCACTTATTTCTCCAAAATTATCCCCACCAACTAAAGTGTAGGTAGCACCTAAAGAATTACCATAGCTTTTAAGAGTATTAAAGCCAATATAATTTAAAAGCATCCTATGCGCCGTATTATCACTATAAATAATAGCATACTTAACTAAAGTTCTTAAACTTATCTCTTCCCCATAATTATGTTGGCTCATTCCCTTACTAGCCCCTTCATGAAAGTTTGCACTATAAGTCATTGTCTCATCTAAACTTACCTCATTATTAGCAGCTTTGGTGTAAATATACAACGCGTCTAATAACTTAATGGTACTAGCAGCATATAAAGCATTATCTGCTTGATATGCATAAGTAAATCCGGTTTTAAGATCTACATATTTAACACTCATTCGATAATTATTATTTATATATGTATCTAATTCACTTACATCAATTTCATTATTATAAGGAGCATTTAAACAAGCTTGATATTTCTTTTCTTTTTCTTCTTTTCCTTTATTTAATATATCAATAGATTCAATCTTTTCTTTAACATCTTTAACAATTTTAAAATCTTTAAAATAATCATATATTTCGGGAGCAAAGTAAAAAAAAGTCCCAATAATTAAGAAAAAGAATAATATTTTAACCCAAGGCCTTAATCTCATATAAATGCTTCTTTCTTTTGAATAAATATAGAATATCATATATTTATATTTCTTACAACTTCACCATTAATATAAAATAGATTTAATATGACAATTACTATTTTGTAAATAACCTTTATAACTAGCTTGTACTCTTATTAACTTTTCTTTATCATAAATTTTCAAATTTTTTATCTTCTTCTTAATTCTTTTCTTAGTTTGATTATTTATTCTTATTATTAATTTTTTACTTCTTAAGATAAATCTATATCCTAAAAAACTAACTCCTTGTTTTAAATTATATATATTTGTTTTTTCATTTACTTCTAACTTTAATTCTTTTAATTTTAAAATAATATATGACAAAATCATCCAGGTATCTTATATAATATTTTAATTTTAGTTTTTCTTTAATATAATGATCAATTTCATTTAAATAATATATTGCTAGTATCTGACTTGATAAATTCCCTATAGGAAGACCTTTCCCCTGCTTATATAAAGGTAGCTTTAAAATACTTTTTAAATTATCTTCTTTATTTAATATTTTATTCTTAGCTTTAATAATATCTTCATTAACATATTTTCCATCACTACTTTTTATTATATTACTAATTAAGTTATATAAATCTTTATCTTTAATTATTAATTTTAATTTATTTAATAAAATTTCATGATCTATATTAAAAAAATATTTTTTTATATCTATTTTTAAAACATAGATATTATTATAATTTTCTTTTAATTTATTAATATATTTTTTTAATAAATTAAAGCCATAAGCAGTTCCTTTATTTTTTCTAATAGCTACATTACTATCTATTAATAAAGGTTCTATTAAAGGGATTAAAACATAATTACTAATTAAATGATTTACAATTTTATCTTTTAATTTTTCACTCATTATGATCCGATATTTAGGTTCACTTATAATAAATATATTATATTTAGCATGAACATATTTTTTAGCTTTTAATATATTATAAATATTTAAAATATTACTTCCTAAATATACTTCATATTTACATATTTTTTGTTTTACTTCGGATATTATAATATTGTTTTAATATCTTATCAAAATCTAATATTTCATTATATGTAATTGTCTTCATTTCTTAATAACCCATAACTTATCTTTCTTATTTCAATTATATAATTAGTTATACTCATATATTTTTTCTTTTTAATATACCCTCTTTTATATATTTCTAAAACAAAAAAGTCAATCAATGATAATTTTATTAATATCTCTTTAATATTGCCTTTTCTTATTCGTATATTATCACTATTTATTTGATAACTTAAAGTAAGTTTTACTATATCCAACATATTCTCATCAACATAAGACTTTATTTTCATTTCATTTTTAGGTATATTAATAAGCATCTTATTAATATACCAATATGTTTTTTTCACATTATTTAATAATTGAAAATTACTATTCACTAAAAACAATGGCTTTCACCATTGTTAAATATAGCAATAGTTATATACTACTTAAACAAGCAATAATAACGTCTATATTTTATTTTTAGAATATTCCCATCTTATGTTTTATAATAGGTAATATCCAAGGAATAAACCTTGTTTCCAATCTAAATTATTATAGATTTCCAATTATTATTGGCTACTCCCTCTCTTTATTAGATACTATCCAATAAATCTCGGTATAGTAATATAGCAAAGCTATATTAAAATAATTATAGTAGGAATCTGGCCGCACGCCATTTGTATTATTGACATTGTTGTTGTTCAAGTTACGATTATTCAGGTTGCCGTTAAAGACGTTAGCATTATTAGTATTTGAATTGTTAGGCGACGAGAAAAATCACGCCCTGTTTAGATTTATTCCTATATAAACTTCTGTTTATACCTTTTTTTTATTTTTTTATTTTTTTATTCGGTCCAAACTGTGGCGGAGCAAAGTTTGGACATATCTTCGTTTTTGTTTGCTCTTTTTTTGTAATAACCCTAAGGGCTTATTACATATGGATTATCACTAGATCCTTCTCCGGTGGCTTTTAGTGTGTTAGTGGTTAGTAGATTGATAACTGGCCGCACGCCGTTCGAAGTATCACTGACACGGCT
>CANRFQ010000012.1 GCA_947629935.1 uncultured Bacilli bacterium | reverse complement strand
TCTTCTTTTTCAATGATGACTTTTAAATTATGGGTTTTTGCAATAGTAAGCAAAGTTTCAACCATAAAGTGTCTTTCACCACTTTCTAGTGAACGAATGCTTCTCTCTGATCTATTAATTGTTTTTCCAAATTCTCTTTGTGTTAGATCAGTAGATTCACGAAGTAACTTTGCAAGTTCTTTTGGAGTATAATCATTAGCAATAATTTTCACTTCGCATCACCCACCTTTAGTTATCTAATTTATTGTATCTCATAATTTTCAAACTATTAGAAAAGCGACACGACTTGTGCCTGTGTTTTTAGAAAGGATTTTTAAAAATGAGAGAAAAAATTGTAAATATGGATTTGATTTATGGAGTTACAATCACTAATATTATGGATAAGTATGCTATTTTTAAAACATTAAACAATAAAAAACTTAAAGAAATTTGTTTAATGATAAACGAAACTATTAAATGGCTCTATAATTATTCAGAAGTTAATTCAACTAATATTACCCTAGTAGCAAGTAATTTATTTGAAAATGAAAATATTCAAAATGAAATTTTAAACTTAAATTTTGAACAATTAAAATTAAAAATTTTAGAAGCACTTAAAGAAATTAATTTCAAAAAAATTAACAAACAAATTAAAAAAGAAGAATTTTTATATATTGATTTTGTTCATTCAGAAAATTTTAATGAAAATACCATAGATTTTTTTAAAGAGCAAATCTATACTCATAATTTGTTGTATAGTGATTTGATAATGTTATTATTAAATAATTATAATTTTAGTACAAAAAAATTACCATCTACTAATTGGAAAATAAACTTTATAAATGTATTAAACTTACTTTTTTATCAAGCTGATATGTTTATTAACTCAACAAGAGAAGATTTATACTATATTGTTTTACAAATGCTTGAATTTCTGACAATAAAATCATTACTTTTTCCAAGTAGATTAGCACATTCATTTGAGTATGAAAATACTACATTCATTATTAAAAAGTTGATATATAATTCCATATTTAATTGTTTACATAAATTAAATAATCTTTATTATATAGAAATACCAATATACAATTATAATAATTCAAGAAAACTTTTAAATACTTATGATATAAACAGAGAAATTGAAGTTGGCAATAAAATTTATAAGAAATTTAATAGTAATCAAAAAATGTTTATATTAAAAAATGGATCTTATGATAATTCCATAAATAATACTACTGAAAAAGAAATTGAAGATTTTATTGATTCAATATCTAATAGCAAATTGTTTATCATTTATTCTCAAAATACCAATAAAGAAAATAAAAAGCTTATTGAAGATAATATTTCATTTATTCAAGATTATTGCAAAAAAAATAATCTAAAATTACTTGATTTTATATATACACCAAATTTTGATAATTCATCATCAACTGTATTTGTTGAATTTTATATAAAATATAATAATTATAAATACAAATTTGTTTTAGCCAAGTATAATCTATCTTATACATGGAAAGTAATATTAAAAAATAAAAAGATATATAAGATTAATTGCTATTTAGAAGATGATTTTAAACATTTAGTTCAAGCTATGTTTGAAGATAATAAAACAAAGTGAAAACTTATTTTAAAATAAAATAATCAGTCGCTATTATAGGATTGATTTTTTTATGCCAACAATTCTTTTAAAAGATGGTACATAACATTAACAACAATAGAATTACCTGCTTGATGGTATAGTGAAGTTTCACAACATACTTTGCTAGCTTTTAAATAATCTTCATCATCAAAGCCCATTAATCTCCACGCTTCCTTAGATGTTATTTTTCTAATTCTCATACTTCTATTCTCCTTTCACCACAACTTTAGTATTATCAGCCGTATTATTTGCTGTTAATGTTGGTGCATACCCTAATTCTGAAAATATTCTTGCCGATTGCTGATATTTGCTATAATTGTCAGCACCACATACTCCACCATTTTTATATTTAATCAAATCAACCTCATATCTTATTTCATCTGTGTTTTTCTTTTTAAAAAATATTTTATTATCAATCTTTTTTATTTCACCATTTGTTAAATAATATTTTTCATCTACACGCGAATCCATAAAATCCTTGAATTTTAAATTATTATTTACTGTATCAGGAAACTTAAACTTGTGATTACTTTCTAATATTGCTACTAAAAAATACCTCTTTCTAGTCTGAGGTATTCCATAATCAACAGCATTTAATACTTTATCATACAAAGTATAACCTAAATCAATTAAATCTTTTTTAAATAAACTTAGTGTTTCTTTAAATTTTTTACTTGTAATATTTTCTACATTTTCAAATATAACATATTTAGGTTTATTTTCAACTTCTCCTAACAGTCTAATCATTTCCCAACCTAAACTTGATCTAGTAGAACTTGTAATATCAAATCCCTTCATCTTACCAGCACAAGAAATATCTTGGCATGGAAATCCACCAATCCACAAATCACAATATGGTAAATCTTTTCCTTTTATATTTATAATACTTCCAACATTTAATTCTTGGTTAATATTATGAATTGCACAATAGCTTTTAATTGCATCTTTATCAATTTCTGAAAAAAATTCTAAACTGTAGTCATCTATATATCCTTCATTTTTTAATTTTTCTAAAGCTTTTTCTGGACTACCTATTCCCGTAAAAAATGTTCCAACCTTAATTATTTTATTTGTCATTTTATCAACCCCCTTTTTTCAACAACATTTAAAATAAAAAGATCCTCATTTTGAAGATCTTTAAGTAAATATACAAATTTTTATTTCATCAATAAATTAAAATAATACTATTTTTATAGATAACTAGAAATTTTCAAAGTCCTTTAAACCCTTGTATTATAAGGCATTTTTTAATATTCACCTATATTTTGGGTATATACTGAAATCTCCCCCCCTCATGTCTTATTGTCAAAAGAAAATAGTCAAAAAACTTGACTTTAAATAAAAGATTATATTACAATTTAAGTGGATACACAAAGCCTTTTATGGCAAGTGCTTTCCTTTGGTTTGGAAAGCACCGTTTGACCCCCTGTGGCATTCGGTGCTTCTTTTTTATGTGTATCAACCATTACCGTGCAAATTCTTGTTGTAATTTTGATGTTATTTTACTTATATTTTATAAGTAAAATTATTATTATAAAAAGAAACACAATAATTAATTGTTTGAAATTGCTTTCTCGCATAATTATCAGCCTCCTAAAATTTTATTTTCAGGAAAGCTCTTGCCTAGAGATCTTATGCATCCAGAAGAAGATTAGCACATATAAATTTTAATAGCAAAAGACAAAAAAAGAATTTCTGCATTTATATTTCTGCAAAAATTCCTTTTTTGTTTAAGCAAATTTTTAATTTTTGATTTACATATTCTTCAACTTTGGCATTTTTGGAAAATTAAAAAGAAGCTATCAGGAAATTAAGTGTTTTTATTTCCAAACAGCTTTCCTAAGTATTATTCTTAAATATCTTTAGTACCTATAATACTTGGAATATTTAAGGCTTGGTACACGAATAATACTTGTGTGTACCTTTTTATTATTATTATTTAATCTAAATTTATTTTACCTGTTTTTTCCAATTTTTCTTCTTCATTATGATAATTTAAACACATGCCAATAACAAATATATAAGCCAAAAAATATACCCACAACATCAAAACAATTAAATTAGCTAAACTGCCATAAAATATATCATATCTGGCAAAGTGGGTAATGTAAAAAGAATATATAAATGTGACTATTATCCACAACACACTAGTAAATATAGCTCCATATGTAGTATGACTACTAGGAATATTTCGATCGGGAGCCATTGTATAAATTATTTTAATAAACATAAATATGACAAACCAGGATATGGGCCCTTTTAAAAAGTGAAAAACTTGTTCTATTCTTAAAGTTACTGTCGGATCTAGATCAACATATTTAAATAACTCAACAATTTTAGTACCAAAAACCGGAACTAAAAGAATAAATACAAATAATGTAACCATAAACATAGTCATTATAATGGCTTTTAATCTTCTTCTTAGATAACTAGTATTTGGTGTTCCATCTATAGCATTAGAAGTGACAATAATGGAATCAGCTCCATTAGAAGCTATGATAAAACCGATTATGATAGATACAAAGAACTTCCAACCCACAGAAGTTCCACTAATCATAGGATGTAATAAATTAGCTATATCAGGTGAAAAAGCCTTAGTTAAAAAATTTAAAACAAAATCAATAGAAACATGTAAGTAAGAAGCAAAATAACTTATTAATGTAACAATTGGAACTACTGATAAAACAAAAAAGAAAGCGAGCTGTCCAGGTAATATGGACATCTCTGGTCTTTTAATTGTTTTTAAAAATTTTCTAAAAAAAGATTTAAATCTTTTCTGTATCGTCGTTTTCATCTTTTTCATTCTTTTTTTCCTTTACCGCTAAAGTAGCTTCATTAATAGCATCTTCTAGTAATTTTATATCATCATTTATAGTGCTATACGCCATTACTACTCCATAATCGTAAGGCAATTTTTTAAATTCTTTATTCAACTTGCGCATGAAGGAAGCAATTTGTTTTTCAGAATGACCAACGAAATAAATCATAAACTCGGTACCATCAGTTCTAATAATATCTGTATTATCAAGTTGCAATTTTATTAAAATATTAGCAGCAGCTTGAATTTGTTTATCTCCTTGTTCATAGCCATACGTATCATTAATATATTGAACTTTATTTAGATCAATAATTAAAGTTGTTTGTGGATAGATAGTATTCTTATTCCATGCTTCAATATTTTCATTTAAATAATTCCGATTTTTTAAAGATGTTAATTGATCAATAAAACGCATTTTATCTTCTTTTTTAATTCTTTTAGCAATTTTAATTTTTCGCGTAGATTTATAGACAATAAACCCAATAATTACTCCAGCAAATATAATATATAATATATATGTTGCTATTCTTCCTAAAATTGTGCCATTTTGAACAATTATCTTATTATTATAAATTCCTTCATTAGTTGTAGTCTCAGGATCTAGAATATTTATATAATTATAGAACAATTTATTGAAAGTATCTGATGCATTACTACTAAAGTTATAAGTTACATTAAGATTTCCAGAATATCTAAAAGTATGATTTTTTAAAACATCATTTTTATAATATTTATAATTATTAGCATCCAAAATAATAATATTATCTTTTGCTACTTTTTTTAGTTGTTTATTATCTTTATATGTTTTAACATTTAGATAATCTAAAGTTTCTAAATAATTTTCTAAGATACTTCCTTCTAAAACATAGACATCTTTACTTTCAAGAGATCTTAGATTATTAACAACTGTATTTTCATATTCTGGTATTGCTATCACAAAAGAAAGATTGAGTAAAGTTTTAATATCATTAAAATCACTATTAATATTAAAGAAATTAAAATATAAGTCGATATCTTTTTTATCTATAGCTCTTACGAGATTGTTCTTATTCTTATAGCGTGTGTATTTTATATCTGTGTTACTAAAGTTTTTAAATCTATCTAAGTATATATTAATAATTCCTCCATATTTAGAACCTGATAAAGTTTCATAAGGACGGTTTTCGATAAAACCATAGTTATAGGTTTTATTATGCAATTTATCCTTTTGTTCATCAGTTATCTCTAACTTATCACAAAAGAAATCATATAATTCTTTATCATAGGCATTTTGGAAATTTTGGTTTTCCCAAGAATTATAATACTTTTTAATAATAGAGCTAAATGTATCTTTAGGATCTTTTTCATATAAAGTATAATAGACTGGAATGTCAGAAAGATGAAGATTAATATAATTTTCATCTTCTAAAATAGTATCTAAGTACTCTGTAAGAGGGACTAAAATATAATTGATATTTTGTTGTTCATTAAATTCGTTAAGTAATTGTTCTTTATCTTTATATTGCGTAAAAGAAAGATTATTTATATTCTCTGAATAATTACTGATTAATTGTAAATAACTACTTAAAATTCCTATTTTACGATTTTGCAAATCATAAATGCTATTTATCGCAATATTGTTTTTGCCAATTACAACAAAATGATCTTGGTATATAACTAAATCATTAGCACTTTTTTTAGTTGTAAGACGGAAATAAATATTTTCTGTTGATTTATTATCAGAATATGGTGTAGGATTTATACTAAGATTATATTCATTGGAAAAATCAGTCATGAAGTCATAAAAAACTCCAATTCCATCATTTCCAAAGACACTTACATTATTTTTCACCCCAATATTTTGAACTTGATTACTATTATTATTAATCCATTGTTTTTCAAAAACATTAAGACGATTTTCATCTTTCATTAAATTAATTATTACTAAAGCAGCGATGATAACAATAACTAAAACAACGGCAAAACCTATTATTTTCTTTTTGTTTTTTTTCATGATTATTCCTCACTATTCTCCATTGTTATTATTGTTCCATACAATATTAGTACCATTGACATTTTTAGCTCCCATAATTGTAAATCCTTCAGCATTTTCGGAAGCCTCCGATTTTAAGATAAACTCAATATCATAATATCCCATTTGTGCTTCGCTAAATTTTTCAAGAATTGCTACCGCTTTACTTTGCGCATCGACTAAAACTGTACCTGGATTAAAGTCAATTGTAATATAGATAGTACGAACACTTACATGAAAATCTACTTTTTTAATTGCCTCATCGCTTTCTAAACTTGAGACAATTTCTTTTTGACTATTTTCACTTATCTTATATTTTTTTTCATCTTTTAATCGATCCCCATAAGGACTAGAACTATTTCCAAAGAAAAAATATTTTAACATTACCCCTATAATTAAAACAAGACATACTGCTACAATCAGCATTAAAATAGAAAACACTCTATTTTCTTTATAAAATTGCTTCATAAAATAACCTCTTTTTCTGAACATTATTATACTATATCTTATTTTATTTAGCAATTTACAATTACCAACCACTTATTTACATCTATAAACCCCGTCCCTAAGACGGGGATGTAATTTAATTTATTTCCTTTAATTCCATCAAAATATCTTTAATTTTTTCTTCATTCCATATTTCAATATTTAACTCTATCGCTTTAGTATATTTACTTCCTGGATCTTCTCCGGCAATAACCACATCGGTTTTAACACTAACAGAGCCTGATACCATGCCATTATACTTTTCTATTATCTTTTTCAAATCATCTCTTTTTATAAATGATAATGTACCAGTTAAAACAAATTTTTTATTACTAAATATTTCATGCTCAATTACTTTTTCACCTAAATATTCTGTATTGACTCCTAAATCTTGTAATTCTCTTATAATCATTCTATTGGCAGGTTCATCAAAGAAATTGCAAATATTTTGAGCTAGAATTTCCCCAATATCAGGAATTAGTTTTAATTCTTCAACGTTAGCATTTTTTAAGTTATCAATATCTCCATATTTTTTAGCGATTAATTTGGCATTTTTTTCGCCTATTCCGGGAATACCTAAAGCAAATAGCAATCGTTCTAGAGAACTATGTTTACTATTTTCAATAGATATAAGTAAATTTTCAACACTTTTATTGCCAAAACCTTCTAATTCAATAAGTTCTTGCTTACGATTTTTTAATAGATAAATATCAGGAAAATTTTTAATGATACCCATGTTGTAAAAATCTTCCATTATTCTATCTCCTAAGCCATCAATATTCATAGCATTGCGGGAAACAAAATGAATTAAACCTTCCACATTACGAGCGGGACATGATTTATTCGGACAAAAATAATCTATTTCACTAGTTGATTTTACTAAAGGAGTATGACATATAGGACAAATTTCAATCATTTTTAAGATTTTCTCTGAACCATTCCGACGATTTAAAACTGGTCCTACTACTTCTGGGATAACGTCGCCTGCTTTATGCAAATAGACATAATCACCTATTTTTAAATCTTTGGATCTAATATAATCCATATTATGTAATGTGGCTCTTTTAACAGTACTTCCCGCTACTTTAATAGGATCTAAGACGGCATTAGGTGTTATTTGTCCCGTTCTTCCTACAGTAAAAATTATATCCGTTAATTTAGTTATAACTTCTTCCGCAGGGAATTTATAAGCAGTAGCCCATTTAGGATATTTAGCCGTTGAACCAAGTTCTCTTTGAATGCCAATATCATTAACTTTAATAACTATTCCATCTATTTCATATGGTAAAGAACTACGTTTTTTAGTCCACTTATCAATATAATCAAGAATACCAGATGGGGAAGAAACTAAGGCTAAATTAGGATTGATTGGTAATCCCAATTTTTTGATATATTGCATAGTTTCATAATGTGTAGCTAGAGGAGTATTGGGAATATGATATAAATAAATATCTAAATCTCTTTCTTTGGCGATTTTGCTATCTAACTGTCTAATACTTCCGGCCGCAGCATTACGGGGATTTTGAAATAAAGGTAACCCTTCCCTTTCTCTTTTCGCATTACATTCATTAAAACTCTTTTTACTCATGAAAATTTCCCCACGAATTTCTAAATCAATCGGTTCATTTAATTTTAAAGGCAGAGTTTTAATCATTAAAACATTATGGGTTATATCTTCCCCGATGACTCCGTCTCCTCTAGTTGCTGCTCTTTTAAAAATTCCCTTTTCATAGTTTAAAGAAACGGCAAGGCCATCCATTTTTAATTCACAAACATACTGACAATTGGGAAACTCCTTCGTAATTTTATTAGAAAAGTCCCGAATTTCATTTTCATTAAAAACATTTGATAAGCTAAACATTGGTGTGTCATGCGTTACTTTTTGAAATCCCGAAATAACTTTCGTAGCTACCTTTTGTGTTGGCGAGTCAGGTAGAATAAATTCGGGATGTTCTTCTTCTAATTTTATCAGTTCATTTAATAAACTATCATATTCATTATCTGATAAAAAAGGATCATCATTCATATAATATTCTACATTAGCTCTATTTAATATTTCGACTAATTCTTTTATTCTTTCTTGCATGTGCTATTCTCCTTACCTATTTATATTTTCTTTAAGCTTTTATGATTTTTCATTAACTTTTTAATACCAAAGTTTTTAGCAAAAGCAATAGTTAAAAGCTTATCTCCTACATCTATTACTACCCCTTTACCATAGATTGTATGCATAATAACGTCGCCACTTTTATATTCCACATCTTCTGTTTCATAAAATTCATTTTTATCGATTTTTTCTTGAAAAGAAAGCATTGGATTTTCTTCATCTATTAAATTTTTATCAATTTCTTTAATAAACCTACTCGGCATGTTCATGTTATCTTTTCCATAAAGCATTCTTCTTTTGGCATTAGAAATAAATAATCTTTGTTTAGCTCTGGTGATACCTACATAACATAATCGGCGTTCTTCTTCTAAACCATCGGCTTCGAGCAAGGAATTAGCATGAGGGAATATATTTTCTTCCATCCCTACTAAAAATACTACTTCAAATTCTAACCCTTTGGCACTATGAATAGTCATTAAGGTTACTTCATCATTAGATTCTTGATGTTCGGATATATCAGCAATTAAACTAATTTCTTCTAAGAAGTCTCCTAAATTAACACTCCCAGTTCGCTCTTCAAATGATGCCGTAATACTTTTAAATTCCATCAAGTTTTCTAAGCGTAATTCCGCTTCTAGGTTGGCAGTAGCTTCTAATTCTTGTTGCATACCACTTTGTGTTAAAATTAAATCTATTAATTCCGTTAAAGACAGATTTTCACTTTCTTTAGTTAAGTCCAAAATCAAATTTTTAAAAGCTAGTTCTTTGCCTTTAGAAATGGCCTCAAACATTGAAACATGTTGAGCACTGGCAGCACTTTCTAAATCGGCAATGGTCTTGGCCCCAATACCTCGTTTAGGAACATTAATTACTCTTTTTAAACTTACCTCATCATCATGATTTAAAATCAGACGCAAATAAGATATTAAATCTTTAATTTCTTTACGCGCATAGAAATAATAACTACCAACTACTTTATAAGGAATATTAAAGGCTAAAAATTGTTCTTCCACAACCCGAGCTTGGCCATTAGTTCGATATAAAACCCCAATATCACGATAATGAAAGCCCTCATTTAATAACTCGTTAATATAATCTATGACTTGTTTAATTTCATGCTTTTCATCATAAGCTCGCGTGTATTTAATGTTTAATCCCTTTCCTAATTTACTAAATAGTTCAAATTCTTTTCGCTCTTTATTATTTTTAATTACCGAATTAGCAGCATTTAATATCGTAGTGGTACTTCGGTAATTTTGATTTAAAGTGATAACTTGAGCATTCTTATAATCTTTTTCAAAATTTAAAATATTTTTATAATTAGACCCTCGAAAAGCATAAATTGCTTGATTAGAATCCCCAACAACAAATATATTTTGATGTTTACTTACTAATAATTTACTTAATTTATATTGGACTTCATTAGTATCCTGATATTCATCTATTAAAACGTATTGAAAACGATCTTGATACATATCTAAAATATCCGGATGTTTTTTAAATAATTCTACCGGTAATCTAAGTAAATCATCAAAATCTACAGAATTATTCACAGCCAATTTATCTAAATAAGCATAATAAACTTCTTTTGCTACTTTTTCCGCGGGCGTATTAAAAAAAGCGTCTATTTCACTGTCATTTAACATTTCATTTTTAATAAAACTTATACGATTTTTAATATATGAAGGCGCATATTCTTTAGGATCAAAGCCCTTGTCTTTCAAAATTTTTCTGATTATACTTGTAACATCATCACTATCAAGAATCGTAAAATTACGATCTAAGTTTAAAAGATGAGCATTTTCTTTAATGATTCTTAAGCCTAGCGAATGAAAAGTTCCCACAAAAGCTTGGTGATTGGGAACTAATAAATTTAAACGATCGCGCATTTCCTTTGCGGCTTTATTCGTAAAGGTAATAGCTAAAATATGCCAAGATGGTATGCCATGCTCTATTAAATAAGCAATTCTTGTGGTTAATACTTTAGTTTTACCAGATCCAGCCCCAGCAATAACAAGACACGGTCCATCGATATGGGTTACAGCTCTTAATTGATTATCATTTAAGTTTTCTAAGTATGTCTGCATCTTTATCACCCTACTAATATAGTATATCACACTTCCATTTTGCTGCCAATGACATACAATAAAATTTTGTTAAACATTTGTTTGAATTACAAGATAAAAAAAAGAAGCTTAGCTTCTTATAAAAACTCAACTATTGCTACATTATTTTTAATTTTGGCAATTAAATCTTCTTTATCGTATTTAGTAAATATATTAGCAAACTTAGAAGGATCTATCAAAAACAATGAACAAAAATTAATAAATACTTCTTTAAAATTTTCAACGCCATAATCTTTTAGGAAATGTAAATTATGTAATACTATCTCTTTAGAATCTAGTATTTCATTTATTATTAAATCCGTTACATTATTTTCGGCAGCAATAATTTCATCTTTCGTAAAATCTAATTCTTTTAAAAAACCCATTTTTATTCCTCCTAAACTCTATCTTTGACTAATTCCACGTGTATTAGGATTTATAGCCACTTTTAAATCTTTAATAGCATCCTTAGAAACCGGATTACGATATACTAAGGAACTTAATATAATATTTTCTTTAGTATCTGGAACATCAGCATTTAAGAGATATATAAGATTTTTATTAACGCCTGCAGCCAAGAACTTATATCCTTCAATTTCAATAACTAATGGATTTTCACTTGTATTAATTTCCGCAATTGTTTGGGTTAATTCATTATATAAATCTTCTTTATCTGTTCTTATTGTAGCACTACTAATAAAATTATCTAAATCATTTGCAGATTTCAAAGCAGCTGTAGCCTCAGGGGAAATTTTTTCATTTATTTCTTGAGTAGTTTCTTTTGTTAAAGGTAATATAGTTTCATCAACATCCATGCTGTATATTTCTTGCCATTCTTTTGCCGATTTAACAAATGATTCAAAATTCCCATTACTATCCTTATAATTAATACCATTTTGTTGACAATAAAGGATTCTTGCTAAAGTATCAGAAACAATGGCACTTAAATTTTCCGGATGTTCAGAAAAATATGTAATATCTATTGCTGCTGCTAATTTAATAGCATTTCTTAATTTAGAAAGTTCTTTAGTCACAGGTTCAACTGCTATCATACCATTTGGTTTTCTTAAAGTTAAACCACTTTCACTAATTAAAGCAATAGCTTTTTTAGTAGCCACAGGATCATTGCTATCTAAGGCACCAATTTCTTTTCGGATAGTCATTTCATCTAACTCATAACCAGCTTCAGCAAAAACCGTAATATTTTCAATTAACCTTGTGATACTTTCTTTTGTTATAGTCTTTTGACGAATGGAATTAAGATCAATACTAGCTCTTTTTAGTTCTTCTTTATAAGCTTGTAATTTATCTAAAGGAACATCCAATATTTGTGGATTACATTCTATGTCTTGAGCGCTTATTCCAAATTCCTTTTCTAGATATTCTATCTTACTATTAGTTTTTTCTTCTATTAAAGGACTTACATCAGTAACTTTTGTTTTCTCAATATTATTCTTTTCCTCTTCTTCGGCCCCTCTAAAAGCTCTATTAATTACATCACCAATCTTAGTTTTATCTTCTTCAGAGTTATTAAATTTAAAATGTATTGCTCTAAAACCAAAAGTATCAGGGAAACAAATTGCAGGAATCATTAACTGAATCTCTTCAGAACTAAAGATACCAAGTTTTTTTAACATGTCTTCAACACGTTCTGGTGATAGATACTTAACTTCGCCACTTAATACTTGATGAATTGATGTATTTAAAGGATCAATCTTACCATGTTCATCTTTTAATTTAGCTGGGGTCTCGGAAATAATTTCATTAGCTTCAGATAATCTTTTTTCATTTTCTTCAGTTTGTTTTTTTGCTTCTTCTAATTGTTCTTGATATCTTTCATATGCCGCACGGCTTTCGGCAACATATTTATCAAACTTATAAGTTAAGCCTTCCACTTTTTCAATTAAATTAATACTTTTTTCACCCAACTCAGTATGATCATTACTGTATTCTTCCAATAATTTTAATATTTCATTATATTCTTCAATTTGTTTTTCAAGTTTCGGATTTTCTTCGTTAATTTTCTTTATGTCTTCCTTAGCTTGTTCATCTTCTTTTTTAATTGTCGTAATTGTTTCGTTATCAGGGCTTAATATTTCTAGCAATTGATACAATAACGATTCGATTTGGGCTTCTTTTTGCATATCCATATAAGTCACTCCTTATTCTAAAACGATTATATCAAAATAAACTTTTAAAGTAAATAAAATTTCACATTATTTCGTCGAAAAAACAAAAAGAATTAGACTTTCAAACAGGTTTACCTAACTTAAAAAAAATCATTTAATCCTTTCTAGATTTAAATATATGTTACAAATCAATTCTGCAGATGTATCTGAAAATTATGCAAATATTGATTAATTATCATAAATGTGGTATAGTAACCTCATCAGTTCAGTAAGGGATTAAATTTAAAATCCTTACTATGGACTAGTTTTATATTTATGAAGGGGGAAAATTTATAATGGAAAATGATGAAACAGCATTAACAAATGTTCCGGCAAGAAGAACCAGAAAGAGAAAAGTAGAAAAAGTTAAAGCTTTAACCTACCAAGAATTATTAGATTTACAAATTGATAGTTGCATTAAAAATAAAGATAAAAATAGTTTAACAATGCTAAAGCAACAAATATTGGCTGCTAAAAATGATGCGAACACAGCCATTGCGTTATGTGGGGCCGGAATACCTATAGCATTGTTACCTAGCTTGTATATCGCTTCTAATATGAACTATTATAACCCGGTTGGTGTTTTAATTGGAGGTTTATCTGGGATATTAGCAAGCTCTGCCGTTATAGGAATACTTGTTCAATCCGAATTAAAAAAATCATACAAGCAACAAATAGATAAAATTACTTACTCTTTAAAACAATAAAGAAAATTATATAAAAATCTTTCCTAATAATTAAATGGAAAGATTTTTTTGTTTTATTTACTAATTTTGTTAAGTTTTTTTAACTAAATTAGTATTTATTATTCAAAAAATTCATTACTAAGTCAATTAGTATATTTTTTTCTTTAGGATTAGATTCTGCTATTAATAAAGTTATAGATGCAAGAGTATTATTATCTATAACTTGCTTATTTTCTATGTAAAGAACTTCATTAACTTGTAAAAAGTAAATAAATATAGTGGCAGCAATTCTTTTATTACCATCTATAAATGCATGATTTTTTACTGTTAAATAAAGTAAATTAGCTGCTTTTTCTTCAATAGTCGGATAAACATCTTTACCTCCAAAAGATTGATATATATCATTTATTATAGACTTAAAATTATTATCTCTTTCTAAGGCAAACAAATCACTTTCATTGTTAAATCTCAATTTGTCTATTATATTCATGCATTCTTGGTAGGTTATAACTTTTTCACTTTTTTTACCATTTATCTTTTTTAAAGTTCTATGATCATAATCATCTAGCAAATCAAGTGCTTTAGAGTATTCGTTTATTACTTGTAATATTTCTTTTGTTTCATCACCTGTCAGCCTTTCATTACCTCGACTAGCAATATCTAACAATTTAACCGTTTTTTCCAAATACTCTAATCTTTTTTGATTAACAGCATAGCCTTTAATCATATAATCTTTTAATATTTTAGTTGCCCATTTTCTAAAAATAATACCTTTTTTAGATTTTACCCGATATCCAACACTTATAATCATATCAAGGTTATAGTAATTTGTCGGTTTAGAACTAAATTCGGAATTTCCGAATTTCCTTAATGTTTCTTTTTCTTCTAATTCCTTTTCCTTATAGATATTTTTAATATGCTCATTTATTGTTGATTTTGACTTGTTAAATAGAGTTCCCATCTGATCTTGTGTAAGCCACACAGTTTCATCTTTCATATTTACTTCTAATTTTACATTTTGATTTTCAAATAATATAATTTCATTTTTCACCTTTTTGGCCTCCTTTATTATGGGTGATAACTACTTGAGATAAACATCCCTTCATTAGTATTATTATAGAAATGTTTTCCATTTCCTTTTTTTTTAAAGAAAAATTTTATTTTAATTCAAAAAAAGTAAGAATAGTTTTTATTCTTACCTTATTATTCTTTGATTAATTTTTTTTCTAAAAGAGAAATCACTTTATACAAAATATAAGAAAATATTAACAATAGGAATATACCACTCATAACTAAATTTAAATTAAATACTTGTGTACCATACATTATTAAATAACCTAGACCCTCTTTAGATACTAAAAATTCTCCCATAATGACCCCAATTAAAGACATCGAGATATTTAATTTTAAAGAAGAGACAATCGTTTGATAACTAGCGGGAATAATTAGTTTTCTTAATATCTGTCCTTTAGTTGCCCCAAAAGATTTTAACAATTTTATTTTATTGGCATCAATATTTAAAAAACCATTATAAATCGTGACAATGCTAACAATTAAATTAATAAGTAAAGCCATAACAATTATCGATTTCGTATTGGCACCTATCCAAATAATTAAGATAGGTCCTAAAGCTACTTTCGGTAATGAATTAATTAAAGTTAAAAATGGATCAATAACTTTAGCTAAAAACTTCCACGAATATAAAATTATGGCTACAATCAACCCTAAAACTATCCCTAAAACAAAAGCAATAGCCGTTTCTATAAAGGTCGTCATTAAATGCGACAAGAGATTACCTGTTAAAAATAAATCTTTAATCGTTTTGGCAATTAAACTAGGCGAAGAAAAGATAAAGGTATTAATGACACCAAACCTAGCCAACATTTCCCAAAGTAATAAAAAGATAACTACAATACTTATTTGCGTAATTAAAACTAATAAATTAAATCTTTTTTCTTTCGACATTATTTTTTTAGATGACAACGTCGAGATCTTGCCATATTTTTTCATAATATTCCCCAAATTCCTTAGCTTTACGATTTTTAATCGGATTTGATTTATTAGTTAATTTAATATCATATATTTTTTTAATCCGGCATGGCCTTTTCGATAAGACGACAATACGATCGGCTAAGCTAATAGCTTCAGCCAAATCGTGCGTAACCATAATAACCGTCTTCTTTTCTTTTTTAATAATTTTGTAAACATCATCACTTACAGCCAAACGAGTTTGATAGTCTAAAGCGGAGAAAGGTTCATCAAGTAAAAGAATATCTGGGCGTATGGCAAGAGTCCTGATAAGAGCAACTCTTTGCTTCATTCCACCAGATAATTCTTTGGGATATTTATCTTTAAAACTATCTAAATCGTAAGTTTTTAGTAAATTTTTAACATATTCAACATTTTCTTTAGTTTTAGTTTTTTTAATATCTAACCCTAAGGTCGCATTATCTAAAATTGTTAACCAATCAAATAAACAATCATTTTGCAACATATAACCAATCGTAAAATCTTTTTTATTAAATATTACTTCTCCTTGAGTTTTATCTTCTAGGCTTGCGAGAATCGAAAGCAAAGTAGATTTACCACAACCCGAAGAACCAACGATAGCAATAAATTCACCTTCTTTTATATCTAAAGTTATGTTACATATAGCTTCCACATCTTCTTTTTTTGTATGGTAAATTTTAGATAAATCTTTAATTTGTAACAAATTATTCATTATAAGAATTATTTATTAATTTGTCATAAGGGACATATTCCTCAATTTGTCCAGCATCAATCATAATATCTTCTAAATTTTCAAAACTTTCTTCACTTATATAGGCATTTTTTAACCAAGTATCACTTTCCTTATATCTTGTCACAATTGTTTCCACATCATTTAATGATGAATCAGGAAATTGATCTAAAATAGCCTCTGCTATTTTCTTAGCACTATTGTCGGCAACAAATTTTAAGCCTTTATTGATAGCTTTTGTAAATCTATCAATTAAATCTTTATTATCTTTAATGTAGCTTTTACGAGCATTAAAAGCCGTATATGGTACTTCCCCAGAAAGCATACCAACAGAGCCGACAACATAGCCATAACCTTCTTTTTCTAATTTGGTAGCATTGGGTTCAAAAAGATTGACAAAATCGCCTTCCCCGCCAATGAATGAACCAGATAAAGCCGCAAATTCAACACTATAATTCATATTTATATCATTTTTAACAATATTACTATTTTTTACAGCATTTTCAAAATTTAAAGCTGGCATTCCGCCTGTACGACCTACTAATATTTCTTTGCCAATTAAATCTGTCATTTCAAAATTTTCTATTTTTTCACGGGATACGATAAATTGTCCATCTCTTTTTGTAAGACCAGCAAAGGTTTGAATATAATCTTTTTCCCCACCATTATAAACATAAATAGAACTTTCCGGACCACAGAACCCTATTTCTACATCTCCTGATAAAACAGCAGCACTAACTTTATCGGCACCTGGTGTTAAAATTAATTCCACATCTAAGCCATTATCTTCAAAGTAGCCATTTTCAATAGCAGCATATAAGGGCGCATAAAACACAGAATGGGTAACTTCCGCAACTTTAACTTTTTCCAAAGTTGTTGCTTTTTTATGTAAAGTTCTAAACACCACAAATCCAACACTAAAAATTACTATTAAACCAATCAGAATAATAATTCTTTTTTTCAAAATAAATTCCTCCTTTATTTCACTTGTATTATATTCGGATATTTATAATAGGTGAGCAATAAAAAAAGAAGAATTAATCATCATAGCTTCTTCTTTCCTCAATATCATCAAATAAATCATCTTCAGAGGTGTCCTCAACATCTACCTTTTCAGAATCATTTAAAGCTGGTAGTTCTTTTAATTCTTCTTCTATTTTTTCAGTATCATTTGGAGCTGGTAGTTCTTTTAATTCTTCTTCCATTTTTTCAGTATCATTTGGAGCTGGAAGTTCTTTTAATTCTTCTTCCATTTTTTCAGTATCATTTGGAGCTGGAAGTTCTTTTAATTCTTCTTCTATTTTAACATCAGGTTTATTTTCTTCTATAGCCAATTTTTCTTTTATTTCTTTTTTTCGAGCCTCTTCTTTAATTTTTTGTTCTTCTTTATTAATTGGTTTATCTTTTGTAATGACATTTTCAATTTTATTTTTTAAACCCGATACTTGAAATAATTTAATTAAATCATAAATAATTATACCTAGAGCCGGTAACATGACGACTATAATCCAGGCTCCTTTATTAGCCAACAAAAACTGTACTCTTCCTAACATCGGAATTTTTAAAAGAGTTTTTCCTAAAATATTTTCAGGTAATACAGCGGCTCCATCTGGATTTTGGTTATTGTCACCTTTAGTAATAAAACGTAGACCTTCATCAGTATTAAGAATATCTACAACACGATGGGTAATGGTCATCCCAGAACTTAGTGAACCAGAAGAAATAAAGGTAATAACATCTCCTACTTTTATATCGGCAGGATCATCAACTCTTGTATCCAAAATAACATCATATACTCTAATATGTGGTTCCATACTTGGACTAATTATAGTATATAAAGAAAAATAAGGTATATATTTTTCTCCTTTAGCAGCATATATCTTGGCACTCACAACATACCAAATAATACAAGCGCCAATTAAAATGAGCAAACATAAACATGTCCAAGATATAACATCAGTTACAAATTTAAAAATTTGTTTAAATATCCCCTTTTTTTTCTTCATTTGATATTCTCCTCGTAAATTATTATATATTAAACTCGAAAATTATACAAGGTAATCAAAAAAACAAAATGTAAAATTTACTTTTCTTTGGCATAAAAAAAGATAATCTAAACAGATTATCTTAGCTTCAATATTATTCTTCTGATGATGGCATTGATGATGTTCCACTTGGATTAGAATTATTGTAATATAAAGCGCTGCCAGACTCATCAGTAGTTGTTACTTCAATTTTACCATAGAAAGATTTTCCTTGTAAACTATTTTGATCAGAGCCATTTTCTTTAAATTTTAATATTAATGTATAGGTATGAGTCTCTTCTGGATATATTGTTCCACTTCCTATATATGCACCACTAGCTGTTGGTGCCGTGTATCCTTCGTGAGTAACTGCTTCACCTTTGCCACTTCCGTTTGACCCTGTTAAGGTATAAACTAAATCATTGGTACCATTATTTGATGCAAACTCATTTGTGACATCGCTCCATTTTAAACTATACTTTATTGGCGTCTTACTTTCACCAGTAGCTTTTACAGTAAATTTGTATTCAGAAGTTTGCGCACCTGGTAAAGCATTTTCTAATTTTACCTCACCCTCACTTGTATAAGTAAGAGTTGCCAACTTTTCAGTTGTAACAATTACAGAACTTGCAGTACCACTAACAGTAGCAGTAAAGTAAGCAAATGTAGCTCCGACAACAGCAACTAATAATGTAGCAACTGCTATTATTGTTAATAACACAGTATTACCTTTCTTCATATTATCATTCATCTTTTTTTCCTCCTTCTACTATAAACATCTTATCAAATTTATTTTTTTTTAGCAATACAAATTATAATTTTTTTTAATATTTTTCCTTTTTAGCAAAAAAAAGATAACTTGTATTATTAAGTTTTTTATCTTTTTACTTTATGAACTGCTCGGTTTAGTTGATGTACCACTTGGATTAGCACTATTATAATAAACTGAGTTATTATTTGCGTCATTTACTATTACTTCAATTTTACCAGAGAAAGTTTTTCCTTGTAAACTATTTTGATCAGAGCCAGTCTCTTTAAATTTTACTGTTAATGTATAAGTATGTTTTTCGCCAGGTTTTATTGTTCCACTTCCAATAATTGAATCAGAAGTAGGAGCTGTGGTATCATTATGTGCTGCAACAACTCCAGTTGAACCAGTAGATGATGTGCCCTTTAAAGTATAGACTATATCATTATGGCCGGCCAAATTAAATCCATTACTAACATCTTTCCATTTCAAAGTGTATTTTATAGAACTTGTACCATTATTAGAAGCCTGAACAGTAATAGTTTGCGGTGAAGTAACTGCACCTGGTAAAGCATTTTGTAACGATACTGAGCTGCCACCACTATAAGTGATTTTGGCTAAATTTTGAGCATTTACAATTACGGAACTTGCAGTACCACTAACTGATGCAGTAAAGTAAGCATATGTAACTCCTACTACTGCTACTAATAATGAGGCTACTGTTATGACAGATAATAATATAGTATTATTTTTCTTAATATAATTCATATGTCTAATTCTCCTTCTATTTTAATAGTACCCCCCCCCCCTACGCTATTGTCTATAAAAAATTAATTTAAGCTGTATAGATTATGTAAAATAGACTTTTTGCTTTTAGGTTTAAAAGTGTTTTTAATTACTAAAATAGTAATTCCGAAAATACTACAAATAATTCCCAGGATAAAACCTTGCGGAATATAATCTATAATAATAGTATTATCTCCTTTTTCTAATTCTAAACCTATAAAGGCATCAAAAATTAATTTTGGTTTTACTTTCTTACCATTAACTTTGATAATCATGCCCTTTTCATAAGGGATACTAGTAAATAATAATTTATCTTTATCTTGGACATTTATAGAAGCTTCTAAAAGATGTTTATTATTAACTTTGATATTTTGTAAGGCATTAGCTTTTAATTTATCGGTAATAGTTTGATATAAATTAGTATCTAAATAATAGATATCTGTATAATCTTTATTTTCTTTTTGATTAGCAAACTGCATAATAATTTTAATTTTATCTCCAGAATGAACCGCAAGATAAGAACTATTTAAAGTTTGAATTTCCTCATTAATATAATAGTCAATACCTATTTGATCTTTAACACTAAGTAATAGATTATCTGGAACAGTAAATTCAATAATAATACGTCCAGCATCATTATTAATATTCTCATATTTACCTGTTTTTTTATTAAATTTAACATTTTCTAAAGATATTTTAGTATCCTCTATTTTCTTATATAAATTTAAGTTTTCCTTTAACATTTTACTAAATACTAAGGAAATATTATTTAAATAGTCTTTTTTCTTAAATTTAATATTTAAGACATCTTTATCTACCATAAAACCTAAACCTAATGCTTGTTTATTTAAATAGACTTTATCATCTATTTTTTCTAAATAGGATATATCTCTATCACTTATTAAATATTTAACATCAAATAATGCTAGTAAATAAGGGTCTAATTGATTCATATCGATACTTTGATGGCTTCCTACTTCAAATGGGAAATTATATTCTAAGGCATCAATAACTTTTTGATTTCGTACTGAATTAAAATAGTTAATGCCATTATAACTAAACAATAAACCATCATTATAAGAATAACGTTGAGTTAATTCCGTACGATAAAAAGATTTATCTTTTTTAATGACTTTTAAGCTAGCATTGATTTGTTTTTTTGATAATAAATCATAAGTAACCGTAGATGAAGATTCTACTTTACAATTTTGCTTAACACTAGCAAAGGTATTTACACCTAATTCTAAAATTATTAGAGCAATGATAATATATTTATATTTACTTTGTGGATGAAAAAAATATATATAATTAATTAATAATAAAATTGAAAAAGCTAAAATAAATAATCGGAATATACTACGGGGATTCATTTGCATATAAAATAAGACAAAACTAGCAACTATTAGACAAGCTAATACAACATATATAATGCTTTGCTTTTTGGTCGATAATTGACAATATTTATAATTCATTAAATTTTTATAAGCAACAATAATTAAAAATGCTGAAAAAGTAAAGGAATAACGATGTTGCCACCAAATCGGTTTTTGAAAAAATTGCCAAGCATAATCTACTAAATTAAAACAGTATGAAAGCATATAAAATAAAATGATTATAATGGTGATACATTTAGTTTTAATATCAATTTTTTTATTGAAAAAAGATGTAATAAATAAACTAATCACAAATAGAGTACAGAAATTTTGGGCAAAGCCATCATTACCTACTAAACTGGAATGAAAATTACCGGATGTAAAGGAATAAAAGAGATATTTAATGTTATCATTAAAAGCAAAATATTTGGTAAACGTATCTTGAAAGCCACTAGCTTTACCGGCCATTAAAGCAAAGAAAGTTGGTACCAAAACAACTCCCGCAATTAAAACTGCGATAAGAGAACTAATTATAAAATTTATAATTATCTTTTTGTTTTTATATTTATTTAGTTCTACTAATTTATAAATAAAATAAATAACACTAAAGATGCAATTCATATAACCAGTATAAAAATTAATCATTAAAGAAATAGCTAAAGTTATGACATAAAACATGGAAGACTTTTGAGATACTAATTTATTAATTCCTATTAATATTAAAGGGAGCATAATTACACCATCTAGCCAGAATACATTATAATAATATGAAGCTACATAGCCCATTAAAGCATAAATAATACTAAAAATTACGCTCCATAAATTATCATGTTTTTTCTCTCTGCTGAGAAAAAACTGCATGCTTAATCCACATAAACCAATTTTTAAAATAATTATTAAAAAATAAAATGTATTATAACTATAGATATCAAAAAATTTTATTAATAAATTTAAAGGATTCATTAAGTAATACGCCATCATACCATAAAAATTAAATCCTAACCCAACATTAAACATAAAAAAATGCATATTTTTAAGGCTCATAAAAAAACCAGGATATTGAACTCTTGAGTCATAAATAGTTATTAAATATTTGCCTAAAGGAGCAATATTATTAATAGCCAAACAGATACAAAAGATGGCTATAGGTATTAAAAAGGCTAATAAATATTTTAAATACTTCTTCATTTTAATCACATAACCATCTTATCATGAAATATTTTAAATAAAAAGAAAAACTTATCATTTGATAAGTCTTATTTTTCTTGATTATTTTTATATTCTTTATATTGTTGCATGATAGGTACGATTTTGGAAATACCATTTATAACATGAGTATGAGCGACTGTAGTATCTCCTCCCGTATTTGATAATATAACAACAATATAAGGATTGTCATTATCCATAATAATACCCGTTTCATGAACAACAGTTGGGGTAAAACCAGTTTTGCTTGCACTTTCAGTTTCTGGCAATACTTCTTTAAAATAATTATATTTGGCATTTAAAAATAAATCAAATAATTCTTTCCCCTCTTGATCAGTCTTACTAAAACGATAAATTTCTTGCCAAATAATAGCACTACTCCGACAACTTAATTTCCCCCATCGCGAAGTATTACTTAAATGGATCTCTGGAGTGCCTAAATCATCTAACATTTCGTTAAACCCATCCCATTTATATTTATTTAAAAGCATTAAATAAGCTGAATTATCACTTTCATGAATCATATTATAAATTAAATCTTTAACAGTATAAACGGTACCATAAGGACTATCTTTTATAATACCCGTACCCTTATTATAAAATTTGGCTTCGTAGGCAATTTCATCATTAAAATTAACTTTTTGATCAGCAAGTAATTTATATAAATATAGCGCATAGGCGGCTTTAATTGTACTAGCTGAGGAATAAGACTGGTCAATATTGTACCCAAAAGCCATGCCATCAGTCAAACTAACAACTAAAAAAGAAGAACCTTCTTTATAATCTTTAAAAGTATTAATTAAATCCGTCTTTAAATCTTCAGGCATGGAGTAATTATCACTGGCTATTTCCAAAGTTTCTTGATTAGGTTCTAAAGAAACCAAATCTAAATAATAATTTTGATCTATTTTCTCGTCATTTGTAGTAACCTCATCTGCCGTTTTTATTTGTTTAATTCGGGATTTATCTGATGTTTCTTCTTGAAAAGCATGCGAAGGATTACCTAGTCTTATTACAATTAAAGTTACGTCTAAAACCATTAATAAAAAAACAAACGTCATTGCTTTTTTGCGCATATGTCCTCTTCCTTGTCTTTTAAGAGTATAACATAAAAAAAATTAATTTACTAGATATTGTAAAAAATTATCGGTTACTAATTTTTTTAATAAATTTAACCAAAAAAACATTTTCATAATGTCGGGTAATTTGTTGAAATTTACCCGGCGTTATGTTAAAATGATAAAGAGGTGATAACAATGATTTATTCATATAAGGAACTTTTAGAAAAATATGGCACTAGATATAATATCCAGAAAGCACTTAACAATAAAGAAATATACAAAATTGAAAACGGAATTTATTCAAATAAAAAAGTAGTTGATCCAATACTTCTTTATTCTAAAAAATATCCCTCAGGGGTTATTACAATGGATTCTGCTTTCTACTTTTATGATTTAACCGATGTTATACCAAACAAGATATATCTGGCAACACCCAGTAATTATCGTACGATTAAGAACGAAAAAATTGTTCAAATATTTAATGATAAGAAGAGATTAAATACTGGAAAAGAAAGCATTAAAATTAATGAATGTTCTGTAAATATTTATAATAAAGAAAGATTACTTGTAGAACTAATCAGAAAAAGAAAACAAATACCTTTTGATTACTACAAAGAAATTATATCTAATTATAGGGAAATAGCTAATGAATTAGATATGCAGAAAATCGAAGAATATTTGGCACTTTTTAAAAATGATTTTAACTTATCAGAAGCATTACAAAGAGAGGTATTTTAAATGAATTTAGAAAAATTGATTAGTGAATATATTAATACTGGCTATGATTATACATATGCTAGTTCTAAAGTATGCCAAGATATAATACTTTTCAAAATATCTAATAGTAGTTTCAAAAATCATATTACTATTAAGGGTGGCGTTGTTATGCACTTTATATCTAAAGATATTCGTCGCGCAACTCGTGATATTGATTTAGACTTTATTAAATATTCTTTAGATGATGATTCAATTAAAAATTTTATTGATAAACTTAATGGTGCAAGTGATAATATTGAAATTAAAATTAATGGACCCATAAAGAAATTACACCATCAAGATTACGATGGAAAAAGAGTTAATATAAAACTTGCTGATTCTTTTGGTACCAGTATAAATACTAAGTTAGATATAGGCGTTCATAAACAGTTTGATATTGAACAAGATGAATATAGTTTTAGTTTAGATATATTTAATCAAAATACCAACTTATTAATTAATTCCAAAGAACAGATTCTCACTGAAAAATTAAAATCATTATTAAAACTGGGATTTAGATCTACAAGATACAAAGATTTATTTGATTTTTATTATTTAATTAATATTGCGGGAATTGATAAATCAAAATTAAAAAGATGTTTGGAAATTTTAATATTTAATGATCCTAACATGAAAGAAAATAATATTTCCGATATTATTTCAAGATTAAATCAAATTTTAAGTTCTAAAAGATATTTAATAACACTAAATAATCCCAAAGTCAATTGGTTAAATATTCCAATTCAAGAAGTAATTAACAATGTCTTACAATACTTTAATAATCTTAATGTTGTATTTGTATAATGTTATAACATACTTTTGCAAAATAAAAAGAGAATTTTGGCAAATACTTAATTATTATTTAATTTCGTGGTAAAATAATTAATGGTGAACGAATCATGAAGTTTATTAAAAGTTTAAGCGAAAAAGAATATAAAAATTTTTTTGAATCACAAGAGGAAGCCCACTTTTTACAATCTTATGAATGGGGACAAACCCAAAAAGATGGGCGTGGCTTAATTCCTTATTATGTAGGAGTTAAAGATGACAAAAATAAACTATTAGCTTGTGCTCTTTTATTAAAAAGAAAAACACCTTTAAATATGTGTTATTTTTATGCTCCACGGGGTTTTGTTATTGATTATCACAATGAGGATTTATTTACTTTTTTTACAGAAAATTTAAAAAGGTTTTTAAAAGAAGAAAACGCGATTTATTTAAAAGTTGATCCCGGTGTTAAATATCAAGATATTAATGAAAATGCCGAGCGAATTGCTGGAGAAAATAATAAAGACATTTTTGATAATTTTATTAAAAATGGTTTTATCCACAAAGGTTTTTATAAATTATATGAAGGGAATCAACCCCGTTATACAATCCGCGTGCATTTAAACAAAGATAAAGATGAAATTATTAAAAATATTTCGAAAACTTACTTAAATACTATTAAAAGAAGTTATAGTTATGATCTAGAAATAGAAGAAGGAAATGACATTGATATAATGCATGATTTGATTTTAAACAATGCTCAAAAAGATGGTTTCCACGCTTATTCCTATGATTACTATCGCAGTTTTTATAAACATTTTCATAAATCTGGGCATGTTAAACTTTTAAACATTCGCTTATATCCTGATAAAATAATCAAAAAAGATAAAGACGAATTAAAAGAACTAAAAGCCAAAATTAAAAATGGCGAAATTAAAAAGAAAAACTTAGCTGACGCCCAAGATCGCATAAAACGTTTAGAAAAAGATTTAGAAATTTTCAAGCCATATGCCAAACAATATCCGAAAGGCAAAATTGTTTGTTCAGCTGCTATTACTTATACGAATTATGCTTCTTGGCTATTATATTTAGGTAATGATAATTTAGGAGAAAGAACTTTTGCTGTTAATCGTTGTTACTATGAAGCTTTAAATGACGCCATAGATAAAGGTTTAAAATTTTTCGATTTATTCGGAACAGTCGGTGATCCGAAAACTACTTATAAAAAATTAGCGGGCTTACACGAGTTTAAACGCAAATTTGGGGGCGAATATATTGAATTTTTAGGCGAATTTGATTTAGTTAATAAACCTTTTTGGTATAAAGTTTTACCAACTTTATTAAAAATTTATCGCCAACTAAAAAAATAACACTTAAAAAGTATTGATGAATTTCAATACTTTTTTAGGTGTGTTTTTATATTTTATAAATTTTGTTTGTAGTAGCTTGAAAATTTGATTTCTAGTTATTATTCACCTTCCTTTACTATTACCAGTATAAATCTCAATTATGATAATATGGTGAAGAATAAGTGAATTATTTAGGTATTTCAAAATAAAAGGTTGTGCCTTTATTTTTTTGACTTTTAACACCATACTTAAATTTATGTTCTTCCAAAATCGCTTTAACGATTGATAAGCCTAGGCCAGTGCCGACCACATTACGTTGATGATTTTTTTCATTTTTATAGTACTTATCCCAAATATAGTTTATTTCTTCTTTTTTTATGCCTTTGCCACTATCTTTAATAGCTACTAAATAACTGGTATTTTGCTTGACTACTTCGATAACGACATCTTTATTTTTTCCGGTATAATTAATGGCATTATTAATTAAGTTATAAATAACTTGATTTAATTTATTCTTATCTGCTTTGACTTTGACTTTAGCAGGAGCTGAAAGCGTAAGTGTATAGTCTTCTGTCTCTTTCATTATTTCATATTTTTTTAAAATACCTTTTATCTCCTTAATTAAATCATATTCTTCTATTTTTAAGCTTTCCACACGTGCTTGGGCTTTGGATAATAAAAGAATATCATTAACTAACATGTTTAAACGGTCGGTTTCATCAATAATGATGGCTAAATGATTATCGCGCTTGTCTTTGTCTTTATAAGAAAAGTCTCTAATCATCTCGGCATAAGCTTTAATCATCGTTAAAGGAGTTTTTAAATCGTGAGAAACATTGGCCATTAAATCTCGACGTAATTCATCTATTTTCATTATTTCCATATTGGCGTTGTTAAGATTTTCGGCTAATTCATCAATTTCTCTAATCCCACTTTTTTTAAACTCGAGATTTTTGTTTCCTAAATTTTTGGCTTTTTTAGTAATCTCAACGATGGGTTTAGTTAGTTTTTTCGAAATATATAAAGCAAGTAAACAAGATATAATAATGGCTAGTAAGGTAATATAAATTAGTTGATTACGCAACACAATGGAAGTAGCATTAACATCTTCGAGATTAGCATAAGCATAGATTATTCCATTATCTTTTTTGATAGCCGAAAGTAAGCCTTTGACTTCATATTTTTTATTCACTAATTTTAAGGTATTAATATCCTTATCCATATTTAGTAATTTATATTTATAGTTTTCTAATAAGGAGGAAGAAGTATTTAAAATGCAAGTAGGCATTTTCGTATTAAAGCTCAAAGTTTCACTACCTAAATCAAGTTCAATACATATATCATTTTCATAAGCTATTTTTTCTAATTCCAATAAATCATTATCATCATATTTTTGAATTTCCTGAGAAATTTTTTGCATTGTTTTTATTTGATAGCGTTCGTAAAATACTCTTAAAAAAAGAATTTGAAAAAACCATAAAGCTAGAAGAATAGTGGTAGAAAAAACTACTAAATAACAAATTGTTTGAAAGTTAATACTTTTATTTTTTATATTCAAACTTATACCCCATTCCTCTTATTGTTATAATAAATTTTCGATATTTTTGCAAGTTGTTACGTAATGTTTTAACATGAGTATCGATAGTACGATCTTCACCTAAATAATCATAGCCCCAGACTTGTTCTAAGAGTTGCTGGCGGGATAAAGCAATGTTTTTATTTTTAATAAAATATAAAAGAAGATCATATTCTTTAGGGGTCAAATTAATTTTGACATTATCAACCATAACTTCATGGGCACTATCATTTACAACTAAGCCCTCGAAAGTATAAATGGCATCTGAGGAAGTATTTCTTTTAGTAACAGCTTTAATCCGAGCCATTAATTCTTTGGGAGAAAAAGGTTTTGTCATATAATCATCTATTCCTAACTTAAAACCATAAAGTTTGTCATACTCTTCAGCTCGGGCGGAAAGCATGATAAAAGGAATATCTTTAATTTTTTTGATTTCTTCTACTGTCTTATATCCATCCATTTTGGGCATCATAATATCCATAATAATAACATCATATTCATTATGACGGACCATCTCTAAAGCTTTTAGGCCATCATCTGCTTCATCAACACGATAATTTTCTAATATTGCATATTCTTTTATGACATCGCGAATTAATTGTTCATCATCTACAATTAAGATTTTCATCTATATCACCACTTAAGTTAATATTATACTAAAAATGTGATAAAAAAATGAAAATTATTGACTTCTAGCGATTTTGTGATTAAATATACTACCAAAAGGAGATGATTTTGATGAATAAAGATATTATTGCTTCTAAAACAGAATTATTAAATTTACTAGAAAATTATAAGTCCATACTTCATCAAGATTGCATTGCGTATTTAAACGGTTTAATAGAACTGGAATTTTCTATTTTAAATAGTCAATTTTCCCAAATTGTACCTGATGATTTTATCGAGCAAGTAGCGAGATATAACATTTTTAACAGAGCCATTAAATTAGCAACTGAATGCAATCCCCAAACAGAAATAATTGCTAATAGAAAAAAAGGACAATTATATATACTTTACAAAGGCTACAAAATATTTAGTTATATTATTCATTTTTTAGAAGCTGAAGATACCTCTGATATGATCTATTTGTATCAAATAATTGCTAATCCCAATTTAAGACAAGACGAATTAGCTAAAGCCAAGTTGCGATTACAAGAATTAAAAAATGAACAAAACCCTTATTATCAAAAACCTAATAAAATAATAGATGCTTATTATTGGGAATTACAAAGATATAGAAATGCCAAAGCATATAAGGATAAAATTACCAATATTAATAAATATACCCCATTAAATAATCTAGATCAAAATACTATAAGTAACGTTAATAAAATTTATCAAAAATTTATTGATGATTATGGCCTAACTAACACCAAATTTTCAGAAAAAAAACAATTTGGTTTCCTACCGCAATATCAAAGTAATATGCAAAAAATTTTGACCAAAAAAATTGATAAACTAGAAGTTATTAAAAATATTAAATATATCTAAATTGGAAGCAATTTAGATATATTTATTTGAAAAAAAAGTGCTATTCACACTTTCTAAATATTTTTTAGGATATTATCTAATTCTTGTTGGGTTATATTTAATGATTGGCAAATTATATCTTTGGATACACCATTTTGATATAAGTTTAGAGCAGCGTTCTTAGTAGTTTCTTCCAATACTTCTTGTCTAATTAAGATTCGATCAAGCTTATTTTCCATTTCTTTATCATAAGCTGCCATTACTTCAACATCTCCACTTAATCTTTTTAATTCGGAAACTGCAGCTTTTAAATCTTCATCATTATATTTTCCCATATCCCAATTTTCTTCCTCCTTTAATACTTCTAACCATTTTAACTTATCATTTATTTCTTGACTTTTTAAGTTTAAAACATGGATTTCTAAAATGTCACTTAATACTTCTTTAGCTGTTTCATTATACAGTTTACAAACATTGTGCATTTTTGTAAAGGGTTGTGCATTATAATTTAAAATACATATTCCAATATATTTTTTTATTAATTTATAATCTTCCCCATTTCTCAAACTTCTTGTCGCTAGTTTTCCTAAATAATAAAATATTCTTGTTACCATGCTGCCCCTATTTTCATTCTGCATTTCCACGATAGCATAACTGCCATTATTAAATTTTACTAGCAAATCTAAAAAGCTTTCTTTTTTATTATAGTTTTCTTTTTCTAGATAAGTATCTAAATACTCTAAATCAACTATTTCCTCTTTTAAAACATCTTTTAAAAAATCAATTAAATATTTTTTATTACGAAAGAAAGCTTTAAATAAACTATCTGAAGTTAGAGGAATAAAAATTTCTTTAGTTTGAATTATCTTTCACCTACCTTTCTATTAGTATTATTATAGAAAAGTTGGCTATTTCCTTTTTTTCCATAAAAAAAAACTCTATTTTAGAGATAATTTTTTAAATCTTCAACATCGTCTTCTTGCATTTTGACATAGGCTTCCGCTATTTTTTTGACTTGTTCTTCCATAGATTTTTGATTTAATAGTCTTCTTCCTTCAATAATTCCCATATTAGTTCCTTGCATTATAAGTTCAGCTAATTTAGATGTTGTATCATCACTCATTGTTTTCATTTCGATTCCCCACCAAGTCATAGCTTTATTCATAGCACTTGTTTCATGGGGATCTTTTTCAGAATATTCCGGATATAACTCTTCAATTTGCGCGGCTACATCTTTATATCCATTATATTGTTTTTCTAAAGTAGACTTAAAATCTTCATCTTTAACTTTATCCATTATAAAAGATATGGCGTCCATTCCCATACAAGCTCCCTTATGTAATTCATCTAAAACATTTACTTCTTCTTTTTTTTGTTTTTTTTCCATAATCATTTCTCCTTTTATTTTTAGCATGAAAAATTTGGGAGTTTTTATACTACTTTTTTTATTTTACACTAAAGTACGAGTATATTATTGCCAATTTAATGCAAACTAAAAGTAAAGAAAGGAGTTTAAAAATGTTAAAGAAAAGATGGATACTTTTGCTAGCTATCATAATTGGTTTATTAGTTATTCCAAATATTAAAGTTAGTGCCTTAACAGAAAGTGTAGTCCATGACCAAGCAGAATTTTTAGAAGCTTTACAAAATAAAGAAGTAAGTACGATTATTTTAGGTAATGATATTGAAACTACCCAAAAGATTAATATCACCCGTCAAGTTACAGTCGATGGCGATAATCATACTATGAAATATGTTGGAACTTTTGGAGAAGAAAAAAGTTCGGACAACAAAGTTTGGGGTGGAATATATCTTTTACAAATTTATAAAACAGTAGCCACTGTTAAAGATATTAAATTAACCGGTGGAAATGCAGCAATCTTAGTAAATGGTGGTACTGTTAAACTTCTTGGTAATGTTGATGTTTCGGGGAATGGTTTTGGAGGAATCGAACTTTCCCAAGGTAAAGGAGTAACTAATCAATCTCGTATGATAATTGATGAAGATACTAATTTAGTTAACACAACAGAAACTGCTGATACTCCAACAATGTGGGTACCTAGCGACTCTAAAGATGCCGTTGTCGAGATGGATGGAGAGTTAAAAACTATTAAATCGGGAGCTGAATTATCATTAACAGAAATTGAGAGTTTATTTTCCGAAGTAAGTCCTGAAACAAGTGATAAACTAAATATTATCATAATGTTTGGTATCATGGGAATGGCACTTTTATTCTTTAGTGTTTCCCATTATAATAAAAATCTACCAGCTTAGCTGGTAGTTTTATTAAGCACTAAAAGTGCCTCTTACTGGCCGCGCTAGATTGCGCTCCGAAATTGTCTAACTTTTGCACTACTTTTACTACTTGCTATTACTTAAATAGCTTGAATTGTTTTGTCTTTTTTCCAGTAAATGGGTCAATGTA
>CANRFQ010000011.1 GCA_947629935.1 uncultured Bacilli bacterium | reverse complement strand
AAGAAGAAGTAACAGATATGTTAGAGATACACATATTAAATTTAAGAAGTAAGAAAATAAATGACAACTTAAGATGGCTACAAATATTTAAAGAGGAGAAAGAGTGGAATATGAGTAAGTATAGTGATGAAGAGTTAAAGGAGGCAGTCAAGGAGTTAAAAAGACTAAGTGGTGATCCGGAAGTATCAGCAGCCTATGATAAAGAACTAAAAGAAAAATTAAATAGTTGGTTAATAGAAGAAGAATATGTAGGTCAAGGGATAGCCAAAGGAAAAGCTCAAAAAGAAAAAGAAGCTGCTCTAAACTTTTACAAAAATGGTGTAGCCAAAGAAGTTATCTGCAAATCACTAAACATTACCTTAGAAAAACTAGAAAATATTCTTAAAGAAAGTAACGAATAAATAATCGTTACTTTTTTAAGTTAATATTGTATAATTAAAAGGAAAGAGGAACGTTTATGAAAAAGATATTAACAATTATTTTGGATGGTTTTGGTTATCGAGAAGAAATCCATGGTAATGCTATTAAACAAGCAGTCATGCCTAATTATGATAATTTGTGGAATTCTTATCCGCATACTACATTAAAAGCTAGTGAAAAGTCTGTCGGCCTTCCGGAGGGCCAATTTGGCAATAGTGAAGTATGTCATACGATTATAGGGGCTGGTAAAGTATTACGTCAAAAGCAATTAATTGCTACCGAAGAATTAGCTAAAGATACTTTTGCTACTAATGAAGCTTTCATGGATTTAATTGAATATGTTAAAGGTAAAAATTGTGCTATCCATATAATGGGGTTATTATCTAATGGTGGTGTCCATGCTCAAATAAGTCATTTTATTAAAATGTTGGAGCATTTAAAAAAGCAAGATGTCAAAGAAGTATATTTTCATGTCATAACTGATGGAAGAGATACGGGTGTTCATGATGCCAAAAAATTTATGATTGAACTTAATAATGCCATTAAAACATCTTCTTTAGGTTCTATTGCCACTATTTGTGGACGCTATTATGCAATGGATCGTGACAATAATTACAATCGGACTAAAGTATATTACGATTTAGTTACCAAAGGGAAAGGTAATAAACCATTAGATTTGGATAAAGCTATCAATGTTTGTTACGATAAAAATGTAACTGATGAATTTTTGCCACCAATTCTTGTGAACCCTCAGGGATTAATCAAAAATGGGGATGCTTTAATTTGGATGAACTATCGAACAGATAGAGCTAGGCAAATTCTTTTCAGTCTAACAGATCGCGACTTTAAGGAATTTCCCGTAAGTTTAAATGATGTGCACTTATATACTTTATTTGAAATGGATAAAAATATAAAGTCTAAAATATTTTTTACTGAAGAAATAAGCGAGAGCCCTTTAGGAATTTATTTATCCAAATTAGGAATGACTCAAGCTCGAATAGCTGAAACCGAAAAATTTAATCATGTTACCAAATTCTTTGATGGCGAATATACAGGAGCAATTGCCGGATGTGATAAATTTTTAGTTCCTTCTCCTAAAGTAGCAACGTATGATTTAAAACCCGAAATGTCAGCGATAGAAGTTACGAAAAAAACCATAAGTGCACTTGAAAAAGATTATGATTTTATTCTACTTAACTATGCCAACCCAGATATGTTAGGGCATACCGGCAATTTGGATGCTACCATCAAAGGCTTACAAGTAGTTGATGAATGTTTAGGAAAAGTCATCGAAGCCGCGGAAGAAAATTTTTATACAATCTTTTTACTTTCTGATCATGGGAATTGCGATATTATGTTAGATGATGAAGAAAGACCAGTTACAACTCATACTATTAATCCGGTTCCATTTATTATAACAGATAAAAAAGTCAAACTGCGTGCTAATGGCAATTTAAGCAATGTTGCTCCGACTATTTTAAAATATATGGACATCGCTCTACCTAACGAAATGAAAGAAACTAAAGATTTATTTAGCGAGGAATAAAATGAAATATTTAAATATATTAAAATATAAAATTAATAATAAATTAATAGAGGTTAAATTAGATTTAAACACCCAGCAAATAGTATTTTTAAATAATGGTAAAATATTACCTATAAGTAATACTTACTATCGTGATCCTTTTGTTGTCTATAGTTTTGACCCTTATATGAAAAAAAGAAAGCCTGAATTATTAGAAACTAGAAAAGATAAGAAAAATATCAAAAAAGAAATGAAGAAACATAAGACTATTAATTTAGATAGAATAACACCTTTAAATTATAAAGAATATTTTAAAAATGGGGCCAGTGCAGTTATTTCTAATTTCTTAGCTTTTATATCTATGCATTCTGCAAGTTTGTTAAGTAATAGCAAAAACTTTATGCTACAAGGGGATCGTTTTTATTACATAGTTGAAGATAATTTGCCTCATACCATATTTTATAAACAAGATCTTCCTGATGTAGATACAGATAAATTATATAATGAAATGATTTCTGTTATTAAAGCCAATGAAAATATTGATGAAGAAGCTAAAGAAATTTTAATAAACGAAGATATTAATCATGATTACTATAAAAAGTTGATTAATGATTACGGAAAATATATGGATTTTAAAAATATTAAAAGAAGGTTGGCAACAGTTAAAGTGAAGTATAATAACAAGTATGAGCATAACGATAAGGTGGCAGGACATTATAATAACCTTCTTAATGAAGTTAAAATGTTTTGCATGATGGAAGAAGAAGATTATGATAGTGATGATAAAGCGGTTTTGTTGCATGAGTTTAATCATGTAACGTCAACTCAAGATTTATTATGTGGATCTTCTTTAAAAGAAGCTATTACGGAGCAGTTAAAAATAAAATATTTTAATGAGGGGTACCATACCTATTATACTCTGCGTTTTTGTAGTGCTTTACTAGAGCACTTAGTAGGTGAAGACGCTTTATTAAGATATTATTATCAAGCAAATATGCCTTATTTAATAGATAAGTTAAGAGAGATATATGGTAATTCTTGGGATGCGACAAAACTCATTTCTTTAATAGATACAATCAACTTTTCAGAACAAAACTTGGATCAAGCAATCCCAGATGTAGTAAATGGAGAAGATACTATTTATGCTCAAAATTATGAACAATATTTTCAAACACGCCAATCGGCAATTGCGGAGTTTTTAAATTTATATGGTAAATATTATTATGCTGCTTTTGCCAAAGATATGAATGAAGATATCTTAGTAAAATACTATCAAAATATGCTTTTGAAAACAAAGTATCCATGTCGTTCTAACTTCATTCTTCCAGGATTTGAAGATGCAGCTCCTTTTATCCAAGTGGAAAACATTTCTAGTAAATACAATGATTCTCATAAAATATTCCCTCAAGACTTTAAAATTGAAATTACCTTAAATTTAGCGGGAGATAGATGGGAGTGTCATATTCCTCTTAATTATGAATATAACGCTGATACTAAGACTTATAATTTAGATCCTAATGAATACTTTTTTAGGTTAGCAGAAAGATATTGGACGCAATATTTATATGAAACTGAAGAAGTAAATATAAAAGGTCGATAATTATTGACTTAATATAAATAATGAGTATAATACTTTCTGTAAAAAGAAAGGGGATTATTATGCCAACTATAACAGAAAAATTTAAAAGGATTAGCAAAGCCCAAAAAGAATTAAAAGAGGCTTTAAATGATCTTACCAGGGAAGAATTAAGATTATATAATGCTATATTAAAAAAGTATAAGGCTAATTATTCTAAACAAGAAAAATATTTGTTAGTAAAATAACTAAAAACTTGCAAAATCAATTCGTCAAATTCGGGCGAATTTTTAAATTGCTATTTTTGGCAAATTTAGGCTTGCATAACATATAATTTATTGCTATAATTAGTTTTGTATGACTGCTTAGATGTGCGAGGTTGCTGATACACTAGGAATTGTTGTTAAATGAATTCTGGAATCAGGTAATTCGTTACGGAGCGAGTCTGTACTAGATATAGGCGAAAGGAGGACATGAAAAATGTCAAAATCACAAGTTCGTATTAATTTAAAAGCATATGATCATCGCATTCTTGATCAAGCATGTGGCAAAATAATCGAAACTGTAAAAAGAACTGGGGGCGTAGTTTCTGGACCTGTACCACTTCCAACGGAAATTGAAAAAGTTACAGTATTAAAAGCGGTACATAAATATAAAGATTCACGTGAACAATTCGAAAGTCGTACTCATAAAAGACTAATCGATATTAAAGACCCAAGTAAAGAAACAATTGAAGCACTTACACATTTGGATATTCCTAGTGGTGTTGATATTAAAATTAAATTATAAGTAGAAAAGAGGAGAATTTATGAAAGGAATCTTAGGACGTAAAGTCGGGATGACCGAAGTCTTTACAAAAGATGGAAAATTAATTCCTGTCACTGTTGTTGAAATTACTCCTAACATCGTAACTCAAGTGAAAACTAAAGAAACTGATGGTTATGAAGCAATTCAAATCGCAGCCGTTGACAAAAAAGAAAAACGTGCAACTAAATCTGAAGTTGGACATGCTAAAAAAGCAAATACTACTCCTAAGCGCTTCTTAAAAGAAATAAGAAATGTAGAGGGAACTTACAACTTAGGTGATACAATCGATGCTAGCATTTTTGAAGCTGGCGAATATGTTGATGTAACTGGTACTTCTAAAGGTAAAGGATTTACTGGTGTTATTAAAAGACACAATCAATCACGTGGACCAGAGACTCATGGTTCAAGATATCACAGAAGACCAGGTTCAATGGGAACAATGCGTCCAATGCGTGTTATGAAAGGCAAAAAACTTTCTGGTCATATGGGTGTTGAGACTGTTACTATTCAAAATCTCGAAATAATTGAAGTAAACACAGCCGAAAATTATATTTTAGTTAGTGGCAGTGTTCCAGGTGCTAAAAATTCTATGGTTTTAATTAAATCAGCAGTTAAAAGAAACGAAAAAGCTTCTGCTAAAGAATTACTTAGTTATGAAGAAGAAACTGTTGTTGATGCCGTAGTGGAAGAAACAAACGAAACAAATAGCGAACCAACTCCAAATGAAGCTCCAGAAAATGTAACGGAAAAAGCTACTCCAGAAGTTAGTGAAGAAGTAGCCCCAGAAGCAAAAGAAGAGGCAGGTGACAAATAATGGCTAAATTAGAAATGATTAACCTTAAAGGTGAAAAAGTAAAAGATGTAACCTTATCTGATTCTATTTGGAAAACATTTAATGATATTGTTTTAAAGAAAGCTATTGATTTGCAACTTGCTGCAACTCGTCAAGGAACTCATAAAACAAAAACTCGTGCTGAAGTTTCAGGTGGAGGAAAAAAACCATGGAAACAAAAAGGTACAGGACGTGCTCGTTCTGGATCTAATAGAAGTCCTATTTGGAGAGGCGGCGGAATTGTTTTCGGTGTAACTCCACGTAGTTATGGTTTTAAAATGAACAAAAAAGAAAGAGTACTTGCTCTAAAAAGTGCTTTATCTTACAAACTTAAAAATAAAGAATTAGTAATTATTGATGATATTAAATTAGATAGTTTAAAAACTAAAGAAATCAAAGATATTATGAAAACTTTAAAATTAGATGGAAAAACTTTATTTGTAACAAATGAAGATAATGAAAATCTATATATGGCTACTCGTAATCTAGGCTATGCTTACGCAATATTAGCAGATGAAATTAATGTTTATGATATTGTTAATGCTGATAAGTTAGTTTTAGACGAAAAAGCTCTAAATAAAATCGAGGAGGTGCTTAAATAATGAAAGATTATACTGATATTATTTATTCACCAGTTGTTACGGAAAAATCTGTTTATGCTACTCAAAAAGGCGTTTATACATTTAAAGTAGCCGGTAGCGCAAATAAAACCCAAATTAAAAAAGCTGTAGAAGCAGCATTTGGGGTAAATGTGGTAAATGTTAATACTCTTAATACAAAATCTAAAAAGAAAAGAGTAGGCAAATACACAGGCAAAACAAAAACTTATAAGAAAGCGATTGTTACTTTAGCAAGTGGACAGTCAATAGAATTTTAATTAGGAGGGTAAATTATGGCAATAAAGAAATATAAACCAACGACTAATGGTCGTCGTGGCATGACCACACTCGCTAATGAAGAAATTACGACATCTACTCCCGAAAAGTCTTTACTAGTTTCTAAATCAAAAACTGGTGGACGTAATAATCAAGGTAGAATGACTGTTCAACATATTGGTGGCGGTGCCAAAAGAAAGTATCGTTTAATCGATTATAAGCGCAACAAATTCAATATAACTGGTAAAGTAGCAAGCATTGAATACGATCCAAATCGTAATGCTAATATTGCTCTTATAAATTATAAAGATGGTGAAAAAAGATATATTATCGCTCCTAAGGATTTAAAAGTAGGAATGATTATTGAAAGTGGTGAGAATGTCGATATTAAAGTCGGAAATGCTTTACCATTACAAAACATTCCTGTTGGTACTGTTGTTCATAATATTGAATTACAACCAGGTAAAGGAGCAGAAATTTGCCGTGCGGCGGGAGCTAGTGCTCAAATATTAGGCCGTGAAGGCAAATATGTAATGTTAAGATTACAAAGTGGTGAAACAAGAAAAGTTCTAGGAACTTGTATGGCAACTATTGGTGTAGTTGGTAATGAAGATTATGAACTTGTTAATCTTGGTAAAGCCGGACGTAAACGTCATATGGGTATTCGTCCAACAAACCGTGGTTCTGTTATGAACCCTAATGATCACCCTCATGGTGGTGGAGAAGGACGTGCTCCAGTAGGACGTAAAGGGCCAGTTACTCCTTGGGGTAAACCAGCTCTTGGACTTAAAACTCGTAAAAATAAGAAAGCGTCTGACAAACTTATTGTTAGCCGTAAAAAGAAAAAGTAGGAGGAATTTGTAAATGGCAAGAAGTTTAAAAAAAGGACCTTATGTCTTTGATAGATTATTAAAAAAGGTACAGGATTTGAATACTGCTAATAAAAAAGAAGTAATTAAAACATGGTCTCGTCGTTCCACAATTTATCCTGACTTTATTGGACATACAATTGCGGTACATAACGGTAAAGAATTTATTCCAGTTTATATAACTGAGGATATGGTTGGACATAAGCTTGGTGAATTTGCGGCAACTCGTAAATTCTCTGGACATGCAGGACAAAAGTAGGAGGTAATAAGATATGGAAGCATACGCAATACATAAAAGTGCAATGATCGCTCCTTTAAAAGCCAGAATGACTTTGGACTTAATTAGAGGAAAAGATGTTAAAACTGCACAAGGAATATTAAATACTACTAACACAAAAGCTAGCCGTTTAATTTTAAAAGTTTTAAATTCGGCTGTTGCTAATGCTGTTAATAATAATGGCGCTGATGAAAGTAAACTTGTAATCTCTGAATGTTTTATTAATCCTGGTCCTGTTTATAAAAGAATTAAATTTGGATCTCGTACAAAAGTAGATCGCAGAGATAAAAGAACAAGTCACATTACAGTTAAAGTAAGTGACACAGTTAAGGAGGTTTAAGAGGATGGGACAAAAAGTAAACCCTAAAGGTCTTAGACTAGGAATCACTGAAAATTGGGAGTCTAATTGGTATGCTCCTAAAAAAGAATTTGGTGATACTTTAAATAAAGATTTAAAAATACGTAAATTTTTAGCTAAAGAACTTAAGAATGCGGCTGTAGCCAAAATCGTAATTGAAAGAACAGCTAAAAGATGCGACGTAATTATCAACACTGCTAAACCAGGTGTTATCATCGGTCGTGGTGGTGAAGATATTGAAAAATTAAGAAAGAAAATTTCTAAACTAGTAGGCGAAGAAGTATACATTTCCATTGTCGAAGTTAAAAATCCTGATTTAGATGCTAAATTAGTTGCAGATAATATCGCTGCGCAAATTGAAGCACGTGCTCCATTTAGAAGTGCGCAAAAAAGAGCAATCCGAAATACAATGAAAGCGGGAGCAAAAGGAATTAAAACTTCAACATCTGGTCGTTTAGGAGGAGCAGAAATGGCTCGTACTGAAGGTTATACAGAAGGTACAGTTCCTCTTCATACTTTACGTGCTAACGTTGATTATGCGCAAAGTGAAGCTAACACTATTTATGGTAAAATAGGCGTAAAAGTATGGATCTATAAAGGTGAAGTTCTTCCTACTAAAAACAAAAATAAAGGGGGTAGAGACAATGCCACTAATGCCAAAGAGAACTAAGTATCGTAAGCCTCATCGTCAAACTTATGAAGGTCATGCCAGAGGAAATACCGAATTACATTTTGGTTCATATGGACTTCAAGCAAAAGAAGGGGCATGGATTACTACCCGTCAAATTGAAGCTGCGCGTATAGCGATGACTCGTTATATGAAACGTGGTGGAAAAGTATGGATTAACATTTTCCCTCATTTAGCTTTAACTAAAAAACCACTTGAAACTCGTCAAGGTAAAGGTAAAGGTAACGTTGAAGATTGGGTTGCTGTAGTTAAAGAAGGAAAAATTATGTTTGAAATTGATGGTGTATCAGAAGAAGTTGCGCGTGAAGCTTTAAGACTTGCTTCTCATAAACTACCAATCAAATGTAAATTTGTTAAAAAAGAAGAAGGAGGTAACTAGAAATGAAAGTAGAAGAATTAAGAAAACTTAGTGATGAACAGTTAAATGCTAAAATCACGGAAAGCAAAAAAGAATTATTCGAACTTCGTCTTAAACAATCTACCGGTTCTCTAGATAAACCTTCTCAAATTAAAGCTTTAAGAAAAACTGTTGCAAGAATGAAAACAATTCTTAAAGAAAGAGAACTAAATAATGGAGGTGCTAAATAATGGCTGAAACTAAAAGACAAGAACTAGTTGGAAAAGTTGTAAGTGCTAAAAATAATAAGACTATTACTGTTTTAGTTGAAACATACACTAAGCATCCACTATATAAAAAGAGAGTTAAATATTCTAAAAAATATACTGCCCATGATGAAAAGAATGTGGCAAAAGAAGGGGACACAGTAAGAATAGTTAGTACTAGACCACTTTCTAAAACAAAACGTTTTGAATTAGTTGAAGTAGTAACTGAAGCTGTGATTCTATAGGAGGTATCATTATGATAGAACAAGAAACTCGTTTAAAAGTTGCTGATAACACTGGAGCAAAAGAATTACTTGTTATTCGTGTTCTTGGTGGTAGTAAGCGCAAATATGGTAATATCGGTGATACCGTTGTTGCTACTGTTAAGAAAGCTATTCCTAATAGTAACATCAAAAAAGGAAAAGTAGTTAAAGCTGTAATTGTTAGAAGTGTTCAAGGTGTTCGCCGTAGTGATGGAAGTTATATTAAATTTGATGATAATGCTTGTGTATTAATTAAAGATGATAAAACTCCAGTAGGAACACGTGTACTTGGCCCTGTAGCTAGAGAACTTCGTGAAAAAGATTTCATGAAAATCGTATCTCTTGCTCCAGAAGTACTATAGGAGGTTTATATGAAAGTTAAAGTTAATGATAAAGTAAAAATTATTGCCGGTAAAGATAAAGGCAAAGAAGGAAAAGTTTTACAAACTTTCAAAAAAGAAGATAAAGTTATCGTTGCTAATATCAATATGATAAAAAAACATATTAAACCAAATGGTCAAGGGGAAACAGGCGGAATTAGGGAAATGGAAGCCCCAATTCATGTTTCAAATGTAAAAGTTATTACAGAAGACAAAAAAGCTAAAACTACGAAAAAAGAAAAGAAAGCTAATTAGGAGGTAAAGTTATGAGTAATTTTAAAGAATTATATACAAAAGAAATTAAACCATCATTAATGAAAAAATATAATTATAAATCAATAATGGAAGTTCCTAAATTAGAAAAAATAGTAATCAACATGGGTGTAGGAGAAGCTGCTCATGATTCTAAATTTATTGAAGCAGCAGCTAAAGACTTAGAAATTATAGCTGGTCAAAAACCAATAATTACTAAGGCTCGTAAATCTATTGCTGGTTTTAAACTTCGTGAAGGAGCTACAATAGGAGCTAAAGTTACTTTACGTGGTGAAAAAATGTATTATTTCTTAGAAAAGTTAGTTAAGATCTCTCTTCCTCGTGTTAGGGATTTCCGTGGTGTATCGAAAACTGCTTTTGATGGACATGGTAATTACACTTTAGGAATTAAAGAACAATTAATTTTCCCAGAAATAAATTATGATGATGTGTTAAAAGTAAGAGGAATGGACATTGTTTTTGTAACAACAGCAAAAACTAATGACGAAGCTAAAGAGTTACTTGCAGGCTTTGGAATGCCTTTTAGAAAGTAGTTTGGAGGAATAAATAATGGCTAAAAAATCAATGGTAATTAAGAGTAAACGTGCTCCTAAGTTCAAATCTCGTGCGTATACTCGTTGTGAGAGATGTGGTAGACCTCATGGTGTATTACGTAAATATAAATTATGCCGTATTTGTTTTAGAGAACTAGCTAATAAAGGACAAATACCAGGCGTAAAAAAATCAAGTTGGTAAGAAGGGAGGAATTTAAATGGTAGCAGATAGAATAGCTGATATGCTTACAAGAATTCGTAATGCTAATCAAATGAAATATGCAACAGTAGAAGTACTTGGCAGCAAAATGACTTTAGGCATTGCCCAAATTCTTAAAGAAGAAGGATATATAGCTGATTATAAATATGAAAAAAATATTAAAGGTGATAAATTACTTATCGACTTAAAATATACTGATAAAAAAGAAAGAGTTATTACTGGTCTTAAAAGAATCAGTAAATCTGGATTACGTGTTTATGCTAAAAGTGATGAAATTCCTCGCGTTTTAAATGGACTTGGAATTGCAATCATCTCAACTTCAAAAGGATTAATGACCGATAAAAAAGCGCGTGAAGCTGGTCTAGGAGGAGAAGTACTTGCCTATATTTGGTAAGGAAAATGCTTATGAGTAGAATAGGAAAAAGAGAACTAGTTATACCAGATGGTGTAACCGTAACAATTGAAAATAACCTTGTTAGTGTTAAAGGTTCTAAAGGAGAGCTTTCTGCTCCTTATAATAAATTAATCCAAGTTGAAGTTAAAGATAATAAAGTAATCGTAACAAGAAGTAATGAAACAAAACAAGCTAAACAATTACATGGTACAACTAATGCTATTATTAATAATATGATAAAAGGTGTTACAGAAGGTTTCGTTAAAGAATTAGAAGCTGTTGGTGTTGGATATCGTTTTGGTGTTTCTGGTAACAAGATTACCATTAATGCTGGATATTCTCATCCTGTTGTTATTGAAGTACCAAGTGATTTAAAAGCTGAATCAAAAAGCAATACTGAACTTTCTATAAGCGGTATTGATAAACAAAGAGTTACTGAATTTGCGGCGAATATTCGTAAAGTACGTGAACCTGAACCTTATAAAGGTAAAGGAATTCGTTATAAAGGTGAATATATCCGTCGTAAAGAAGGTAAGAAAGCAGCTTAATAAGGTAAGGAGTTAAGATTATGATAAAAAAAGAATCAAAAAATATTTCTCGTCAAAGAAGACATGCGCGTGTTCGTAATAAAGTATCAGGAACTGCTGCTTGTCCTAGACTAAATGTATTTAGATCAAATTCCAATATTTTCGCTCAAATAATTGATGATGAAAAAGGGATTACCTTAGTAAGCTCTTCATCTGTGGCTTTAAAATTAAAAAATGGTGGAAATATTGAAGGGGCAGCTTTAGTTGGAAAAGATCTTGCCCAAAAAGCTAAGAAAAATAAAATAGAAAGAATCGTTTTCGATAGAGGTGGATACCTTTACCATGGACGCGTTAAAGCTTTAGCTGAAGCTGCACGTGAAAATGGATTAGAATTCTAGAGGGAGGTAAGAAATGCCAAAATTTGAAAAAGACTCTAAGAAAAACTTGCTTGAAGAAACTGTTGTTTCAATATCACGTGTTACTAAAGTAACTAAAGGTGGTAGACATTTTAGATTTTCTGCTACTGTTGTTGTTGGTAATCGTAAAGGTTTAGTTGGTATTGGAACAGGAAAAGCTAATGAAGTTCCAGAAGCAATCAAGAAAGCTATTCAAGCAGCTAATAAAAATGTCATTAAAATCGCTTTAATTGATAATCGTACTATTCCACATGACGCAACAGCTAAAGTAGGTCGTGCTGAAGTATTAATTAAACCAGCTAAAGTTGGTACTGGAGTTATCGCTGGTGGTGCTGCTCGTGCTGTCTTAGAACTTGCTGGTGTTAAAGATATTGTTTCAAAATCTTTAGGTTCAAATACAAAAATTAACGTTGCTAAAGCAACTCTTGAGGCCTTAAAAATGCAAAAGACACCAGAACGTGTTGCCGAGTTGCGTGGAAAGAAAGTGGAGGAGTTATAATATGAAGTTACATGAATTAAATAGTGCTCCAGAAGCCAAAGCCCGAAAAAGAGTAGGTCGCGGTCCCGGAAGTGGAATGGGTAAAACCTCAACTCGTGGTGAAAAAGGTCAAAAAGCTCGTAGCGGCGCTAGTATCCCTGCTTGGTTCCAAGGTGGACAAGCACCATTATTTAGAAGAATCCCTAAAAGAGGATTTAATAATGCTAGATTTACAACTCGTTATGCAACTATCAATTTAAGTGATTTAAACAAATTCTTTAAAGATGGTGATGTAGTTACACCAGAAGTCTTAAAAGAAAAAGGAATAATCAAAAAAGAATTAAGTGGCATAAAGGTCTTAGGTAATGGTAAACTTGAAAAGAAATTAACTATTAAAGCACATAGATTCTCATCAAGTGCCGTTTCTAAAATTGAAAGTGCTGGTTCTAAAGCTGAGGTGATTTAATGTTTGCCACAATTAAGCAAATATTTAAGCCTTCAAATAAAGACTTAAGACATAGAATATTGTTTACTCTTTGTGTTCTAGGAATATTTTGTATCGGTACAAATATTACAGTTCCTTGGGCATCAACAATTACAAAAGAATTAGGTTTTTTAGAATTACTTAACCTAATGGCCGGAGGCGCCTTACAGCAATTTTCTATATTTGCCTTAGGCGTTACGCCATACATTACCGCATCCATTATTACCCAATTATTACAAATGGATATCATTCCTTACTTTAGTGAACTAAAAGATCAAGGATATGTTGGCCGTCAAAAGATGAATAAAATCACCAGATATTTAGGAATATTATTTGCTTTTATTCAAGGTTATGTTATATCTATTGCTTTTTTAGGAACTAAAGATGTTTATACGATTTTAAAAACAACATTAGTATTAACAGCAGGTACAGCCTTACTAATGTGGTTAGGTGATCAAATTACCGAAAAGGGAATAGGGAATGGGTTATCATTACTTATCATGGCTGGTATTATTGATTCCATGCCAGGTATGTTTAGAACGGCCTTTAATGGTTTAATTACAAGTGGAACCTATGCTCTACCTCTTGGTATTACGCTATTTAGTGCTTTTGTAATTGTTTACTTACTTATAATAGTAGGAGTTATTTGGATTCAACTTGCCGAAAGAAGAATTCCAATTCAATATGCGAATCGAAGCAATGCCGTTATTAATTCGGAAAATTCATTTTTACCAATAAAAATTAATTCCGCAGGAGTTATTCCTGTTATCTTTGCTTCAACACTCCTAGCTATTCCGGTCACAGTTGTTAACTTTATTGGTAATCAAACGGCTATTGATTTTGTTAACAAGTGGATAAATTATACATCACCAACAGGATTCTTAATTTATATAGCTTTAATATTCTTCTTTGGATATTTCTATACATTTATGTCAATGAATCCTGATGAGATGAGTAAAAACTTAAATGAAAATGGCGGATATATTCCTGGGGTAAGACCCGGAGCTCCAACCAGTAAATACATAAGTAATGTATTATCTAAAATAACAATTGTTGGTTCTGTCTTCTTAATTATAATTGCTGGACTTCCAATAGTATTCTCGCATTTTTCTGGTTTAGGTTCATCGGTAACTATCGGAGGAACGGGATTATTAATCGTTGTTGGAGTTGCAATTGAAACATATAAACAATTGGAAAGTTCAATTGTCAGTCGTAGTTATACAAGGAGAAGAAAAAGAATATGAAAAATATAATCTTTATTGCTCCTCATGGAACAGGTAAAGGCACTCAATGTCATTTGATAACCGAAAAATTTGGTTTTAAGCATTTATCAACTGGGGATTTGATTAGATCAGCAATAAAGAAACAAGATGCTTTTGCTAAAGAATTAGAAAAAACAATTAATAGTGGAGCTCTTGTTAGTGATGAAATTGTTTTAGAAATGCTTAAAGATTATTTAAAGGCCAATCAACAAGCAAAAGGTATAATTTTTGATGGTTATCCTCGTACTTTAAATCAAGCTTTTGCTTTAGATGAGTTAATGAATGAGCTTCAAGAGAAAATAGCTAAAGTATTTTATCTAGAAATAACTAAAGAAGAAGCTTTAAAAAGAACGATGGGACGTTTGATTTGTCCTAATTGTCAACAATCATATAATAAATTTTATGAAAATTTAAAACCCCAAAAAGCGGGAATATGTGATAAGTGTGGTAGTTTATTAATTACTCGTGATGATGATACAGAGGAAGCCTTTAATAATCTCTTTGAAGTATTTATAGAACAAACTCTACCAATTTTAGATTATTATCAAAATAAAGGTATATTAAAAAAAATAGATGCTTCTAAAACACAAGAAGAAATGTTTAAAGAAGTAGAAGAAGAAATAAATGAGGCATAGAAATGATTAGTATAAAAAGTGAGCGAGAAATTGAGTTAATGAAAATAGCTGGTAAAATAAATTATGATACACATAAATTACTAGCCAGCAAAATTCGTCCAGGTATAACAACTAAAGAACTTAATGATATTGCCGATGATTATATACGTAGTCAAGGAGGGATACCATCGTTCAAAGGTTACGAAGGTTATCCTGCCTCAATTTGTACTTCCGTTAATGAAGAGGTTGTGCATGGTATACCCAGTAATCGAAAATTAAAAAACGGTGATATTATTTCTATCGATATTGGCGTTATATATAAAGGCTATCATTCTGATAGTGCTTGGACCCATCCTGTCGGGACAATTAGTGATAAAAAAGCTTATCTTTTAGAGCATACTAAAAAGTCTTTATACGAAGGTATTAAAGAAGTAAAAGCGGGAACTAGACTTCATAATATCGGTGCTAAGATTGAAGAATATGCTTTAAAACATCATTTAGGTGTTGTTAAAGAACTAGTTGGTCATGGTGTTGGTCAAAATCTTCATGAAGATCCAGATGTGCCAAACTACGGGAAATATGACACAGGATTAGTTTTAAAAGCTGGTATGACTATTGCCATCGAACCGATGCTAAATTTAGGTACAGAAAAAATATATTTACTTGATGATGACTGGACAATAATAACTAGAGATAACAAACCATCTGCACATTTTGAACACACTGTTTTAGTAACAGAAGATGGTTATGAAATATTAACAGGAGAGGAATAAATGGCTAAGGAACAAAAATTAGAAGTTGAAGGAAAAGTAGTAGAAGTCTTAAAAGGTGGGGACTATTTAGTCGAACTTGAAAATGGACACACTGTTACTGCCTACGTTTCTGGTAAAATGCGCGTGAATATGATACGTATCCTACCAGGTGATACCGTAACAATTGAAATGTCCCCTTATGATTTAACACGTGGGCGTATTATATGGAATAAAAGATAATTGGAGGTAATCTTATGAAAGTTAGACCATCGGTAAAACCGATTTGTGCAAAATGCAAAGTTATTAAAAGAAAAGGAAAGACACTAGTAATTTGTGAAAATCCAAAACACAAACAAAGACAAGGTTAATAGGAGGAAATTATGGCACGTATTAAAAATATTGAATTACCAAATGATAAACATGTAGTTATTGGCTTAACTGCTATTTATGGTATAGGTCGCAACTTAGCAAAGAAAATTTGTGAAGCTGCAAAAGTAGATACTACAAAAAAATGTAAAGATTTAACTAACGAGGAAATCACGGCTTTACGTACAGAAATCGATAAAGAAATTGTTGAAGGTGATCTTCGTCGTGAAGTACAAATGAATATTAAAAATAAAATGGAAATTAATAGTTACCAAGGTATTAGACATAAAAAAGGTCTTCCTGTACGTGGTCAAAGAACATCTCGTAATGCTCGTACTCGTAAAGGTAAAGGTAAAGTAGTAGCTAACAAGAAAAAAGTAGGTAAATAGGAGGTTAAATAATGGCTTATAATAGAAGAAAAAGAAAAATAAAGAAAAATATTCCTGAAGCTGTAGCTCATATTCATTCCACTTTTAATAATACCGTTGTAAGTATTACTGATAAAGAAGGAAATGTTATTTCTTGGGCTTCTTCTGGAACTATTGGATATAAAGGTAGCAAAAAGAAAACTCCATTTGCAGCTGGTCTTGCTTCAGAAGCAGCCGCTAAAGCCGCAATGGATTCAGGCGTAGTTAAGGTAGAAGTTAAAGTAAAAGGTTTAGGACAAGGTCGTGAAAACGCTATTCGTTCATTACAAACTGCAGGATTAGAAATTACATCTATTTCTGATGAAACACCAATACCACATAATGGTTGCCGTCCACCAAAACGTCCAAGAAATTAATGAGGGGAAAGGAATTATTAAAATGAATATAAGATTTGAAAAACCAGAATTTAAAATTGTCGAATACATGGATAATAATCATTATGGTAAATTCGTTTTAGAACCACTTGAAAGAGGCTTTGGAACAACAATCGGAAATGCTTTACGTCGTGTAATGTTATCTTCTTTACCAGGAAGTGCCATTACTAGCGTGAAAATTGATGGCGTAATGCATGAATTTCAAAAGATTGATGGGGTAGTAGAAGATGTAACTGCTATCATCTTAGCTTTAAAAAGTGTAGTTATTAAAAATCATGCTGATGAAGAAAAAATTATGAGATTATCAGTATCTAAAGAAGGTCCTGTAACAGCAGGTGATATTGAAACTGATGCTGATATCGAAATCGTTAATAAAGATTTAGTTATTTGTAACCTTGTTAAAGGTGGTAAAATCGACATGAAAATGACTGTTGGTAATGGTCGTGGTTATGTTGATTCTAAAGAAAACCAAAAATTAATCGAAGCTAAAGAAGTTGGTATGATTCCAATAGATTCGATCTATTCACCAATTGAAAGAGTAGCTTATGAAGTAGAACCTGCTCGTGTTGGTCAAAATGAAAATTTTGATAAGTTAGTTATGGAAGTTTATACTAACGGAGCAACGACACCAGAAGAAGCCATGGCTCTTTCAGCTAAAATATTAATTGAACATTTTAATATTATTACTGATTTGAATTCTATTAGTGATTTTTCAGGTATGATGGCGGAAAAGAAAATAGATACTATCACTAAGACATTAGAAACTCCTATTGAAGAAATTGAATTTTCTGTTCGGGCATATAATTGCTTAAAAAGAGCGGGAATTCATACTGTTCAAGATTTAATTTCTAAAAAAGAAGTGGAAGTTACAAAAATCCGTAATTTAGGTAAAAAATCATTAAAAGAAGTAATTGATAAAGTTAAAGAATTGGGACTAGAGTTCCGTGATTAAGGAGGTAAAACATGTTATATAGAAAATTAAGTAGAGAATCTAGAGTTCGTCGTAGCATGCTTGCTGGTATTACTAAAGATGTTATCATGAATGAATCAGTTGTAACAACTGAAGCTAGAGCTAAAGAAGTTCGTAAATTTGTGGATAAAATGATAACTTATGGTAAAAAAGGAACTTTAGTTGCTCGTCGTAATGCGTTGGCTTTCTTACATAACGATCAAGAAGTTGTTAATAAAATATTTAATGACTTAGCTAAACGTTATGAAACAAGAAATGGTGGTTATACCCGTATCATTAAAATAAAAGAAAGAATCGGAGACGATGCTTTAGAAGTAAAATTAGAACTTGTTTAAGTTCTTTTTTTATTATATTAATATGCTGATTTTTTCTAATAAATAATTTTTGGTTAATTATTCAATGATAAAATGATATAATTAAATTAGAATAGGAAGATGAAAATGGTAATAAAAGATGGTAATAAAGCTGTAAGTGATGTTGCTTATTATTTTAGTGAATTAGCAGCTATATATCCGATAACTCCATCTTCACCGATGGCAAGCAATACTGATGATTTAGCTAGTAGTGCCCAAAAGAATATTTTTAATGATAGGGTTAAAGTAGTGGAAATGCAAAGTGAAGCAGGGGTAGCAGGGGCTTTACATGGGGCTTTAATTAGTGGTACCTTAGCGAGCACTTTTACCTCTAGTCAGGGTCTTTTGCTGATGATTCCTAATATGTATAAAATAGCCGGAGAAATGCTTCCCGCCGTTATTCATGTTGCCTCTCGTAGTTTAGCTACCCATGCTTTATCTATTTATGGTGATCATCAAGATATCTATGCGGTAAGACAAACGGGTTTTTGCCTGCTTAGTTCTTCTTCCGTAGAAGATAGTCAATATATGGCTGCTATTGCCCATTTGGCCGCAGTCGAGGGATCTTTACCTTTCTTGCACTTTTTTGATGGATTTCGAACTAGTCATGAAATAAATAGTATCAAAGATATAGATTTAGAAGCTATCGGCAAATTACTAAATAAAAATAAAGTTCAAGAATTTCGAAATAGAATGTTAAATGTTGATAATAATATTCAAAAAGGTATGGCTGAAGGCGAGGACATTTACTTTGCCTCAACCGAAGCGCGCAATAAAGATTATGAACAAATAGTGGAAATTGTTAATGATTATATGGGGAAAATTAATAATATCGCTGCAACTAATTATGCTCCTTTTAATTATTATGGAGCTAAGGACGCTACTAATATTATTGTGGCGATGGGTAGTGTATGTGATACGATTCGTCTAGTAGTTGATAAGGAAAATAAAAAAGGTAAAAAATATGGAATGATAGAAGTCCATTTATATCGTCCTTTTAGTGCCAAATATTTAAAAAAAGTGTTACCAAAAACGGTTCTAAATATTGCCGTTTTGGATCGAACTAAAGAATTTGGAGCTCCGCATGAACCATTATGTTTAGATGTAATCAGTGCTTTAAATGATAAGGCTATTAATATAGTCGGAGGACGTTATGGATTAGCTAGTAGAGATACTACCCCTGCTCAAATAAAAAGTGTTTTTAATATGTTAGAAAGCAATTTAAAAGATAACTTTACTATTGGGATTAATGACGATGTAACTAATTTGAGTTTACCAGAAGAAAATTACCAAATAAATTTAAAAGCTCAGGAGATAATTATCTATGGTTATGGATCAGATGGTATGGTCAGTGCTAGTAAAGATATCTTAAATATTGTGGCTAAGGCCAAAGGTAAATGCGTGCAAGGTTATTTTGAATATGATTCTAAAAAAAGTGGTGGGGTAACTAAATCTAATTTACGTATTAGTTCAGAATCTGTTAAAGCGCCATTTTATATTGAAAATCCTTTATGTGTAGTCATTTGTAAAGAAGAGTATCTAAATGCTTTTGCAACAATTGATAATATCAGGGAGAATGGGCTAGTTATTTTAAATACGGCTCATCAAGATGATTTAGAAAAATATTTACCTGATGAGTTTAAGAAAATTTTAAAGGAAAAACATGCTCAATTAATAACCGTGGATGCTGATACTTTGGCTCATAAATATCATTTAGATGGTAAGATTAGCAAAATTATGGAATTAGTGGTCTTAGAGGTTTTAGGCGTGCCTAATGCTCAGGATATCTTAGAAAAAGGAATTACGAAAAAATTTGCTACTAAGGGTTCAGAAATAGTAGAACGAAATATTAATGCTTTAAAAGAAGTAGAACAAAAAGTTAAAATCATCAAGGAATCCTTTACTTATCAAGAAACAGAAAAAAATGGAGAGCAAAATATATTTGATCTTATCAATCAAAGAGAAGGCAAAATGTTAAAGGTAAGTGATTTACTTAAATATAAGGATGGAACTTTCCCTTGTCATGCTAACCACAATCGCTTAAAGATTTCCAAAAAAATTCCCAAATGGATTCCCGAGAATTGTCTGGAATGCGGGTTATGTTCTTTTGTTTGCCCGCATGGTGTTATTAGATCATTTATTTTAGATGATGATAATTACGTAATAGCTGTTAATAATGAACAATGTACAGGTTGTGGCCTATGTATTGAAGCTTGTCCAGGGAAAAAAGGCTTAAAAGCTTTAGAATGGCAAGAAAATGATGAAATAAGAGTGAATGAAGAACTCTTTACTAATTATGTTAATAAAGAGCCAGCCAATAAATATACGATTAAAAATAGTCAACTTTTAAAACCGAAATTTGCTTATAGTGGAGCTTGTGCTGGTTGTGGTCAGACGGCCTATATTAAATTATTAACCCAATTATTTCAAGATGATTTAATTATAGCTAATGCCACTGGTTGTTCAAGTATTTATGGGGGAAGCGTGCCGATTACGCCATATAATCTTCCTTGGGCCAATAGTTTATTTGAGGATAATGCAGAGTTTGGATATGGAATGTATTTATCTTATCAAACCTTACGCAATCGTCTTAAAAACATTATGGAAAAAACCTTTTCCGAGGTTTCACCCGATATTCAAGAATATTATACTAAATGGTTAGATAATCCCGAGGATTATAAAATTACTAGAGAAGTTAAAGTTAACTTAATTATCAAAGAACTACCTTCGGAATTAAAAGAATTAATAAATTATATCCCTTCGCGAAGCATTTGGTGTATTGGCGGCGATGGCTGGGCTTATGATATCGGTTTTGGCGGTATTGATCATGTTTTATCAAGTAATGAAAATATCAACATTTTGGTTTTAGATACGGAAGTTTACTCTAATACAGGTGGCCAAGCCAGTAAATCTTCATCCTTAGCTCAAGTGGCTGAGTTTGCTGATATGGGTAAAAAGACAGCGAAAAAAGATTTATTTAAGATGGCAATGTGTTACCCTAATATTTATGTAGCTAGTGTTTGTTTAGGAGCTAATGGGATGCAAACTATTAAAGCTTTTAAAGAAGCTTTTGAACATCAAGGGCCATCGCTTATAATTGCCTACGCGCCTTGTGTAGAACAAGGCATAAAAAATGGTATGAAATGTTCTTTAGAAGAACAAAAAAACTTAGTAAAATGTGGTTATGAAATATTAATGCGTTATAGTAATGGCAAATTAACTATTGATAGTGATGAACCTGATTTTACCAATTACGAAGAGGTTTTATTAAATGAAGTTCGTTTTAATGCTTTAAAAATAAAAAATAAAAAACAAGCTCAAGAATTGCTTGCTTTAAATAAAGAATATGCTATTAAAAGATATAATTATTATAAAAATCTAGCTGACAAATAAAAAAAGAAGTTGCCCCCCTGAAGAGCAACTTCAAAAAGAATAAAAAGGGGTTGGCTAGTGTGATACTAGCACCAATTCGCCTTTAAGTGAATTGGTGCTTTATATACTAATGGAAAAGGTGTTTTTTGTCAACACTTTTTTTCATATTTTTTTAAAAAAAGTGTTTATTTTTTAGAAATAATTAACTAGGTAGGAAATATAGAACTTATAAGTATTATCTAAGCATATAAGTATCTAAATATTAGACAAATAAATGTTTGTGTTATATAATTAATATGGTGTTAATATGGAACTAGAAAATTTAAAAGGAGTAGGTCCTAAAACTTTAGAGGCTTTGCATAAATTAGAAATATATACTATAGATGATTTAATAAATTATTATCCTTATCGCTATCAAATTCTTAAACCAGAAAAGCTTACCAATACAGATTCAGTTCTAACTATTGTTGGAAAAGTAGAAAATACTCCTAAAGTTGTCTACATTAAAAGAAATTTAAACCGTTTAACATTTCGATTTATTACTAATGAAAAAATTATTAACGTGACACTTTTTAATCGAGGCTTTTTAAAAAATCAATTGGCTATAGGACAGGATTTAACATTAACCGGTAAATATAATGCCAAAACTAATAGTTTTGTCGCTAGTGATATTCGTTTGAAAAAAGTAGTAGATACATTAATTGAGCCAAAATATCATTTAATAAAAGAAATTAAAAATAATTTATTTTTAAAATTAATAGATGAAGCTATGAAAAATTATGAAGGTATAACGGATTATATTCCCCAAACTCTAAGCGAGTCTTACCACTTTCTTTCTAAAGATTCAGCTCTAAAAGAAATTCATAAGCCCACTAATATGCAACTACTCAAGAAGGCGCAATTAAAATTTATATATGAAGAATTATTTATTTTTACTTTTAAAATAAATTATTTAAAATATAAAAATTCTTTAGAACATGACTTTTTAAAACGTACTAATCAAAAACAATTAATCGAAACATTTATAAACGATTTGCCCTTTACTTTAACTACCGATCAACAAACCGCTATTGATGATATATTACAGGATTTTATCCATCCCAAAAGAATGAATCGTTTGATTTTAGGAGATGTTGGTAGTGGCAAAACTATTGTGGCTTTTACAGCTATGTATGCTAATTATTTAGATAATTATCAAAGTGTCCTAATGGTTCCTACTGAAATCCTAGCCAAACAACATTATGAAAATATTAAAAACTTATTTTCCAAATATTCTCTAAATATTAAATTATTAATTGGTAATATGAAAAAAAGTGAAAAACAACAAATATTAGAAGATGTCAAAAATCACAAGATCGATATATTAATTGGAACACATGCGGTTTTAAACGAGGAACTAGAGTTTGCTAATTTAGGTTTGGTCATTACCGATGAGCAGCACCGTTTTGGTGTAAATCAACGTAATAATTTACAAAACAAGGGCCAGAAAGTAGATGTTATTTATTTAAGTGCTACCCCAATTCCGCGTACCTATGCTCTAACTTTATATGGAGATATGGACACTTCCATTATTAAAACAAAACCAAAAGGTCGCAAAGAAGTTATAACGGAAATAAAAAAAGAAAGCGAATTAAAAGAAGTTCTTTTTAAAGTTTTAGAAGAAATTAAAGCAGGCCACCAAGTTTATGTAGTTGCTCCTTCCATTTTAGATTCAGAGGAAATGGAAATAGAAAACGTTGATTCTTTAAAAGAAAAGTTTACGAAAGCTTTTAAAGGGATAGTTAAAATAGGAACTCTACATGGTAAACAAAAAGCTGCCGATAAAGAAATAATTATGCAAGATTTTGCCAATAAAAAATATAACATTTTAATTTCTACAACTGTTATAGAGGTCGGCATTGATGTAGGAAATGCAACGATGATGATTATTTTTAATGCAGAGCGTTTTGGTTTAGCCACCTTACATCAGTTGCGAGGTAGAGTAGGTCGTAGTTCTTTAACTAGTTATTGTTATCTAATTAGTAATTATGAAAAAGAAAGACTCCAAGTATTAAAAGAAAGTAACGATGGATTTTATATTAGTCAAAAAGATTTTGAACTAAGAGGCGAGGGTGATTTATTTGGCTCTAAGCAAAGTGGCGATATGAGTTTTAAAATTGCCAATGTCCAAAGAGATTATAAAATACTTCTCCAAGCCAAAAAAGATTCTGATATATATTTAAAATCATTATTAGAAGGTAAAATGTTTAATAAATTCTATAACGAAATTATGAAGAAAATAGATTTTATTGATTAAATGTACTATAATTTAAAAAGGAGGGCACTATGGATAGAAATTTAATCAAGAAAGAAGCTTGGAATTTAACGAAAGAGAAGTTCTTAGATATATGGAAAGCTTTAATTATTAATTTTGTTATATCTCTAGCTTATGTAGTAGTTTTTAACTATATATTAAAGGGATTGAATCAAAATGTTGTTTCAATAATAGCTATGCTTTATAACTTAATTACTATTCCTTTTTCGTTTGGTTTAAATAAATATTTACTTGCTATTATTCGTAAACAAGAGCATAGTATAAAAGATTTATTTTATTATTATAAACATAATATAATTGAAACTATAGTTTTATCAATGATTTTAAGCCTATGCTATAGTATAGGTTTAGTGCTATATTTAATTCCGGCAATTATCATGTACCTTTTTTTATCTTTTTCTGAAAATTGTTTAGTTGATGGGACTATTAATCCTATTGATGCTCTAGCTAAGAGTTGTAATTTGATGAAAGGCTATAAGTGGGATTATTTTAACTTTTTAATTAGTTATTTATTATGGTTTTTTGTAGGAATATGTACAATGGGCTTAGCATTTATATGGGTACTTCCTTATTTTACAATTTCGCAAAAAATATACTATTTAAAATTGTTAGAACTTAAGGAGCCGAAGAAACAAAAAACGAAAGCTAAAGCAAAAACTAAAGGTAAAAAAATAAAGTAGTTAAGATTCAATTTTAACTACTTTTTAGAGTCTGTATTTCCAACAGATATGTCCCTATTAAAGTGTCTATATTTATCTACTAAAAACATAACAAAAAAATGGGATCAAGCATATAGAAATTGGGGAACAATACTATCAGAATTATCTATTATGTTTGATGGTCGAATTTAGCTCTTTGAAAAATATTATTTATATGTTATTATTTTAGTAACAAAAAAGAAGCAAGTTTTAACTTACTTCCTATCGTGGAAAGTTTCATTTACACAGATTTCCTTACACACTCATTTTTTTATTAAATTAACTAATGCAATATATATATCTTCAAAAGTGTTTTTAACTTCATTAGATACTTCAATCTTTTTATTACGCATCAATAATTCTTGTATAGATTTATTATACATATTTTTTGAAAAATTCTTACTATCTGGGAAACACTCCTTTTGTATTTTTAATCTATCGCTTACACTCAAAATGGTTTCCATATTTTTGTTAGACCATTTTGCATTAATGTCATTTAAAGTTATAATTCTATCATTTACAATAAATCCAAACTTCTCCTCATATCTTGCTTTGCTTGATTTAGCGGCTTCATCTGAATCAAGTAAAACACCAAATTCTCTTCCCCATCCACTATACAACGATATTAGACTATCAACGTTTGAACAACTCATACCAGGCAATAAAATAAGGTCTTTTTTCTCTAATATAATTTTAAAAAAATAGTTTAATGTATAATAGTCATTTTTACCTTCAAGTATTATAGCATTATTACACATGTCTAATTCATTAGGTACATATTCTAAAACATCTAATATTGGTTGAAAATAGCTAACCTTTTGTGGAAACAAATTTACAAACTCTCTATATCTATAAATATTTATATTTGTATCTTGCACAACAAAATCTTCATCTTCACCATTATATGCATCATTTGTCACAATATATGCTCCTTCAAGCCATGCCGAATTTATTAGGTGTTGGCTATGCGTTGTATATATAATCGTACAATTATCACTTATTTTTTCAAGACTTTCAATTAGTTGCTTTTGGGCTTTTTGAGAAAGATTAGCAGCTGGTTCATCAAATAAGAATATTATATGTTTATCTTCATTTTTCCTTTTTCCTCTAAATTGAGTTAATAACAAAAATACAAAGAACCATCTAAAACCTAGGGATCTATCACTTAGATGAAAGAATCCATCTTCTCCTTCTATTTTAAATTCAATATATATTCCTTTCTCGTCTTTGTCAACGTCAACTGCAATCCCTTTAGCTTTTTTTGTCAATACTGTTGACCACGTTTTCAAAATTTCTGAAGAAAGAACTCTTCCTATTCTTAAACACACTTGTTTAACATGATCTTTATCAATTGGATTTGCTGAATTTATTCGATTTACTAAATGCTCTTTAATCTTTAATTGCTCATTTAATGAATCTAATATATCCTGTACAACCAAACTATAAAATTTACTCTTATAATCTTGCTCATTCATTGGATCTAAATATATTTTATCAGGCAAATCAAACAATGCCGTTGGGAAGTATAAAATTTTAGGCATTTTAGTTTTTATAAATGCTACTGTTTTTTTCCAATCATCTTCTCCTAAATCTACAATCTTTTTTGTTCTACTTTTTCGTGGTTTACCTCTTAATGGCATATTCCATTCGTATGAAGTATTTTCATAATTGGAATTCTTATAATTATAAATCTGTTCAGTTATTATAACATCTATTTCTTCTATAAGTTCAAAATCAAACTGCTTTAGCAAGTACTCTTTTAATTCTTTTTTATCATTTTCATTTAATAATAAAGTAAAAGCTATCTTTATTGAACCATTAAAGTTTATTTTATCTTTTATTGGAATTATTTTTTCTTTTGAGGGCAATATTGCATTACTTATTAATGATAAATTCTTTTCTTCATTATATTCAAATGAATTAATTGCTTCTAGTATTGTTGTTTTACCACTCTCGTTAATTCCTACTAATGTAAAAACGTTATTAAATGGCGCATTATCTAAGTTTAATTCAATATGTTCTATTCCCTTAAAATTTTGAGCTTCAATTTTAATCAATTTCATTTTACTACCTCCAAAACTAATCTCCTAATACTTCTAAATATCTATCTAACATTTCATTTTCTGCTTCTGTTACTAATTTAACAAAATCTGTATAATCTCCTGTTGTATGCGCCTTATCAAGTACTTCATAATATTTTAATCTATTATCTTTTTTAATAATAACTGGAACATATCCGCTTTTCATTAATTCCATATTCATTATTAATCTAGATGTTCTACCATTTCCATCAATAAACGGATGAATCTTGACTAATTCTCCATGTAATAATGCTGCTCTCACTATTGGATGGTATTTATCCCATTCATCATAATTCATTATTAGTTTTTCCATTAGTTCTGGAACTTTTATATATTGTGGGGGTCTATGTTGTGCTCCACTAATAATTACATCATGATTTCTATATCTTCCTGCATTATCATCATCAATACCTTTTAAAACTAATTGGTGTAATCCTTTAATATTCCATTCAGATATTTTACTTTTAGCATCAATTAATTCTTCTAGATACTCAATAGCATTTTCATGATTTATGGCTTCTAAGTGTTCTCTTATAGATTTTCCTCCTATAGTAATACCTTCTAATACTACTTTTGTTTCTTTTAACGTCAATGTATTACCTTCAATACCATTACTATTATATGTCCATTCTAGATTAATCGCATTTTGTAATGACTCTGTTGCTCCTTTAGATAATGGCCTTTTATTATTTAATTTGGCAAGTTTTTCATCTACTTCTTTAAAATAATCTTCTGGTAAATCTATTTTAAATTCAATTTCTTCTTTAACTCTTTTATCAATTGGCTTACCAGCATCATCAGGAATATTCCACGCAGTACCTATTTTTTCAGCACCTATAATTCTTCCATCTTGAATCAATTGTCTTATTCTTCTTTCACTAATATTCCATTTTTCACTTGCTTCTTTTATTGACATAAATTTCATGTTTACACCTCCAAATTATATTCTTTTATAATGTTCTTTACCATACTTATTTAGAAGATAACCAAAGCATATAGTTTTATAATCATCAAGTTTTTCGTATAAGATGTTATTATCAATATTATCAATATTTACTTTTGAACTTCTATTAATGGCACATAATGAACTTTCATATACTTCTGTTTCCAACAGTAAATGGTGCCTTACACTTTTGATTACTTTTACCATACCTTCTCTTGTTGGATTTTTCTTTTGAGCAGTTAGATCTTTAATGTCTTTAGTAATATCAATAACATCTTTCACATCTTTAATTTGCATAGTTATCACCTCTATATACGAATTATACCGTTTTCGGAATAATGCGTCAATATATTTTATGCCATTTTCGGAATAATATTATATTTTATTGTCATACGGATAATTAATATTTTATCCAAATTATCGTTAAAATAAAAAAATCCATTGAAGATTTTTGCCACTCTCGGCACTTTTTTTCAATGAATTATTCTTAAATCTAATTTTTTGTTCCTAAATTGTACCTATAATTATTGTAGTAATTCTTATATCTCGCAAACCCTTATATAACAAAAAATGCTAGGTCTCTCGACCTAGCTTCAGGGGGCTATTTAGTTTTTGTTTATAATTATTTTTTTATGCCTTTTTTCGCATATTTTAAGTTAGTTTTCTATTTTTCATTTTAAAATAAATTAAAAAATATTTTACTGATTTCAAAAAATTGTGGGGTAAATGTGTGGTGAATATTATAACTATGTAATAAAATTTTTTTATTATAATTTAACTCTCGCAAATCCTTATAAATAAAGGGTTTTACAAAAAACGGAGCGCAATTGCGCTCCTTCAGGGGGTTTTGGTTGATACACTCTCATATATTAAAATCGTAAGAGTGACCAGCATGATGTTGTATCATGCTATATTCATGATATAATGAATTTAGATATTTGTCAATTGTATTCTCTTAAAATTTTTTGAGAAATTAATAACAAATTAGTGAAAGGAAAAATTAATGAATTTTAATATAGCTTTAATTAATTTTAAAAAATATTTAAATAATTTTGATGTAGATAATCCTATGATTGCTCAAAAAATAAAGCATACCTATGGAGTAGTTGCTAAAAGTGAGTATATTGCCCAACAATTACAATTATCGGATGAAGAAATTTACTTAGCTAAAATAATTGCATTGCTTCATGATATTGGTAGATTTGAACAAGCAAAAAAGTATAGTGATTATAATGACTATCAAAACCTAGATCACGCGCAGTTAGGAGTAATGATTTTAATACAAGATCATTTTATTAGAACATTCATTGAAAATAATAATTTTGATGAGCTTATAAAAAAAGCTATATTCAATCACAATAAATTAAAAATAGAAGATAACCTAATTGATAGAGAGCTTTTACACGCTAAAATAATTAGAGATGCTGATAAGCTTGATAACTTTAACGTTCTAATAAACGAAGATTTTAAATATATAAGTAATTATACTAAAACTCAATTAGCAAATAGCACAATTTCTAAAGAGGTGTATGACCAAATAATGCAAAGACAGACTATTGACTATAGCACAATTAAAACCCCTTTAGATTTTTGGCTATCGGGTATTGCCTATATTTTTGATATTAACTTTACAGTTAGCCTTGATTATATTCGCAAAAATGGTTTAATGACACAAATTATTGATAGGATAGATTATCAAAATCCTCTTACTCAAAAACAAATATTAGAAATCAAACAATTAGTTACCAACATTTAAAATTGTTTATAAGAAGCTTTTAAAACGTGTTATACTAATATAGTAGTGGGCGATAAGAATGAAAAAGAAAAATGTTAAATTAGTAATAAAAATTGTAGTGATAGTTGTTTTATTAACAGAACTTATTGCGGGATACTTTCATTTTGATTTAATTGGTAATCTTAATAATTTGTTTAATGAGTCTTATTCTTTAGAAGAAGTACCGAATTATACCGGTAAGCCCTATGTTTTGATTAATGATAATGAGCCGAATTTTACCGAAGAAGATTATCAAAGACCGACTTTTGAAAATTATAGTAATCAAGATTTCTTAGGAAGAAGCCGAGTAGCTTTTGCCAATATATCTAAGGAATTAATGCCTACAGATAAAAGGGAAAGTATAGGCATGATTAAACCATCAGGATGGCATACCATAAAGTATGATAATATTGATGGTAAATACCTCTATAATCGCTGTCATTTAATTGGTTTTCAATTAACCGGCGAAAACGCCAATGCCCAAAATTTAATTACTTGTACTAGGCAAATGAATACAGGTGCTATGCTTGATTATGAAAATAAAGTGGCTGAATATATTAAAAAAACTAATAATCACGTTTTATATCGCGTAACTCCGATATATGAAGGAAACAATCTATTAGCTAGTGGGGTGCAAATGGAAGGACTTTCATTAGAAGATGGCGGTCGGGGAATAAAGTTTAATATATATGTTTATAATGTGCAAGACGGTATTGCTATTGATTATACCAATGGCGCTAGTAAATTAAAGGAGTAAGGTATGAAAAAATATTTATACGATTATATAGCTTCAATTGATAAATTAATAAATAGTAAAACACCAGTTACGAAAAAGATAGTAGAAGACCATTTAACTAAAATTCAATTTTTTCAACATGAAAGATTAATCCACTTACTAGTGACGCTCTTTTATTGTGTATTTATGTTGATATTTATGGGACTTGGCATCATATTTATTGGTTTTTTCCTAATCGGTTTAATTTTATTGATTTTTGTTTTATGCTATGTTATTCACTATTTCCGTTTGGAAAATGGTGTGCAATACTTATATAAACAATATGACAAATTACAGCAAAGAATAAAAAACTAACATTTAAAAAAGTTTATTTCTAAGGTATAATTAAAAGAAGGAACGAAGCGGAGGATGAATAAATGGATGATAATATAGAAAAGCTTGATTTAGAGGAAACTTCTAAAAAATTTAGCATGATTGAAAAATATGGGGAAGATTTAACAGCTCGAGAATATATTACCGATCCGGCGATAGCTCGAGAAGAAGAAATTAAACAAACAATCCTATGCTTACTTACTCCCGAAAAAAGTGCCTTATTAGTTGGTAAACCTGGTATAGGTAAAACAGCAATAGTGGAAGGCCTAGCCTATCGTATTCAAAATAATATGGTTCCCGATGCTTTAAAAAATTGGCAACTAATAAAAATTAATATCACTAGTTTGCTTGGAGAAAGTGTTAGCGAAGGGGCTACAGAAAATCGATTAGAGCTTTTGATAGAAGAATTAAAAACGAAAAAACAGACTATTTTATTTATTGATGAAACTCATTTATTAACTAATAAGAGTCAAAATAATAATTTAGACTTTGCTAATATGTTAAAACCAGGTCTAGATCGGGGAACAATTAAAATGATTGGAGCAACAACTACCGAGGAATATGAGCAATATATCATTCGTGATCGTGCATTTTTAAGACGTTTTCAAAAGATTGATGTTGCCGAAGCCGATAAAGATACGACGGTTAAAATTTTAATGGGAACATACCCTAAAATTGAAAAACAAATTGGAGCGAAAATGGAGTATACCGATTTTATTAAAGAAAGAATCATGCGTTTTATTGTCGAAATGACAGATGAATATAAAAGAGTGTATGAAGTAGCTTCGCGTTATCCGGATATTTGTTTAACCATTCTAGCTAATGCATATTCGTATGCAGTATTTGATAATGAGAAAGTTGTTAAATTAAAACATATATATAAAGCTATTTGTAATGCTAAAAATATTTATGAAGATGCCAAAAGAAAAGAAATAGAACGTTTTAAAATTGAATTTGCCGATATGATCAGAGATGAACAAGTAGACTTAAATGATATTTAGGTCTATTTTTTTTTTACTTAAAATATAGTTTATTAGAGGTGAGTTGTTTGAAAAAGGGATTAATTATACTTCTAATGTTTTCATTTCTTTTTGTACCAATTGTTAAAGCGGAGAATGATATGGCTCCTACAGCCAAAAGTGCAATTTTAATTGAAGCTTCTACTGGTAAAATACTATATAATAAAAATGCGAACGAAAGGTTAGCTCCAGCTTCCATGACGAAGATTATGAGTATGCTTTTAATTATGGAAGCTATCGAAAAAGGCCAAATTAGTTTAGACGATAAGATTCTTATTAGCCAAAATGCTGCCTCTATGGGAGGAAGTCAACTTTTTTTACAACCTAACCAAACTGCCAAAGTGGAGGACTTGTTAAAAGGAATTGCTATTGCTTCGGGCAATGATGCCGTTGTAGCGATGGCGGAAAAGATCGGGGGAACCGAAGAAAAATTTGTGGAAATGATGAATAAGAAAGCGCAAGAGCTTGGCCTAAAAAATACCCAATTTAAAAATCCTCATGGTTTAGATACCCAAGACCATTATTCATCGAGCTATGATATGGCTATGATGGCTAAAGAACTTGTAAAACATGAAACTATTTTAAACTATACTAGTGTTTACGAAGAATATTTAACTAAAAGTGATGGCACGGAATTATGGATGGTAAATACTAATAAATTAGTTAAGTTTTATGAAGGTGTTGATGGTTTAAAAACGGGCTATACCGCCACAGCTGGTTATTGCCTTACCGCCACAGCTTTAAAAAATGGTATGCGTCTTATTAGTGTCGTAATGGGGGAAGATTCTTCGGCTAATCGTAGTACTGATACCGTCGCCCTTTTAAATTATGGCTTTAATAGTTACAAATTAAATACAATTGTTTCTAAAGATAAAAATCTTGGCCAAATAAAAATTAATAAAGGTCAAAAAGAATATGCCAATTTAAGAGTAAAGGATTCCGTAACCGAACTTTTAAACATTAATGAAAAAAATAAAAAATATACTTTTCAAACCGATATTAATAATGTAACAGCTCCGATTAAAGAAGGGAAAAAGGTTGGTACTTTGCAAGTTAAATATAAAAATAAAGTCGTTAAAACTGCCGATATAACAATTGATAGGGATGTCCAAAAAGCTAATTTATGGGATTTATTTAAAAGAAATATGAGTTTAGTAGTGCGAGGAAAATAGATTTAAAATCTATTTCTTTTCAAATGTTTACATTTTCTGTCAAATATTTAGTCGAAGCTTGGAAAATTCCCAATCTCTTATCTTCCGCATGCTATAATAAAGAAGTCAGAAACTATTTAGGAGGTAAAGCATGACCAAAAAACCAACTAAAAAGAAAAATCCCGTATTTTTTCAATTTATTTACTTCCTATTATTATTAATAGTAATAATCTTTAGTATAGGTATTTATAATTTAGATATATTACCTTTACAATACTTTTTAATGTTAATCACAGGAGTTGTTATTTTAATTAGTTTTTTTGGTTTAATTTTACTTAATAGAAGAGTGAAGAAGGGCATTAAAGTTTTCTTTAGCTTTATTTCCGTTACTTTGATTATAGGCATGGCTGTGGTAAGTAATTTTAGCTTTAATACTAAAGAAGTTTTAAATAAGATAACTAAAAAAGTTGATTATAAAACGGAAAATTATTCTTTAGTAGTTTTATCAGGAGCCTATGGAGACATTGCTGATTTAGATAATCAAGATATTGGTTTTTTAGATAATGGGTCCCAAGGAATTAATAAGGCCTTAGCCAAATTAGAGAAAAAAATTGCTTATCAAGATGACGATTATGATGATGTTAAAAAATTATCTGATGACCTTTTAGATGAAAAGGTAAAAGCTATTTTAGTTGAAGAATCTTTTAAAGATATCTTGGATGAAGAATCTCGTGATTTTAAAGATAATACCGAAATATTATATACTTTAAATGTTCAAGTTCCCGAGCAAAAAACTTCGAAAAAAGTTGATGTAACTACCGAGCCATTTAATATTTATTTAACTGGTATAGATACCTATGGCAAAATTACCAGTGTTGCCCGAAGTGATGTAAATATTATTGCTACAGTAAATCCCCAAACTGGGAAAGTGTTACTGACTTCAATTCCGCGCGATTATTATGTGGAATTGGCCGGAAAGAATGCCAAAGATAAGTTAACTCATGCCGGTATATATGGTGTAGAGACTTCAGTTAAAACCATTGAAGATTTACTAGATATAAATATCAACTACTATGTTAAAGTTAATTTTTCCTCAGTTGAAAAAATCGTAGATGAATTAGGAGGCATTACTGTCCATTCTGACTACAATTTTATTTCGCAAGCTGGTTATAAATATGTTAAGGGTGACAATATTTTAAATGGCCAAGAAGCTTTATCATTTGCTCGAGAAAGACATTCTTTTGCTCAAGGTGATATTCAAAGAGGAAAAGACCAAATGTATGTTATAGAAGGAATGATGGATAAATTAATGACTTTTTCTTCTATTACCAAGTTTAATAATTTATTAGATACAGTAGAAGGCACTTTTGAAACGAATGTTTCGACTGAAGAAATATCTAAATTAATAAAAATGCAATTAGACAAAAAAATTGCTTGGACGATAGAAGCTAATTATTTAGATGGACAAGGGGCATCAATGCAAACATATTCCACTAAAACACGTTCTTACGTTATGGTTCCGGATATTGCGTCCGTGGCCTCTGCCCAAACCAAAATAAATAAAGTTATCAATGAAAATATTTAGAGAAGTAAATTTACTTCTCTTTAATTTTATCTAATTCTTCACTCATAATTTGCACTGTTCTTCTTAGCCGATCAACATCAGACTTGTTGGCTTTTTCTTGATTTTTTTTGAAGTGATCATTAGCATCACTTTTAATATTACTACCTTCATTATTAGCATAACGAGCATTGATAAGTTGTTGTTGGGCAGCGGTGGTTAAAAGCACTTGGCCGACTAAAATAAGCCAATTTCCGATAGAGTTTAATTCATTGGCGTTAAAATCATCTTCGATAATAAGCCCGACAATACAGCCTATAGCACTAAAAAGTTCGGGATTAGTATTAGGGGGAAATTTGTGCATAACCTCGCCTCATATTAATTATATTTTCGCGCAATTAATATTATTGCATTAACTTTGAGAATATGTTATTATTTTAGTAGTATAGAATAAGGGAGTGCTTTATGAAGAACAACACTAAGCGAGCAATTAACACGCGAGTTAACTATTTAATGAATATGGCTTCTGATGATAAATTAAACATTGAATCTTTATTAATTGAAGAAGCCGAGCTAGATGTTCAAATTCAAGCCTTAGAATTAGAAATTGCCAATATTACTCCAAATGAGGCTGATTACAATGAAGCCAAAAGTCCTTATCAAGTGTCTTTAGCGGCTCGCCAAGCCGAATTAAATAGACACCAAACGCGTTTAGAAGAAATTAATGGTCATTTAGATAGTGAAAATGAAAAATTACAAAAAGTAATGGATGAAATAAAGGAAATAACGGTTGAAAAACCTCATTTAGATAGTTTTGTGGGAGTATTAGAGGATTATAAAAAGCGTCGCGAATTTAAAGCTTATGCCGAAGAAAATGAGGCTTTAGCTAGCCAATCAGCCCAGAAATTAGAAGAAGCTCAAAACCGCAAAACTCATATTCAAAATTCGATTGATTTATTAGTAGAAGAAAAAAATGATGTTCAAAAAAACATTGCTAGTTGTGAAGAGGAAGCTCAAAGATTAGAATTACTTTTAGCGTCCAATAAAGAATTAGAAAACTCCCCAACCTTAAAAGAAAAACAAGCTCGTTTAACTATTCTGCAAGAGAACTTACAAAAATTGGTAGATCGTAAGCAAGCAATAAATGACTCCCCTGAATATATTGCTCATGCAATAAATGAACTTATAGCTTCAGGAAGTAGCTACAAACAAATAAAAGAAGAAGTATTAAAATTATACGAAATTGTACGTTCTAAACCATATATGTCTACGATTATTCGAAATGGTGATATAAATGCCTTACAAGAAAAATATGTTGCTTTAGATCAAAATTATAAAGATCTAAAAACGAAGATAGCTAAATCTGATTATATTTTAAAAAATATTCCCGCCGAAGAAAATCGCTTATCGGATTTGGAAAAATTAATCAATAGTAAAAATAAGCAAATTGCAACCTTAAAGGAATTAATTGCTAATAATGACAATATAATTTTAATATTATTACGTCAACATCGTGATTTACAAAGTTCTTATAATCAAGAAATAGAGCAATCCGAGAATTATTTAAAACAAAGTGAAAGTCTTGATAATATTGCTAAAATAACGATGAAATCTGATTATACTCGTCATCAAAAGGTCTTAGCTGAGCAAAAAGAAATTATTACTTCATATCCTAATGATGTCCAAAAAATTCTAAATACTAACAAAGAATTAAATGAAATGATAGCTAGTTATGAAACAGAAATAGAGGCTTATAAAGACGAAATGAAAACTATTTTAAGTCATAAAAAACACCGTAAGCCAATTAAAAATTATATTGAACGTGCAGCTCATGAGCAGGAATTAGCTGAATTAAAAAATGAGTTAAATTATTTAAGTAAAAGAATGCAATATCGTAACTTTAATATAACGCAGTTAAAAAATGAAATATTAGATGGTTTAAAAGTTCTATATGCTGATGAAATTAAACAGGAAAAAAAGAAAAACACTAAAGTCGTAGTTAGTAAACCTTCTTTAGAAGAACAAACAATCGAAATTACACCAATGAATGAACCTGTTTCTAAAGAAGAAGTTAAAGAGGAAGTTAATTCGTTTGCTGCTATTGGTGATTTACTAGATAAGTTAGACTTAGTTCCAAATCAGCCTGAACTTGCTCAACCAGAAGACATAGATCTTCGTTTCAATATTGATGAAACTATTAAAGATATCGAAAGTAAAAAAGGTGAAACTGAATCAGTTGTCGAAGTGCCAAAACCAGAGCCAGTATTAGAAAATGCTTTGGATTTGAATGAATTATCTAAAGAGGTAGCTCCGCAAGAAGAACTTGTTCAACCAGCAGAACCTGTTGAACCACTTGTTACCTCGACACCAACAAATACGGAAATATCAAATGAAAAAATCAAAGTAATAAGTGTTGAACCATATATTCAAAGAATGAAAGTTGTAAAAGTTGAACCATTAAAAAAACAAGTTGAAAATGCAAAGACAGACGAACAAGTATATAATGGAATAGCTTTTATAAGTCCATTTAGTGAGCAAGAACCAGCCTTGGTTAAAGCAATGTAAAAAAGAAAGGGAATAAAAAGGGTATGGAAATTACAAAGGATACTGTTGTAACATTAGAAAATAATGAAAAATACATTATTGAAAATATTACTTTTTATGGAGGCGTGAAATATGCCTTAGCCCATAAAGAAAATACAAACGATAAAGTAATCATGGAAGAAATATTGGAAAATAATGAATTATTTATTCGTAATGTAGTTGATCCAGAATTAATTGAAATCTTGATGAGGATATTAGAAGGTTAATATCCTTTTCTTATTGCTTAAATCATCATAATTTTGTATAATTTTAAAGAAGGAGATGATAAAAAATGGAATTAAAAGGAAGTAAAACAGAAAGTAATTTAATGGCGGCTTTCGCTGGAGAAAGTCAGGCTCGTAATAAATATACTTACTTTGCTTCAAAAGCAAGAAAAGAAGGATATGAGCAAATTGCCGCTATTTTTGAAGAAACAGCCAATAATGAAAAAGAACATGCTAAATTATGGTTTAAACAATTAAATGGTGGAGATATTCCTTCCACATTAGATAATTTAAAAGCGGCAGCTGAAGGAGAAAATTACGAATGGACCGACATGTATGCTGAATTTGCTAAAACTGCCAAAGAAGAAGGCTTTGATGAAATAGCTTATCTTTTTGAAAGTGTGGGAGCAATTGAAAAACATCATGAAGAAAGATATTTAAAACTAGTAGCTAATATTGAAAATAATTTAGTATTTAAAAAAGATGAAGAAACTGTATGGATCTGCCGTAATTGTGGCCATGTTTATTATGGTAAAGAGGCTCTAAAAGTTTGCCCTGTTTGTAAACATCCAGAAAGTTTCATGGAATTAAAAGCTGAAAATTATTAAGAGTTCTTAAGGAACTTTTTTTATTTATGCTTTTATGGTAGAATAAATTGGATTAAAGGAAATGGAGGTTATTTATGGCCAATTTAAATAGAATTATTGCTAATGAAATGGCTCAAGCAAATAAAAAAGCAATATTATTACATGGACATATAATGGGAGAGGTTTTGCCTCACATAGAATGGTTGAAATGGCTATCATATGAACCAGAATTTGAAAAAAAGAGAATTGAGTATCTTAATTCGCAAAACGAATCAGATTTAACGATTGAAGAGCTGGAAGAATTGGCAAAATATAATAAAAATAAATTGTTTGCTAAATTATTTAAAGTTTATGGCACTAATGAATGCTCTTTTGATGATTATCTTCGAGTATATGAATTTATGTGCAAAGAATCAATAAAAAAATTAATGTTAAGTAAATTAACAGCAGATGAATTACAATATGCTAAACAAGAAATAAATAGATTAAGTGAACTTTCCAAAGAACAATTAAGTTCGAAAGTAAAAGAAGAACAAAAATTGGAAAAATATACTCAATTATCAATGGTAGATTCATATATATTGCATATGATATATAATATTGATTTTGCTCGGAGCATGAATAATTTAAGTAAAGAAATTGAAATGAATATTACCCAAAATAATTATATGAGAGCTAGAAGCTTATATTATGCTTCAAATCCTGAGTCTAAATAAGAAAAATACGAGTTTTGTAAAACTCTTTTTTTTATAGTATTTCTATGATAGAATAAATGGCAAAACAGGTGATAGCATGAAAAAATATTTTAATAAAGATATGTGTACTCGTTGTAAAGGTGCTTGCTGTAAAGAAATGGGTTGTGTATATCTTCCTAGTGATTTTGAGTGTTTAGAATTTGATTATTTAAAGGATCTTTTAGATCAAGGAAAAATATCGATTTCTGGTCAGCCATTTAATGGTTTTTGTAGTGATGACTGGTCATATCTTTTATATTTAAGAGCAAGAAATATTAATAGTCCAATTGTCGATTTATTTTCAAAGGGTGGACCGTGCATAAACTTAACAGATAGTGGATGTTCTATTGCTGATATACATAAACGTCCAACTTTAGGATTAACTGTGGAGCCACGCCAAGTAGGAGGACCTTGTCGACAACATTATATTAATGATTTTTCTTGGTTAGATTATAATACCGTGTTAAAACAATTATTAGAGTATTATTCTAATAAATCATTTCAAGAAGTTTTAGTTGCTCAAGTAAAAGAAATGTTTTTTAGAATAAATCAAAAAATCAAAAATAAAGAACAATTATTTAATTTTGAAAAATTTTATTTTAAATGGTATAGAGAAATTATGGTTAATAAACCTTTATATGAAATAGAAGAAATTAAGTATTTACTAAAACCTTAAAATTATGATAGAATAAAGTATGTAAAAAGCGAAGAGAATGTTATTAAGTATTTAGCTAGAGTTCTTCAAAAGAGATTAAGTAAAAAGCTGAGATTACTTAAAGATAAACTAGTTAGAGAAATTCAAACAGAGGAGCTTTGTCGTTATAAGAGCGTTAATCTTAAAAAGAGCTAGATTTCTAGAATAAGGGTGGTACCGCGCGTTTGAGCGTCCCTTTGTTTTAGAATTTTTTTATTGGAGGGAAATGTATGCAAGAAGAATTAAAAAAATTAGTATCAAATGCTTTAAGTGATATTAAAGGAGCTTTAAAAGAAAGTGAACTTTTAAATATTAAAGCTAAATATTTAGGTAAAAAAAGTAAAATAGCTGAACTAATGAGTGGCCTTAAAAATATGAGTATTGAAGATAAAAAACAATATGGAGCTTTATTTAATAAAATTAAAAAGGATTTAGAAAATAAAATTAGTGAAAGAATAACGGAAGTTAATATAAGTGCTGATATTTCCTTTGATGATACTCTTCCTGTTAAACCGCATTTAGGTTCGTTGCACCCTGTTACTATTGTCACTAAAGAAGTAACTGATATATTAAAGAAAATGGGCTTTAGTGTGGTAAGTGGGCCGGAAATGGAGACCGAATACTTTAACTTTGAAGCTTTAAATATACCTGAAAGTCATCCCGCACGAGATATGCAAGATACTTATTGGTTAGATAATGGTAAACTTTTACGTACGCATACTTCTCCGAACCAAGTGCACGCCATGCAAAAGTATGGAGCTCCCATTAAAATATGTGCTCCAGGAAGATGTTTCCGCAATGAAGATTTAGATGCTTCTCATGAAAATACTTTCTTTCAAGTGGAAGGCATGGTAATTGATAAAAATATCTCAATTGGTAATTTGATGTATACAATGAAGGAATTATTATCAGCAATCTTTAAACAAGATGTTGATGTCCGTGTTCGTCCCGGTTTTTTCCCTTTCGTGGAGCCAGGTGTAGAAATTGATTGTAGTTGTTTAATTTGTGGAGGTAAAGGCTGCCCAACTTGTAAAAATAGTGGTTGGATAGAATTATGTCCAGGAGGAATGATTCATCCTAATGTCTTAAAAGAAAGTGGTATTGATCCGGAAGTTTATAGCGGGTTTGCTTTTGGTCTAGGTATTACTAGATTAGCAATGATGAAATATAAAATTGATGATATTCGAATTTTAAATTCTGGTGATTTACGTGCCTTGGATAAATTTAATGTAGAGTAGGTGAAGATATGTTAATTTCATGTAATAGATTAAAAAATTATATTAAAGATAGTCAAAAGATTGATTGGTATAGTATTTGGGATAAATTTTCAATTCGTACTGCTGAAGTTGAAGGTGTAACTGTTAAAGGTAAAGATATTGATGGGGTAGTAGTTGCCGAAATTATCGAATGTGAAAAAGTTCCAGATTCCAAAAAGCTTCATAAACTTCTTGTTGATAATGGTAAAGAAAAACTTCAAATTATCTGTGGTGCTCCTAATGTTAAAGTAGGTATGAAAGCCCCTTTAGTTAATGTGGGTGGCCATGTCTGTGGTTTTAAAATTACTTCTCGCAAACTAGCTGGATTAGAAAGCTTTGGAATGATGTGTAGTGCGGAGGAATTAGGTTTTGCTGATAGCAGTGAAGGCATTTTGGAATTACCAGCTGATTACATAGTCGGAAAAGATATTAAAGAATATTTACCGCTTGAAGATATAGTAGTAGAGATTGATAATAAGTCTTTAACAAATCGTCCTGATTTATGGGGACACTATGGTATAGCCCGCGAAATTGCCGCTATTACGTCTCATGAATTATTACCTTTAGATTTATGTGAAATTCCTAATAATAAAAAAGACTTAGACATTCGTATTAAAAATCCTTTATGCTTAAGATATACTGGCTTAAAAATAGATGATATTAGTTCTAAACAAACGCCTTTAGACATGCAAATATTCCTATATTATGCTGGAATGCGTAGTATATCTTTAATTGTCGATTTAACTAATTATTTAATGTTAGAACTTGGTCAACCAATGCACGCTTTTGATGCTCGAAAGGTTAATAGTATTGAAATCGATACAGCTAAAGATGGCGATAAATTTTATACATTAGATAATGTGGAACGTACTTTAAGTGCGGAAACTTTAATGATTAAGAAAAACAAAGATTATTTTGCTGTAGCTGGTGTTATGGGCGGATTAGATAGTGAAATTATGGATGATACTACTTCGATAATTTTAGAATCAGCTACTTTCGATGCTGCCAGTGTGCGCCGAACGGCTACTTATTTAGGTTTAAGAACAGAAGCTTCCGCGCGTTATGAAAAATCTCTTGATCCTAATATGACAATAATAGCTACGAAAAGATTTGCTAAACTTTTAAAAGATATTGATAAGGATATCGAATTTGCTTCCAACATTACTGATGTTTATCCTAATCCTTTATTAGAAAAAAAGGTCATCTTAAAAAAAGCTACATTAAAAAAATATATGAATATTGATATTTCTTCTGATTTTATTGATAAAACTTTAACTACATTAGGTTTTAAAGTAAAAGAAAAGAAAGATAGTTATGAAATTATTGTCCCAACATATAGAGCCACTAAAGATATCTCTTTAGAAGCCGATATTATTGAAGAAATTGCTCGTATGTTTGGCTACGAAAATATTAGACCCGAGCCTCTAAAATTAGAACTTACTTTTGATGAATTAGAAACAACTCAAGAAAAGGAATATGATGTTAAAAGACTACTAGCTACGAAATTTGCCTTAAATGAAGTACATACTTATCTATGGTATAAAACAGCTTTATTAAATAAATTAGGCATAGAAAAGGATAATATTAAACTTTTAGGAAAAACAGACGATAATATCTTAAGAGATGATTTAGCGCTTTCCTTAATAGAAGTTGCTCAAAATAATTTAAAATATCAAAATAAAGTGGGTATCTTTGAAATCGGTACAGAGTTTATAAATGGAGAAAATAAAAGAAGCTTGGCCATTGTTCTAGCTGACAATATTAAAAATATTGAAGAAAATTTTTATAAGCTAAAAGAAATTGTTGTAACAATATTTAAAACCTTTTATAATTTAGATGTTACTTTTAAAAAAGAACCATCTTTTGCGTATTATAATGAAAACTTAAGTTTTTCTATTAACACATCTAATGAACGAGTTGGCCGTTTAAATGTCGTTAAAACAAATATTGCTAGTAGTTTGGCCAAGAAAAAATGCTTTTTAGTTGCTTCTTTAGATTTTGATAAATATGAACAACTTTCTAAAAAAGAATATTTATATGAAGTTATTAGTAAATATCCAACAGTTAGTTTAGACTATACTATCATAATGCCAAAAAATCAAAAATATGAAGTAATCGATAAAGTCTTAAAAGAGTTTAAAAGTCCAATCATTAAATCCTTACAATTTATTGATAGATATGTGGGGGAAAAAGAAAATAAATATACTATTAGATATATTGTGGGTAGCAATGAAGCCACTTTAACATCTGAAGAGTTACAAGACTTTAAAGAAAAATTTATAAATCATTTAAAAAAGAATGGACTATCAATTATCGAATAGTTCATTCTTTTTATATATAATTTTCAGCTTTTTGTTCGTTAGAAGGACATTTTAGAAATACTTCTATTTTGTTATTGCTAATTTTAGCATAACTATTATTTACATCACAATATTCTCCATTTTCATCAACAAACTCAATTAACATTTTTTTATTAACCATTTCTTTTAAAGTTAATTTTTCCATATTATTTGAATCTTTATAATAGTTTTTCGCAACACTTACCATTGTTTGAAAATTATCTTCAAAATAATTAACTTGTTTATTTTTAGGTATTAAAAGTAAAACACAAATACCTAAAATAAATATTATTAAGACAATAACAAGACCTTTACGAAATTTTTCAAACCAGTTTACTTTATATTCCACTTCATCATACATAATATCATCCCTTTTTTCTTAAGAGTATATCATACTATATTTGCTTTTTTATGTCAATTATGTTATTATTGGCACACGGGGTAGCTTGGTATCGACAGAATATTTGGAGGTACGAGCGCAAGTGGTAGGCATACCTTAAATGCATTTTAAAATTAAATGACGAAACTAGTAATGGTTTCGCTTCTTTTGCTCCTGTAGCAGCCTAGTCTAATTTAGGTATAAGAAGCTCTTCTAATTAATTTTTCTTACGGATTAATTTAGAGGATTATATGAGTAAGATATATTATTAAAATTGTTTAGGTTTTAATAATGAATTTTAACTAAACTATGTTATTAACCTTGGTGCGTTAGATCCGATTTAATAACTAAAATTAATTCTAACTAAACTTGTAGTGCTTGTATTAGCCTTTATTTTGGACAGGGGTTCAATTCCCCTCTACTCCACCAGATTGATAGAAAACTCGAACTTTCGAGTAAAAATAGAGAACTTACTTGATAAAAGTACGTTTTAATGTTATTATGTATATGTCAAGGAAACTTGCATAAAATAAAAAGGGAATACTTAACTTTGCCGAGTTGAGTACTTGCCCTTAAGTGGTAAGCACTTAATCTATGCTAGATTGAGTGCTATTTCTTT
>CANRFQ010000010.1 GCA_947629935.1 uncultured Bacilli bacterium | reverse complement strand
TTAATTCCTTAATCCCCCCCCCTATTTTTTATATTTTTTGTCTACTTTTTCTTGACTAATGCAAGTGTTAGAAAGGATGTGTTTTGATGCCTCGTACTTATTCTAATGATTTTAAATCCATGCTTGTTAATCTGATTGTCAATGACAAACATTCTACTATTGCTACTGCTCATCAATTTGAGGTCCCTCTTAAAACTTTAGAAAAATGGATCACCGCTTATAATAAAGATAATCATTGTTTTGATTCCAATTATCTTTCTTCTTCTAGACAAATTGAAATCTTGAAAAAGCAAGTTGCTAAATTACAACGTGTTAATGAGATTTTAAAAAAACGATTTCTTTATTAGCAAAAAAGGAATAAATTTATTTGAAAAGTTCAAATATAAAAAGTCAAATATAACTTGATTTTAATAAAAGATTATATTACAATTTAGATGGATACACAAAGCCTATTAAGGCAAGTGCTTTCCTGTTGGGAAAAGCACCGTTTGACCCCCTGTGGCATTCGGTGCTTCTTTTTTTATGTGTATCAACCATTACCTGCAAATTCTTGTTGTAATCTTGATGTTATTTTTTACCTATATTTTATAAGTAAAATGATTATATTTAAAAGCACCAAAATAATTATTTGATTAAAATTTCTTTCTCTCATAATTATTAGCCTCCTAACTATAATTTTTAGGAAAGCTCTTGCCTAGAGATCTTGTGCATCCAGAAGAAAATTAGCACATATAAATTTTAATAGCAAAAGACAAAAAAAGAATTTTTGCAATTATATTTCTGCAATAATTCCTTTTTTGTTTAAGCAATTTTTTAATTTTTGAATTAAATTTTCTGCAAATTTTAGTTTTTTGCAAAATTAAAACATCGGGTTGCGATGTTTAATGATTTTTATTTTATTATATCTGGTTGATATAATTCTTTATATTTTTCGTTTTTCATTAATTTTTTGTGAGTACCACTAGCAATGATTTTTCCTTTATTCATTAAAAGGATTTCATCAGCATCTATAATTGTGGATAATCTGTGGGCAATTATAATTATTGTATGATCTTTAACTAAATCATCAATTGTCTTTTTAATATATTCTTGGCTTTTATTATCCAATGATGATGTTGCTTCATCAAATAAAATAATCTTTGCATCTTTTAATAAAGCTCTAGCAATGGAGATTCTTTGTTTTTGACCCCCACTTAAATTTACACCATTTTCACCAATTATACTATCATATCCATTAGGTAAATCCATTATATAATTATCAATATAGGCTTTTTTACAAGCATTTCTGACTTCTTTTAACGTTACATCCTCTTTTACCATTCTAAAATTATCCATAATACTCATATTAAATAAGAAAGTATCCTGTCTTATAACACTTATATTTTCTCTTAATGACTCTTCCGTTATTTCTTCTATTGGAACGCCATCAATTGTTATACTTCCTTTAGTAGTTGTAAAATATCTTAAAAGCAGATTAAACATTGAAGTCTTACCACTACCACTGCTACCAACTATCGCTGTTTTAATATAAGGTTTTATGGCGAATGATAAATTATGTAAAGTTGCTCTTTCATCATTATCATAGGTAAAATCAACATTTTTAAATTCGATTTGACCTTTTACATTATTTAAAGTTCGATCGCCAAATTTCTCGGCTTTATACAATTTATCATTTAATATTTCATCTACGCGTTCTAAGGCAACCGCTAATTTTTGATAATCGCCAATAAATTGGGTATAACTTTGCACAGCCCAATTAACACGTGATAAATAATTGTAAATTATAACTATTACACTAATAGTTATAGCACCTCGATAAAATAAAAATGCTCCAGTAAATAAGGTAATAAATTCAAAAATTGCATATACTAACCACTCAAAAGTATAATGAGTAACAGAAAGCATACCAGCATCATAGGATGATTTAAATACTTTAGTAAATTTATCGCTAGTTAGATTAATTACCCGATTTTTAATTCCTAAAGCTTTTACTTCTCTTATACCTGTTAAAACTTGAGTAGTATCCTTCATTAAATCATCATTTTCAGTTTTAACTTTTTTATTAGCCTCTTTGATTCTAGGTGAAAAATGTTTTGACATAAAGAAAGTAACAATACCGAAAGCAATTATTTCTAAACCGAGAATAACACTTATTTTTATAAATACAAATACAACAATTAGAGCAGAGATAAAGCGACTGATTAAAGCAATAAAATTTGAAAATAAACTAACAATCCGGTCTGTATCTCCATGAATACGATTATTTAATTCCCCAATACTATGTTCTTCAAAAGCTACAGCGGGATAATTGATAACTTTTTTGTATATATTGACTTGAATATTTTTAAGCATTGACATTTCCAATTTATATTGCAAATAATTAATTAAAGCATCCAAACCTATATCAATCAAAAATAGCACTAATTGTAACAGCATAAATAAAATAGCTTCAAAAAACTTACCAGCAACTAAATTTTCTAAAATTAATCCCCATAAAGCGGCAAATAGTAAAGTTTCTATATTGGCAATAAACATTACAAATCCTAATAATGCTAACTTTCCTTTATCTTTAGAATAATATTTTTTTAAAGATTTTAATGATTTTAAAGCTTTCATAACTACTGCTCCTCAGAACTCTTTTCGGGAATTCTTATTATTATTTCTCCGTTTTTCGAATATAAATATTTTTCGCGGGCATATCTAGCAACATAATCTGGGTCTTGTAACTTAGTGACTTCAGATTTTAATGCTGTTTCCTTTTCTAAAAGTTCATCATATTGTTCCTTTAATTGACGAGCTTCTTTTTTATTTTCTAAAATAGTTGTCCAATTGTTAAAAAAACTTACACCCAGTCCAACAATTAAGCCAATTAAAAGAAAAGTCATAATTGTTAAACGACGTCTAGCCTTCCGAGAAACTTTCTTCATATTTATTACCCACTTTATATTTGAATAAATTATAACACCTTTTTTTTATGTTTTATATAGCTTTTCAAATATTTGACACTTTTTTTAACATATTTTTCTAGCCTGGTTGCAAATAAATATCCTATTAAAACCATAAATAAAAAGTAAATATGAAAAACTCCTCGATTAATTTTATAAAGTATTAAGATATAAAATAAAACAATATTTATAATATATAAAAAGGTAACCATATATTGAAAAATAATTTTTTTATTATTTATTAACTTTTTATTAAAATAATTAGTTATAAAGAAAAATATTCCAAAAAGAAAGGAAAATAAAAAAGAAAGAAGCTGTATTTTATAATCCATTATTTAAACAACTTAGCTAAAAAGCTATCTTCCTTTGATTTTTTATTATCATCCATATATGTAAAACTATCTATTTTACCTTTAATCGAAACATTACCATCATGGGTATCTAATTTAACAATTTCTAAGTCACTCCCCTTTAACAAGATCATTCCCATAACACTTTCCATTAAAAATTCTTCATTATCAAAAGAATTAATTTTTTTTATGCCGGTAAGCATAATTTGTTTACGTTCGCTGATTTGTAATTGATGGGATACTGTTGAAATACTTTCTATAACTTTATCCATATATTTTCCTCCTAGAAAAATATATGCTACTTTTTTTTAATTAGAACTTATAATGTTAAACTTCCCTTTTGCGTTCTAATATACTCTTCTAAATCGTCTATATAAGGCATACCCGCTTGAGCAGATTGAACAGTAACCTTCATAGCTGCGGCATAAAGAGCTTTTTCCAAAGCTTCTTGTAAGTTCATACCTAAGGCTAAAAAAGCGCATAAATTTCCATTCAATGTATCTCCTGCCCCTGTGGTATCCACTACTTTTGTTTCTGCCGCCGGAATTCTTACAACTTCTTGGCCATTATAATACATAAGTCCTTCTGATCCTAAAGTAACAATTAATTTGTTAGGATATTTTAAAACACAAGATTCAACATCAGAAGTACCAAAAATAGTTTGACACTCTGCTTTATTACAAGTTATTAAATTTATTTTATCAATTAAATCAAGATTTTTAGGATCACTTATTGCTATCTTTGCGGGACGACAAGGAGTCAATACTAGAAATTTTTGATTAGCATGACAAAATTGAATTAAAGCTTCTGTTACTTCTTTAGGTACTTTGAGTTGGCTTACAATAATTTTCGAATTAAGAAGAACATCTTGATATTTATTAATCATATCCGGGGTAAAACTATTTATAGCACCTACATAACGTTTAATATCATAATCTTTAGTTTGCTCATTAACATAAATATTAGAATAATCATTACTTAAATTATCTATCATTTCCACATTGGAAGTATCAACACCATAAGTTATTAAATTTTCTAAAATATTTTTCCCAATGGTATCTTTGCCAATTCGCGTGATAATGGTTGTTTTAGCCCCGGCCTTTGCAGCAGCAACGGCTTGATTTGAACCCTTTCCTCCTGGCGAAATAATATCTGGTATTTCCTTATAACTACCATCTTTATTTTGAAAAAAGGTTTGATCTAAAGCACATCCTCCAAAAACGCAAATGTCGTATTTCATCTTTATCACCTTTCTCGTTTAAAAAAACAGAAGTTTTAATTATTCTTCTGTTTCTGGTTTATTATATTCTTCTAGAATTGCATCTTCGAATAGTTTGCGTACATCATGATTGATTGGATGAGCTATATCCTTATATTCACCAGTAGCAGTTTTTCTACTAGGCATAGCTATAAATAGATGATCATCTTTTTCTATAATTCTTATATCATGAATAGCAAAAGAATTATCTATTACAACTGTGGCAATACCTTTCATTCGTGAATTTTCTTTCTCAGTCTTATGTACTCTTACTGATGTAATTTGCATAACAACTCTCCTTCTAAAGTATTTTTCAACTTAATATTAGTGTAAAGCATATTTGCAACAAAATCAATAGAAATTGTTAAATTTTAACAATTATAAATATTCAATTTTTATTTCTTTAGTAGCGATATCCGCATAAGAAAAACTTTTATTTTCTCCATCAGTTAAAATTGTAAATATATTCGGATATATTCCGGAGATTATACCTACATAATGATTTGTTTTATTTCGCATTCCATAAACAGTTACCGCAACTGCTTGATTTAAGTTACTTTTAATCTCCGCTTTTATGTTATCTAGATTCAAAAAATCCCCCTATCTAGGATAACCCACGTACATTAAACCATTACATTTTAAACCACCCATACCATCTTTACCATATTTGGTTTTAGATAATAATTCGACTAGATCTATTTCTTTATTTCTTTCTGTTAATGCTAAGGATACAGCGATGATGGCTGGATCTAAGGCATGAATATTCACTCTTTTCGGACTAGACGCAAAATTGGCCCCAGCTTTAATTAATTCTTCATAATTACTTTGACATGCTCCGGCAATAATCACCAATTTCTCATGACTTTTTTCATATTTGCGAGCGACATTGATGGCATTCACAAAATTGGCACTATTTTTATAATTATTAATATCGTGGATATCTCCTTTTTTTCTATAATATGCATCATGCCCACTTATTATGACTATATCTGGATTGATACTTGTTAATAAATTTGGCAATTCTTTAGCGATATCTTTTTCGGGAATGCTTTTCCCTACTGCTAAAACACCCGCTTCTTTATAAAATTTCAAACAACGTTCTAAATACTCTGGATCTCCATCAACGTGAACAATCTTTGGAGGCAGGTAAAAAAAATCATTGCGATCCATTAAAAATTCATCTTTAAATTTTTCTACAAAATCATCATTTTCTTTTGGTTTATTAACTTTTATTAAATCGTCCTCTTTACTATCAGCATAAAGACGAACATCTACTCCTTTTAAATAGCAAATATTATTTTGGACATTCAATACTAAAAATACGGTATCATTTTCATAAGATTTACGCGTTACAAAATCGCCTTTTTTTATTTCCATAATTCTCACCATAATATTATATGATATACACCTAAAATTGCCATAGAAAATTGCTTTATCTAGTTAACAAAATTATTGCAAAAAATTAAAATAACATTATAATAATAACTATAAACATTTTTTAATGAGAAGTATTGAGAAGGAGCGAAATAATGAGTAATATTCAAATAATTAAGCAAGAAAATTTTATAAAAATAGATATAAGAGAAGATGTGCCTTTTGATGAATATTACCGTTCTTTAAAAGAATTTGACGAATATACCTTTATTCAAAAATAGGTGATGAGATAGCTTTTTATGATACAGAATCTTGCTTTGTGGATATGGTTTTGAGCAAAATTATATATGTTTTTTGTTCTAATAATAGTTGCTATGCTATTAGTTCGAATAAGGGTATGACTTGCATAATCAAAGGAACAATTTATGACGAAAAAAATCCTAATACAGAAGATTTTAGTACTCCAGAAGATGAGATAAATGATTTTGATAAAGCCTTTCATGTAGATGATAAAACTATTTTAATATATACTCAAGAAAAGGAATATGCCATAAGAATTGAGAAACATGGTTTATTTCATGGGTCTACGTTTTATGTAGTGCCTTTTAATTCAAAATCACATTTTGAAAAATTAGTAAAAAATAAAGAACCTTTATTAGAAATGGCACAAGAGTTAATTAGAGAAATAAAAGATATCGAAAATATAGAAACTATATTAGACTTAAGTGTATTTGAAATTATTCCGGTACCGGATAGTAAGAAGTTAATCAATAAAATGAGTGTGTAAGTAACCCTATGTAAATGAAATAAAGAGGTTTAATTCTTATTTCTTTTTTATAAAGTATTACTACATCTGATGAGTTGAATTTCTATTATTTCATATATCCCTTACATTACTATTAATATTTTTTCTATAAAGTTAACACTATACTTTTGATACTATATTTAGTTACGTAAAAAAATAATAACATTTCCTTTGAAAATGCGACCAGATGGGATATAATAAAAAAAATAAATATATTTAAAAAAATAATATCTCGGATATTTATCTAATCTCAAAGGGGGATTAATATTAAATGGATAAAGTATCTAAAAAAATTGAATGGATTGAAATTTTAAGATGTTTTGCATGTATATCACTAGTAGTATTTCATGTCATAAGGCATTTCAGTTCTGCCTACACCAATTTAAACTCAGCTTTAAAAATATTTAATATAGTAATTCTTGGAATTTTTAATAATATCGGAGTGTCTTGTTTTATAATGATTAGCGGATATCTATTATTAGCCCCCTCAAAAAATATTTCCCCTTTCTAAAATAAAAAAATATATTAAAAAAATGGTTTTAATATTATTAATATTCGGATATACATTTTGCATATGTGCTAACATAAATAATGGAAATGGCAACATATTGAAAATACTTTTAATTAGCTTTTGTGATTTAATACAGGGAAAAACTATGGACCATTTGTGGTATATTTATATGCTTATTGGATTATATATTTTAACACCTGCTTTAAAAATATTTACAAAAAATGCTGATAAAAAAACAGCTAAATTTATTTTAATTTCATTATTTATTTTAGGTATTTTAATTCCTACTATAAATGACTTTTTTCATATAAAAATTACCGTCTTCAATTTAAACCATTTATTATATATTTACTTATTAGGGTATTATATTACAGTGAAAGATTTTATAAATGAAAAGATTATATATAGCTGTGGAATTATAGGAATAATCGGCTATATTATAATGATTATAATTACCAAAAATATTCCAAATACAAATATGTTTAATATTTTGGAAAGTATTATGATATTTAAAATTTTTTCAACTGGAAAAATAAAATTTAAATATAATAAATTAATTAAAAAAATAGCCAAATATAGCCTTGGAATATATATAGTTCACTATCCATATTCCATTTTACTTCACAACTTTTTAAAAGTTTATACAAATAATTTTCCTTTTATTTTTGGAGAAATGATAGCAGTTGGTTTAATTTTTGCACTATCATATATTACTAGTGTTATTTTATATAAATTACCATTTTTGAAGAAAATTTTAACTTAAATAAAACAATTTTTTATTACATTTTCTTTATTCAAGATTAATTTTTTAATTAATAGACTTTGTTTTTGCAATCGTCTTCTTTTATATATTTGGCAATACTGTTTGAATGGTTCATTTTTGCTTATATTATAGATCCATCTCCTATTATATTCTATAGTTGGATTGCTTTAAAAGAAGCCCTCAAAAAATCACCCAAATATATATTAATCATTCTTTTACTAATTTTATTTGCTAATTTGCCTTACTTATCTATTTCTCCTATTAAGCAAAATATTAGTAAAAATTATTCTTCTAATAAAGATGTAACTGAATATATTAAAAATAATTTGCCTAATGATAGCGAACTAGTTGGTACTTTAAACTTTAAAGTTTCCGCTATCTTGCTTTATCTTAACCATAAGAAAGCTTGAAATCCCACAACCATTACTCAATAATATTGAACAAAATTTTCTCATCATCCAAAATTTATATTAATATTTATTCAGGCAAAGAAGATAATTTTAAAAATTACTGGCTTATAACAACAGCATAAAATTACTATATAAAACTCATAGTGCAATTTGGGATGAAACAGATGAATTTATATCAATTATCTTTTTAAAGTTTTCATAAAACTACGATAATTTTTTAAAACTTCCTCAGTTTTACCAATTTCTTTTATATGTCCTTTATCAATCCAAATAACTTCATTACATAATTCTGCAATTGTACTAGTCGTATGTGAAACAATTAAAACCGTCCTTTTTTTGTTTTTAATAAGTTCTAACATTTTGTTATAACTTTTTTCTTGAAAATGAATATCTCCTACCGATAAAACTTCATCTATTAATAATATATCCGAATCCAAAAATGCCATAATGGCAAATGCTAACTTTGAATACATTCCGGATGAATATGTTTTAATCGGATTATATATAAACTCTCCTAATTCCGAAAAGTCAATAATATCATTTAATTTAGATTTAATAAATTTTTTGGAAAATCCCAACAACATTCCCGATAAAAAAATATTTTCATAACCAGTTAATTCCGGATCAAAACCGGTTCCTAAAGATAATAAATTTATACTATTGCCATATAAATTAATTTCCCCTTTATCCGGCGCAAAAATGTTGGCAATTGTTCTGAGTAATGTTGATTTACCACTACCGTTGGAACCTACAATTCCTATAACACTACCCTCTTCTACTTCAAAACTGATATTAGTTAAAGCTGTAAACTTTTTCTTTTTAATTCGTTTTAAAACTCTTTTACTAAAAGATTCTTCTTTGATTGTATAATAATTTACTTCAACATTTTTAACACTTATTGCTTTCATTACATCACCTTAGAATAACTATTTTCATATTTTTTAATTAATCTAAATCCTATTATACTTAATATAATACTAATTATAAACCATATACCAATTAAAATAAAATTAGGATTAATATTGTTAATTAAAACATTCCTTGATTCATTAATTAAGGTAGCAATAGGATTAAAAGTTAAAAGCATTTTATTAAACGGTTCAGGTACTCTTAATAAAATATTATAAAATACTCCAGAAAAATAGAAAACAAATCTTAAAATAATGCGAATTATATTATGTAAATCTCCAAAATAAACACCATAATGCATTATAATTAAACTAAGTCCAAAAGTTAAAAGATATAAAACTATTACAATCGGAATAAAATAAAACATTTTAAAAGTAAAATGTATTTTAAAGATTATCATAAAGATAAGAACAATTATTAAAGAGATAAAAAATTTAAATAACATTACAAAAGTATCAATAATTAATAAAATGTATTTTGGAATATATATTTTATTAACTACATTCCGATTACTTTTTAATAATTTGGGACTAGAACTTAAAACTCTATTAAAATAATCCCATAAAGTTAACCCAATAAAAACAAAAACGGGTAAATTAGGTTCTTTGCTTTTAAAAACCACTACGACCACAAACATATAAATAAGCATCATACATAGTGGACTTAAAACCCACCATAAAGAATTAAGATAAGAACCTGCCACTTCACTTTTTAATTTGGATTTTGTACTATAAATAATAAATGGAAAATATTTTTTGATATTTTTAATAATTTCTCTCATAACTACTTCTCATCAAATCTTTTTAGCCAATTATGAAAATCATATCTGTTAACTATTTGAGCATCTATTTTTTTATAAGGGGAATTTATAAACTCTTTAAAATTTTGCCATTTATCTTTCCCAATAACAAATATATTTTGAGGATCATAAAAATCATAATTAACAATATCCTTATTTGTTGTAATGTATTTTTTTTCAAAAAATATTGATTCCATAGCCCTTAAATCTAAGCCGACCTGATGACCTGCCATAACACTTAAGATAGCTTTTGAACGTCCCACTGTTTTTAAATATTTTTCATAAGGGACATAGTCTTTTTCTCTTAATACCACATTTATATCAGTTTTCAAGCCCATATTTTGAAATTTTTCTTCTAACCCTTTTATTTTTTCAAGACGTCCTTTATCTCTTCCAATAAAGACAATATCATTATCGATTACAGAGCAATCAATTGAAAAGTCTTTCGTGTAAAATTGCGTATTAAAAGGAACATTATAAGTTTTAGCATCATTTCGATCAAATGTCCAAATCTCATCTAAATTTTTATCCTTAAAAGCTGCTTGATAATTAGGTTTATCACTATTATAAGGAACAATAGCATTCCAAATAAACATAATAATTCTTGCATCCGGATTTTGCTGTTTAATATATCTAGTAAATTGGGGATTAAAACTATGTTCACCTAAAATGAACCAATCATATTCTTTAACATGCTTTTTCCAACTTCCCCAAAAAAACTGACTTTTAGTAGCCAACTTGCGCACTAATTTAAACATTTTATTCTTACCATTTACTGCGTAATAATCTTTTAAATTAGCGTCTTTTATTCTTTTTAAAAAGTAAGCTTTAGTATCATCTTTTAAATAAATATAATTATATTTTTTCTTCATGTATTATTTCTCCTTACTTAAAATATAAATTATTCCATTTTCTAATAATCCATATTTTTCTTCAATTTTTTTATTATTGACTTTAAATTCTTCTACTTTTAAACCATATTTTTCAATTCTTTTCGTTATATCTCTTCCATATAAACGCACATGATCTTCTTGACAAAATTTATTCATTCTTTCTTTAGGGTCAGTTATAAAATTATCTTCAATTGTTCTAGCATTAGAAATACATAGTGGAACAGTTAAAATAATTTTACCAGTTGGTTTAATTACTCTTTTTAATTCTAAAAATGCTTTCTCTTCATCTATTACATGTTCTAAAACATGATTACATATTATATAATCAAATTTATTATCTGAAAAATCTATATCTGTGATATCAATAACTAAATCAGCTTTGTCGGAGTTAATATCACAATTATAATATTTTAATTTCTTATTTAATTTACAATTTCTTTTAATTTGTTTGCAAATTAATTTTTCGGGAGCAAAATGTAAAATAATATTAGCTTTTTTTAGCATATCTGTATGTTTTTTAATATAGTAGTAGACTAATCGATCTTTATCTTCCATTCCGCATACCGGACATCTACAATTCTGACGATATCCAGCACCAATAATTTGGTTATCTACAAATATTTGATGCTTAATTCCTCCACTTATCCAGTTATTTATTTTAGAATGACAGATATTACAATTATGTTTAAGACCAAAACATTTAATTCTTTTTTTTAGATTTTTTAATTTCAAAAATAATTTACTATTTTTATATTTATGCTCATCAACTCTAAATTTTACATTATGATGTATATTAGAACCTAAAGAACCAATATCTACATAATTATAACCTTTTTGCCATAAAACATAAGGTAATGACAGTTGGTCTCTTAAAGTACCTCTGTTAACAAATTCTTTATACCATGCATTTAATACTTTTTGAGCATTTTTATTTTTTAAATCAACTGCTATAATGCCCGCCTCATATAACCCAAAATTGTGCGGAAAATTTTGATGTTTATAATCTTTTATTAATTTTTTTATTTCCTTTTTGTTACCTTTATTTAATTTAACACACATCTTAGCTTCTTGGTATACATCACTTCGTTTGGCGTGTTCATGCATAGCTAACCCTGTTTTTTTGTTAATATAACCAAAGCAATCTTGGATGTTTGATATAACTCTAATATTACCATCTATGTATAAGGCCAAATCATAATCAGGAAATAATTCGTGTGGGTGCATTTTTATATATCTGTTTATTAAAATAGGATTATAGTTACATTTCTTCTTTAATTGCTTACTAATAGGCCGATATTGCCAATATTTAGTACCTTGAACTACACTATCATTATTAGAAAATACTATATAATCCGTATCATCAGTCCTAACTACAGGACTCATTAAATTATCATAATTATTACAAATACATGTATAAACTACTGTTTTTCCTTTTCTAGGTACTAGCTTTTCCGCTCTTTCATATGAAATTTTAGAACATTTTGTCGTCCTATTATATATATATGCTTTTACTGTTAAATATATTTTTTTATATTCAAAATTTTTTAAATATTTTTTAATTTTTCTTTTGCGATTATTTTTTAAATATATTTTTGAATGAGTGTAGTTTAAGTATTCTTTATTTAATTCTTCTATAGCTTTTATATATTTTTTCTCATTCATTTATAAGACCTCAATTCTTTTTTATCTTAACACATATTATTTTAGAATACTATTTTTTCAAGTTTTTTTTTTGGTTAAAATTATGACTACTTCTTCTAAATTTAGGATTGATAGCTAGATTAATGCCTAATACTCCCACATCTTCAAAGGAATAATCTAATTTCCATAAAATATAAGTTAATGACAATTGATCTCTACCAGTGTTGCTTTCTAAAAAGTGTTTCCACCAACTATTCATTATTTTTTGAGCATTTTTATTTTTTAAATCAATTGCTATGACTGTTGCTTCAAATAGACCACTACTAGTAGAAAAATTTTCTTCCTTATATTTATTAATTAAAGTTTTTATATTTTTACTATTTCCAAGCGAGGACTTTATACAAGCATTTGCTTCTTCATATATATTTGCTCTTTTTGGATGTAAGTGCATAGCTAATCCTGTATTATCATTTATTTTGTAAAATAAACTAGATACATCTGACATGACCCTTACACTACCATCAATATATAAGGCCAAATCAAAATTGGGAAATAATTCATGAGGATGCATTTTAATATATCTATTAATTAAAGTACAATTATTTTGACACTTATTTTTTATTTCATCAGGTACAGGATGATATTCCCACAAATCAACCTTACTAGTAATTTTGTTATTATCTGAAAATACAATATACGATGTATTTTCGGTTTCTATTAAAGGGGAATATAAAGTGTCATAATCATTTAATATACATGTATAAATCACAATCTTCCCTGTTTTCTTTTTATTTATTTCTTTATAAGGTAATACTTCTATTTTTTTTTCCTTAAAGTTCTTTTTGATTTTTAGCTTTAAGTAATTTAATGTTGTTCTAAATGCCAGCTTATAACGACCCGTTCTTATTAGTTTACGAATAAGATTTTTATCCCTAACTTTTTTATAAAAAGGGCTATTATATAATTGTTTTATTTCTTTATTTAAATTTTCAATAATATCAATATATTCTTGTTTATTCATATAATCACTCTTTTTTATTTTTTTAATTGTTTTTATACCATTTTAAAGTTTCTTCAAGACCTTTTGCAAAGTTATATTTTGGATTATAATTCAAATATTTTTGCGCTTTAGATATATCCGCATTACTATGCTTAATATCTCCCTGACGGGGTGGTCCATATATTGGTTTAATATTTTTATTTAAAACTGTATTTAATAAACCATATACTTCAATCAATTGTTCTTGCTCACCAGAGGCAATATTAAAAACATTTCCAGCTATTTCATGTGAAGCGAGACAAGCTTTTAAATTTGCTTCAATTACATTTTTTATATAAGTAAAGTCACGACTTTGTGTACCATCACCATTTATCGTAGGTCTCTCATCATTTAATAATTGTTTAATAAATTTAGGAATAACTGCCGCATAATCTCCATTAGGATTTTGCCTTTTTCCAAACACATTAAAATAACGTAATCCATAAGTATCTAAGCCATAATTTCTAGTATATTGTATTGCCCATTGTTCATTATTTTTCTTTGTAAGAGCATAAATAGACAAAACTTCCCCTTCTTGTCCTTCTTTTTGAGGAAATATTTCATTATTTCCATAAACAGAAGAACTAGAAGCATAAATAAATTTTTTTACGTGACAACAGCGAGCGGCCTCCAACATATTTACCATGCCTTTCATATTATTTTCACAATAAAATAGTGGCATCTCAAATGAGCGAGGCACACTACCCCAAGCAGCCTGATGTAAAACGTAATCAACAGATTTACAGGCATTTAAACATGTTTTATAATCTTTAATATCGCCTTTAATAAATTCAAAATTAGGATTAGAAAGAAAAATATCAACATTTTCTTGTTTGCCCGTAGATAAATCATCTAAACAACGAACTTTATAACCCATATTTAAAATTGCTTCACATAAGTTTGAACCTATAAAACCCGCACCCCCTGTCACTAAAAATAAAGAGTCTTTAGGAAATTTTAAATCTTCTCTCATCACAGCCTCCAATAAATATATCCTGCTTGTTCATATTTATTCATATTATATATACCTGGGACATCTATTAATATCTTTAGCGCTGAGCCATAAAATTTATCCATATCTCCTATTTTTAATTGTTTATATTCATCATGAGCTACGGCCACTATTAACGCATCAATATTTTCTAAATTATTTATATCCGTTAAATCAACAGTATAATTTATTTTTACTTCTTCAATATTTGCTTTCGGGTCAGTAATAAATACTTTTATGCCATATGATTTTAACTGTCTCTCAATATCAAAAACTTTACTATTACGAATATCATCACAATTTTCTTTAAAAGTACACCCTAAAATTGCTACTCTAGTATCTGTAATCTTTTTATATGTCCTACTTAGTTTTTCTAGACAAATATCAGAGATAAATTGGCTCATTTCTTCATTAACTTTTCGACCAGTTAAAAGCAAAGAACTATTAATTCCTACCTCATTAGCTTTATAAATTAGATAATAAGGGTCGACACCTATACAATGTCCTCCAACTAACCCAGGTTTAAAATTTAAAAAATTCCATTTTGTACTAGCAGCAGCAAGAACTTCTTTCGTATCTATTTTTAATTTATTAAAAATAATAGCAATCTCATTCATAAAAGCTATATTAATATCCCTTTGACAATTCTCAATAACTTTAGCAGCTTCAGCCACTTTTATACTTGAAGCTTTATATATATTAGCCTCAATTACTAGAGAATAAATTTTAGCTATTTCATTAGTTGTATTTTTATCAATTCCTGCTACAACTTTTGTAATATTTACAAATTGATGTTCTTTATCAGCTACATTTACTCGCTCTGGACAATAACCAACTTTAAAATCTTTGCCACACTTTAACCCTGAAGTTTCTTCCAATATTGGAATGCAAATATCTTCTGTAACTCCTGGATAAACTGTAGATTCATAAACAACTATACTGCCTTTTTGCAAACTTTGTCCAACAGTCTTACTTGCTTGTTTTACCATATCAAGATTAGGCATATTATTATTAAAAATAGGAGTGGGAACTGCGATTATATAAAACATCGCTTCACGTAATTTTAAAGGGTCGGTAGTAAATTCTAATCCTTTTTTATTTTTTTTCATCTTTTTGGACATTATATCAAAACCAATTACATTTACCTTTTTTGCAAAAGCTAAAGCAATGGGTAAACCCGTATAACCAAGTCCTACTACTGTTAATTTTGTATTTTTATTTATTAATTTTAAATATAACTGCATATATACACTCTCCATATTGCTAATTTTTAATAGTATATAATTTATAAGTAAATAAATCAAATATGTAATTTTTTTATAATTAATCTTTTTTGGTATTATAATTATGGACTACGCGACGAAATTTATGGTTATTATCTAAATCGTCGCCTAAAATTCCTATATCAGAAGATTTATAATTTAATTTCCATAAAACATAAGTAAAAACTAATTGGTCTCTTTCTGTTTTACTGGCTACAAAATTTGACCACCAATTATCCATAATAATCTTAGATCTAAAATTTTTTAAATCAATCGCTATAATTCCAGCTTCAAATAAGCCATAATGATGAGGAAAGCCTTCTTGATTATATTTATCAATCAATTGTTTAATAGCATATTTATTACCCAAAGCTAATTTTAAACAAGCCTTAGCTTCTTCATAAATATCTTTTCTTCTTGAATGCAAATGCATAGCTAATCCTGTATTATCATTTATATTTTCTAAAAGTGAAGTAAGATCAGATATCACTCTAAGACACCCATCAATGTACAAGGCAAAATCAAAATTTGGAAATAGTTCATGAGGATGCATTTTAATATACCGATTAATTAAAGTATAATTATTATTACACTTTTTCTTTATTATATCAGGAATGGGTCTATATTCCCACAAATTAGTCTTTTGAGTTATATTTTTATTATCTGAAAATACAACATAAGAGGTGTTTTCGGTTTCTAATAAAGGAGAATATAACGTATCATAATCATTTAGGATACAAGTATAAACAATAATTTTACCAGTTCTTTTTTTCTTTATTTGTTCATAAATTTTATTTTTTGGTTTATAGTCTTTTTTATTAAATAATCTATCTAATTGTAATTTTAAATAATTTAACTTTGTTCTAAACGCTAATTTATAACGCCTTGTTTTTATTAGTTTACGAATAAGAATTTTATTTCTCCTTTTTCTATAATAAAGCATACTATAAAGTTGCTTTAATTCTAAATTTAGTTCTTCTATTGCTTTAATATAATCTTCTTTAGTCATCTGTATGCACCTATTTCTTTTCTAAAATATATATATTATACCCTAAGAGTTTAAATAATCTTTTTTTATCTTTAGTATTCTTGATATTAGCTATTTTGGGTTCTAAAGATAATTTTATATTGTTTAGAAATTTATTTTTAAGTAGTATAACATCATCTGCCCTAGATCTTAAACAGCAATATTTGAAGTCCATATTAAGTTCTTCAAAGAAATTAACGACTTCATTAAAAGTTTGTTCCATAAAATGGAATCCTTTGGCTTTATTTCCTGTAGCTATTTTTAAACTAGATATATCACTAGGACCTACGTAAGAATTAGGGATTATTAAAATAGCTAAGCCTCCTGTTTTTATCTTATTAACAATTCTTTTACATGTCTTTTCATATTCATCATCAATAATATGTTCTAAAACATTATCAGCATAAAATATATCAATAGAATTACTTTTTATTTTACCTAAAGCACTATAAAGATTATTTTCTACTAAGTTTATATTATCGGCATTTCTTGCTATTTCTCTAGCAGCAGAAGATAAAAATATATCACATCCTTGAATTGTTAATTCCTTCCTATTAATTTTTTCTAAAACATAACCTTTTCCTACACCTGCTTCATAAAACAATAAATTGCTTTGTTTTTTCAATTTCTTATTTATAACTCTATTTAATAATTCCACAATACTATCTTTGGCGCCATTTTTAGTGGGCGAGATTCCCATTTTTTGCTTTTTACAATCGGCTATTTGAAATATTTTTTGATACGCTATTTTCATATAATCATTGCGTTCTTTAGAAAATGGTGGTAAAGTTTTTATATTTTTGGCAAAATAAATTTCTTCTTGATAATTTAGATTATCTAATTGCTCAATGCTCATTTTAGCTAAATTAACTCTTTTATTATTTTTGGTAATATAGAACTTATCAGATATTTTAACATCATTTATTTCATTAGGATTAGTAAATAAATCGTATACAATTTTTATCCCAAAAATAATTGCTAAAACACTAAACATTGATTGAATAGCAAACGCTGGAGATAAATATTGACACTTCGCTATTGCACTTTCATATTCGGTGGCTGCCACATAGCCTACTACGACTATTCTAGCTAGATATATACACAACAATCCGCTTAATAAAAGTACTTCTTTATAATATTTAAATTTAGTTTTAGGAATAAAAAACATTACAATTATAAAAATATAAAAAGCTAAAGAAACTATAAATATAATATAATTACTTTTTTGAAAAATAAGTAAAATAAATTTCATTAATTTCATATTAATGGATTTTAATTCTTGATTTGTATAACCTATTTTATTATGAGTTAATTCTCCATAATATTTTGCAAAATAATCTTTTAAATACATATAATTTTCTTTTATATCCGGAATTCTTACATTAACATTTTCATAATTTAATTGCGTTATAAAAGCTCTAGGAATATCTTTGATAATCTCTTCTTTTAAATCATCTTGAAATGGAGCGACTAAACTACTTCGTTTGGGCAAACATTCAATCTTATTACTATCACATAAAGAATTAATTTCTGAAGCTAATCGTTCATAATATTGTTTAGTACTTTTAGCATTACTACAATATCCTTGCTCACATACAGCTTCTCTTACCGTCCAATACAAAAATCCCTCTGGAAAATCACGATATTTTTTGCCATCTTTATAGATGTCATAACGATGTTTGGAGCTATAGGGGCCTTCTATAAATGATTGCAATTCTTTAAAACACGGACTGAGTTCATATAATCTAGCACGATCATAACTATTTAATGGCACACGTTTTAAATAATTAGTAGGTTTAATTCTCGTTAAAGCACCATATGCATCTTTAAATTCCTTGGAAGTAAAATCATTAGTTACAAAGCGATCATAACAAATATAATTAAATGTACTTATAATCATTGTATATCCTAATAAAATAATAGTAGGTATTCCTATCAGACAAAGAATTCTTTTTACTTTATCAAAGCATTTCTTATCAAATATAATAAACAAAATTGTCACTAAAAAGGCTAATATGATATAAGGCATAATCCATAAAGTTTCTTCACGTGTATACCATATCGAAGCTATAATAATTCCTAGAATTATTTGATAGAATGTTACTTTTTTTAAACTACTTTTGTAATAAAAAAACATTTCGAATGTTAAAGATACTAAAAGCAGAACAAAAGATATATAAATACCATCCCGATAAACAAAAGAAACAGCATCTGAATAAGATATAGGGTTAAATAATAAAATTATATATACTAAAAGTAATAATACTTTATTATTAAAAATATATTTTAACATTTTTATAAAAGATAAACAGGCAACAAAATATAATAATTGCGTGGCAAATAAATAACTAATATGTAATTTATAATTAAAAGCTATAAAAATAATACCGATAACTCCTTTACTTAGGGTAATATCATTATAACTACCTAACCAATGCCCTTTAGCTAAACTATATGCTCGACTTGCAAACATGCCATCATCATGCGCGGCATGTTTAATCATTAAAGGTTGAATATGAACCATCCAACATTTTAAAATAAATAAAACTACAAATAAGATTTCTAGCCAATGCTTCTTAATAAACTTCATACTACTTACCTAACTCTCTAAAAATTATTAGTAAATGTTTTAATCCATCTCTAAACGTTCTTAAATGTGGCCTTCTATCTCTATTGTCCTTAAAAAAATCTATGGGTATTTCTTCTATTTTTAAGTTAGCCTTTTTAATTTTAATGAGCATTTCACTAGCAAATTCCATTCCATTAGAATTAAAAGTGATTTTAGATATACTATCTTTATTTAAACCTCTCAATCCACAATTAAAATCTCCAACATTAATTTTATAAAGTTTTCTTCCTAAAAAAGATATTAATGGTGTACCAATATATTTATGGGAAAAAGGCATAGCTCCTTTTTCCATTTTTCCTAAAAATCGATTTCCCATCACTAAATCATTGCCATTTTGTAATTCTCGATAAAACAAATTAATATATTTAAAAGAATAACTTCGGTCACAATCACCAAAGATGATATATTTTCCTTTAGCTTTTTTTATGCCGGCTTGTAAAGCGGCTCCATATCCTCTCTGGATTTCTTTAACAACTCGAGTTTTTAATTTCTTGGCAATTTTCATAGAATTATCGCTACTACCATTATCAACTACTAATATTTCTGACTTAACTTTAAGTTTATTTAATTCGATTTTAATTTCTTGAATAACACTTGCTAATGTTTTTTCTTCATTTAAACATGGTAATAGAATCGTTAACTCCATAGGTTCCTCCCAATTTATTTTATATTTGGATTATATTTCTTATTTTTTTCTCTAACAGTTTGCAATAAAGAAACATCAATACCCTCTTTTTCTGCTTGATTAATAATACTTGCCAAATCTTTCGGTAAACACGATTTGCCATACCCTCTATTATCTGGATAAACAAAAGTATGATCTTTATTTACACGAGGATCTAAAGTCCATACTTCTCTTAACTTACTATAGCTAATACCCATGCCTTGAGCAATATCATAAAATTCATTACAAAAAATAACTTTCATTGCATAATAAGCATTTTCCATATATTTAGCAAGCTCCGCCGTTGATGAATCTATCATACAAATATCAATACTAGCATTATAAACTGTTTGATATACTTTAATAGCTTTTTCAACTGCTTCATCTTCTCCGCCTAAAGTTATCCACTTTCTTTCTCTTAAATCTTTAAAAGGATGATCAACAGTTTCACCATAATATTCAGGTTGGAAAACAATGCTTGATTTATGATTAGCATTCTGCTTTTGGGTATATCCAATTGGTACTGTAGAGCGAATAATAATTAATTCGGTTTTAAGCCATGCTAAAACTTCATCAACTGCACTAACATCACAGGATCCATCTTCATTTTGAGGAGTAGGAACGCAAACAAAAGCAACATCACATTTATTTATTTCTTCCTTACTTCCCATTTCCTTATATTTATCATAAATAAAGGCATCTTTAAATAATTCTTTCATAGCCACACCAACATGACCGTAGCCTATAATTCCTACTTTCATAAAATCCTCCGATTTCCTACTCATAAAGTATAACACGAAAAAACTATTTTTTGGTTAATTTATCCCTATTTTTCGACAAAATTTTAAAAATTTCTTTTTCCCATAATGAGCAAATCTTACTCGGTTCATATTGCCTACTGAACAAAAAAGCATTTTTCGATATTTTATTACTTAGATTTTTATTATCCAATAACATTAACATAGCTTTAGCTAGTTTATTACTATTTTTTATTGGCACTAATATCCCATTGTCGTCATTTTTTATTAAATACTTAGGTCCCCCACATGGACAATTGGTTGAAACACAAGGTATCCCTAAAGCCATCGCTTCCATTAAAGCATTGGGCATACCTTCATAATCACTTGATAAAACAAACATCTTAGCCTTTAAAATAGCTGTTTTAATATCATCTACTTCACCTCTAAAAAAAACTTTATTTTCCAAATTTAAATGCTTAACATAGTTTTTTAATTCTCTTTCTAAGGGACCACTACCATAAATTATTAGTTTTAGATGCGGATATTTTGTTAAAACTTTAAGATATGCATCGATTAATAGTTTCTGATTTTTCTGAGTAACTAAGCGACCAACATTGACAATTTGCTCTGATCTTCTACCATTATACGGTTTGGATATTAAAAATTTATAATCTATGGGATTAGGAATAACCGTTAATTTATCTTCCTTAAAAAGTTTAGCAAAGTATAAAAAAGCCTCATCAGTCTGTAACACTATTTTATCAGCTTTTTGATACAAGTGTCTCATTACTATATTAATTATTTTATTTTTATATTCCGTAAATGGATCATTTCTTACTGATACAATTGTAGGAATCTTATTTAATTGCCCATTAAATTTTTTAAGGAACATTAATTTTAATGAAGGTTCGGGTAAAAAACTAATAATAATATCTGGATTAATTTTTTTAATTTGCAATTGCATTTTTATTAATTTTATAATCGATATTTTGGCTAAAAGAGTATGAAGTTTTGTCATTTTTTTTATCTTTGTCACTGCAAATAAACTAATATTCTTATTTATTTCATATCTTATATTTTTTTGGCGTAGCATTAAAATAGATACTTCATTGTTAGTCGAAAAATGATTAGCTAGCACAGAAATAACTCTTTGAGCTCCTCCTTTTTCTAAATCCAGACAATTAAATAATATTTTCATGATGACTCCTTACCATTTATTTTATATTCAAAATTTCTAACATTTTTTTGTTTATCATATTAATATCAAATTTTTGGACACACAATTTATAACTTTCATCACCCATCTGTTGTAAATTTGTCTCTTTTATCATTAGTTCCATTTTAGCAACTAAATCTTGAATATCTCGAGCTTTAACAAAATACCCATTCACACCATCTTTAACGGTATTTTTACACCCTGGAGTATTAGTAGTTATAATAGGGCGTCCCATTGCCGCAGCTTCAAGTAAAGTTTTGGGGGTTCCCTCACGGTAATAAGTAGGTAAAACAAAGATGGTATGTTTACTGATAAAATCAGCAACTTTATTAGTTTCAGGAATATAGTTTACTATATTCTTATCCACAGTTTTTAAAAATTTCTTATAATCTTTCTTATAACACTCATCAAAAGCGCCAATAAAAGTAAAAGAACTATCAGGATATTTATTTTTAATAATTTTGGCAGCTTCAAGATATTCTGTTATCCCCTTTTCTTCAACAATACGCGAAACCATGATAAAAGATTTGTTTTTAGGTAATTTATTTTTTTTAAAAATACGCAAATCTACTCCTGGTCCATCAACCAAAGCTATTTTGTCTTTTTCTATTATCCGGTTTTGAACAAAATCGTTAATATCATCTTGATTTTGAAATATAACTCTTTGATTATATTTAAATGCTTGTTTATATGCTTTATTACAAATATTTCTAATAATCTTCATTTTTAAATTATTAACTGAATATACTTGTCCCAAACCACATACTAAAGAATATATTTCTTTAGTACCAGCTAAATGAGCAGCAATTGAACCAAAAATAACGGGCTTAATAGTATAAGAAAAAACTTTATCTGGCTTTATTGATTTTAAAATTTTTCTTAATCTCCCAAAGTATACAAAATTATTTACTGGGGATACCGAGGTTCTATTTAATTGCAAAGTTATTATTTTTATTCCCATTTTTTTTAAACTATCTTCACATTTATTATCTGAAACAATAGCAATAACTTGATGTCCTTTTGCCATTATATCTGAAATTAATTGTCCATGAAAATTCAAAAGTGAAGAAGTTTTAGAGGCTATGAAAACAATTTTCATAAATATTTCTTCTTTCTAATTTATTTCTTTTTTAATATATAAGTGTTTAACCCAAGTACGGTAAAAGCGGCTCTTTTCCTTTTAAAATTAATCTTACCCAAAATGCTTTCCAGAAATATTTTTATTTTATCTAATCCCAAAATATTTTTTATCAACAAATATCTTTTCTCACTCAACCGCAAAGCAATATAATCTGTAAATAAATGATGCTTTTTAAATAATTTAATATTATCTTTATATGTTTGCTCCATAAAATGAAATCCTAAAGGCTTTTTACCGTGATTTTTTATTTTGCCACTTATATCATTTGGCCCTAAATATAAATTAGGGATAATAAATATAATTCTTCCATCTGGATTTAATTTCTGATAAATTAAATTATATATAGAATCCGCCTCGTCCTTCATAAAATGCTCACAAACATTGTCAGCTACTAAAACATCAATAGAATTATCAGCAAAACTTTTTAAAAAATTATAAAAGTTTTCTTTTTTCACAGTAATGTTAGAACCAATATTACTAGCATGAATATCGCATCCATAGATTTTATATTTTTTTTTCGACGATATATTATTTAAAAAATTACAATGCCCACATCCTAATTCTACAATATTATATAATTCACGTGGCTTCATTCTAGCTACGACTCTATCAAAAATTGCACGGAAATTTTTTCTATATATTCCGACTTTTAAATTTGTGCTTTCTTTTTGACCTTCATATATTTTGAATGGTTCAATAATTTCATACGCCTTTTGTAATAACTTATCGCGTTCTTTACTAAATGGAAGTTCTTTTTCCATTTTTCGAGCTGTATAAAACTCTTCTTCAAAATGTAATTGATATAGTTCTTCAAGACTTAATTTATCTATATTAATTTTTTGACCATTGCTAACTCTTTTAATTATCATAATTCTCTTCCTTCCTACATATAAATCCCATCAAAATGTACAAAATTGGCGCAACCTGAATAACACTTATATTAACAAATGCTTGAATTAAATAAGCACTTATTCCATAAATTAACCCTGTGTTGTGAGCATTTTTATCTTTCTTTTTTATATAGTTATAAATAATATACCCCATAAAAGTTAAATAAACTATTAAAGCAGTCACCCCTTCAGTGAATAACATTTGCAAATATTCATTATGAGCTTTGTCAAAACACTCTTTTGGTGAACATAAATAAGTACCATTATTTATATTACTAAAATTATCAATGCCAATTCCTGTTTTATAATATTTAGGAACCATTTTTAAACTTTCTTTCCATATATAAATACGATAATTTCCTGAAGAATCATTTAATCCATCGTCAAAAATATGAGCTATTTCTTCTATATTTTTTCGAAATATATCATTTATATTTGTATTATTTACATGCTTTAACCCTAAAAATAACGCAATAATTATAATGAAAATACACCCAATTATAATCCCAACTTTTTTATAATTTTTTTTATTAATTTTGGTTAGACCAGAAATAATTAAAACGATGATTGATGTTAGAATACATCCCAAAGTATTACCTATAAATAATCCATAACCGTATATTAAGAATAAAATCAAATATAAAATTTTATGATTTTGAGAATTAATCAACATTGACCATATATACATGAATAATAACAAGATAAATGTTGAATAGAAATTAGGATTACCAAATGTTCCACTTGCAAATCTATATGTTGCACTAAAGTTATTACTACGATCATAACCAAATATATTTTTTATTTGCAAAAATTGAATTGTTCCAATTAAAATTTGAAATATACCTACCCCTATAAGTATATACATTAATTTTTGTTGATGTTTTTTATCTATAGTTGATGCAACTAAGAAAAAACTATAATAACTAAATAAAGTTCTTAATCCCTCGTATCTTCCTATCGTTCCATTTAAAGCAACATTTTTGTCAAAGGCAAAAAAATACGAAATAACTCCTAATATTAATAATATAACAATAAATACATCTTTTAAATGTAATTTATCATTATTATATATCTTATAAAATATATAGAAGTTAAAAGCAACAATCCCAAATATAAAGATTATTTCCGAAAATTCTAAATAATGAATGTATTCCATTGAAATTAAAGTTGTACTAACATTCATGGTTATAATTAAGATAGTTAAAAAAATAAAAGCACTTTTATTTAAAATTTTATGCATGGTTAATCCTACCCATCTAATTTAATTATGACAAAAAAAAGTGAATATGACAATCCTAAAATGCTTATTATAAATTATTAGAAATAGTAACAAAAACTTCAATTGGAATTTCCTCGGCCCTATTTTTTAAAGATAAATTATAATTATTTAAAATATCATTAATTTTATTTAAATCGTAGTTCTCTAAATTATTCTTTAAATTTTTTCTTTTTTGACGAAAGGCGTTTTTAACTAAATTAAAAAAATTATCTTCATTTAAAACCTTAAATTTGTTGTCTCTTTTTTGAAACTTTACTACAGCACTATCCACATTAGGAGCGGGGTTAAAACATGTTCTAGGCACATCAAAAAGTTTTTCAATTTCATAAAAGTAATTTAAATAAATAGTTAAAGAGCCATAATTTTTAGAGCCCGACTTAGCACAAAAGCGTTCGGCTACTTCTTTTTGCACCATTAAAAGCATTGTTTTAACATTTAAGTTAGAGTCAATAATTTTTTTTATAATCGGCGTTGTAATATAATATGGTAAATTAGCAATTACATATAAATTTTCATATTTATAATCTTGAATATCTCCATAAATATCAGCTTGTAAAATATCTTCATAAATTATATTAGTTTTACTTTCTTTAATTTTTTCTAGATATGGTTTAGTTCTTTCATCTATTTCATAACAAATTAAATTAACTTTTTTTTCTTGTATTTTTTTAGTTAAAGCGCCCTGCCCTGGACCTATTTCTATTACCAAGTCATTTTTTTGTAAATCAACTGCATTTACTATATTGTTAAGAATTGTTTCATCTTTTAAAAAGTTTTGTCCCAAGCTTTTTTTATGTTTAAAATTATTCATGTATATCACCAACAATATTATAAAACATAATTAATCAATTTTCTTTAGCAATTTATTTAAAATTTCCTTTGAATTATAGCAAGCACTAAAAAAAGCTACATTTCTGTAACTTTATTTGGCAATCATTTCACAAATTAAATTCGTAATTTCGGTAGGATTTTCAATAGGAAGTCCTTCTATTAATCTTGCCTGTGCATATAAAACTTTACTATAATCCTTTAATTGCTCTTTATCTTTCTTATATAAATCTTGAATCTTTTTGGCGATAGGATGATTTTCATTTATTTCTAATATCTTTTCCGCATTAATATTCTCTTGGGTTGGCATAGCATTCATTACTTTTTCCATTTCTACAGATATTTCGCCAACTGATGTTAAACATACAGGATGATTCTTTAATTTGTTAGTAAACTTTACTTCTTTTACGGCAATAGTATCCTTAATTAAATCTAACATTTCCTTAGATTTTTCATTTAACTTTTTCAAAGCTTCTTTTTCTTCTTCACTATCTAAATCTATATTATCAGAACAAACATTCTTAAAGTCTTTATCTTCATATTTCATTAAAGTTTTTAAAACAAACTCATCGACATAATCGGTACAATATAATACTTCTTTACCCTTAGCTACTACGGCTTCAACTTGCGGTAACATAGCAATTTGCTCCGTTGTATTTCCACAAGCATAATATATATCTTTATAATCTTTATTACGTTTTACATAGTCAGCTAAAGTAATTAATTTTTCTTCTTTTGATGAATAAAACATTAATAAATCTTGTAATTTATCTTTATTCATTCCGAAATCATTATAAACTCCAACTTTTATTTGCATTCCAAATGCTTCCCAAAATTTTAAATAATCTGCCTCTTTTTTAGCCTGCATTTCAAGTAACTCTGATTTAATGCGTTTTTCAATATTCGTAGCAATCGTTTTTAAGACACGGTTTTGTTGCAGAGTTTCTCGCGAAATATTTAATGATAAATCCGGAGAATCCACAACCCCTTTAACAAAGCTGAAATAATCAGGAACTAAATCTGCGCATTTTTCCATAATTAACACGCCATTTGAGTATAATTGCAATCCTTTTTCATAATCTTTTGAATAATAATCGTAGGCAGCATGGGAAGGAATATAAATTAATGAATTATATTCAATTGTTCCTTCGGCAGCGGTATGAATTTGGGTAAGAGGTTTTTCATAATCAAAAAATTTATCAGAATAGAAAGTGTCATAGTCTTCTTGTTTAATATCTTTTTTATTTCTTTTCCACAAAGGTACTAAACTATTAATAACTTCAATTTCTTTATATTCTTCAAATTCATTTTCTTGACCTTCTTTTTCCTTAGTTTTAGTAACCTCCATCTTAATAGGATAAGTAATGTAATCAGAATATTTTTTAATTAAACTTTTTATATTATATTCTTCTAAATATTTATCATATTCTTTATCATCATCTTTAATTGTTAAAATAATATCCGTTCCATAATTTTCTTTGGAACATTTTTTTATACTATATCCATCAATACCAGATGATACCCAGCTATAGGCTTCTTCACTACCAAACGCTTTTGAAATTACTTCAACTTTTGATGCTACCATAAAAGCTGAGTAAAATCCTACTCCAAATTGGCCAATTATATCAATATTTTCTTTCTTCTTATTATCATTTTTAAAATCAAAAGAACCACTTTTGGCAATTGTTCCCAAATTTGTTTCAAGTTCCTCTTTGGTCATACCAATACCATTATCAGATATGGTTAAAGTTCTATTTTCTTTATCAATATTGACGAAAATAGCAAAGTCATCCTTTTTCACCTTAATTTTTCGATCTGTTAATGATTTATAATGTAATTTATCAATCGCATCAGATGCATTAGAAATAACTTCTCTTAAAAATATTTCTTTATTAGTATAGATTGAATTAATCATTAACTCCATTAATCTTTTTGATTCAGCTTTAAATTCTTTTTTCATATAATCCTCCTAGCACTCATTTAATGCATTTGCTAATTAAATTATAATACTAAAAATTAGCACTTGTCAATAATAGAGTGCTAATTTTTTTAATCTTTACTTGCTATTTTAAATTCAATAAAGCTATTTTCTGATTTTGGTGACAAAAATACCCCATAAACTTTTATTATGTACGGACTATTTTTAGCCATTACTTCTTCTACAACTAAATCTTTAGAATCAATGATTGTATATCCTTTATAAGTATTATTTTTATCTTCTAACACATATTCTATTCGGCGTTGTTCATTTTTATTAGGAAAATCTTCTAGTAGTTTCTGATTATTAACTATTTTGAGGGTTATATCTTCCGTGATATCCCCTTTGCCTTCTTCAATATTTATCCAAAAGCTATGCAAGTAAGTATCATCTTTAGTTAACGCAAAAATATCTTCTTCAATATCATACTTCACATCTAAATTATTTTGCACTAAATTTTCCTCATGCAATAACTGTTTTAATAAATCGATATTTTTTTTCGGCGCGCCGATATTTATATTGTTTTTTAAAAAAATGTTAATAGCATCAGGTAAAGTCATTTTAAAAGAAAGATTATTAATAGTTTGTCGGATAAAATTAAGTTCACTTTTAGCATTATTACTTTCTTCATATTCTAAACTAAACATATATAAAGCATATGCCACTTCAAAAATTCCTTGTTCAATATAGTAATACCCTAAAGCCCGATAGTATTTAGCTACATCACGAGCTGTAATTATTAAAGGATAAACTTTCTTAGTCGTAGCATATAATTTGGGCCAGTCTTTTTGGAGCTTATATGTTTCACATTCTTCAAAAATTAAATCTGTATTCATAGGATTATAACTTAGTCCCTTTTCCACATAAGCTAAAGCTTTTTTATATTCTTTGTTTTCATTAGCTATATAAGCAAGCCACTGATAAGCAACGTCTATTTTATAACTAACCAATGCCACATTTTTAACCGGTTTATGTAATTGGGTATATAGGTAAAATTCAGCCACATTATTAAAACAAAGACTAATTTCGTCTTTTGATTTTTTTATTAATGGTTGCACTTGCTGAATATATTCTTTTAATACGTTTTCGGCTTCGTCAAATTTCTTATTATTTATTAGGTCACTGGCTTTTATTAAATTATTATTAATTTCCTGAATCATAACTATCTCCTAGGTTTTTATTTTGTATATTTATCTTCTAGAACTACAAGTATTTTGTTCATTATAAAGGTTTATAATTCACTATCTTTTCTTATTTAAACTAAGCTTATACCTAATATTATCCCACCCATTATAATGGCACATACTACTATTATTGGCAATAAAATATTAATAAATCCATTCATTGTTCGTTTGTATGTTACACCAGTTTTATTTGATAAAGATTGTTGTTTCTGCATTAATAAGTTTTTCTTTATATTAAGTAGATTTTGTTTTTTAGATCGATAATCTTTGGCATCTTTTAATTGATATTTTTTATTACCTGTTTCCTTTTCCTTTTTTTCTTGTTTAAAAAGCTCCTCTTTTTGTTGATGTTTATAATCGTTATACTCATTGACAATAGGTGCTAAAAAATTTTTTTCATCATTAAAGTTAACAGAAATATTGTTGCTTTGCCATTCTTTTAAGTGTTTATCTATTATTTCATCAGCTTTCGCTTTAATATTACCGACAGCAAAAACTTTATCTGGCGCATAGTATTTGACAGTTGCTAGCATCTGTTGATACTTATTATTAGCATTTTGCATATTATCATTATTTTTAAGACCCCACAAGTACATGTTCATTGAATCTAAAATACCACTCATTTGTCTTTTTTCTGAATGATCATAATCTACCTTAATCAAATGATTATTTTCTAAATATTTAAAATATTCTGCGGCCGGCATTGTAACTTCTTCGACTGGTTTTACACTATTTTTACTAACCCATTCCCCATTTGGAGCTGAGGTAACAGTTTCTTTATAAGGTTGAAACTCTTCTTTAGGTAATCGATAAAGAGTTATTAATTTATTATTTATTGCCGTATCAATGGCATTGGGAAAAACTTCTGTTAATTCATGTTTAGAGCCACTTCTATCAATTAGAAGTGATAAACGGAATGCTGCCATCATACTACACTTGATAGGATCCACATCACCATAAACATAACTACCTGCTTGCGTGCTTTCTTTGGGTTGCAATTCTTCTATAGCTGGTGTTAAAGACGCATGATAAATATAATCCTGCTTGCCACTCATATAATTTTCGAGCCAATTATTTAATTTATCATAATCATTAAAAATATTTTGACCTGTTTCTCTTTCTTTATCTCGTACTTGGGCTTTTTGATATTCTAAGAGCAAGTTATCAGTAAGAGGCAATATCTCTTTAGCAGCATCTGTTCTTAAATAATTAATATCACAATTCCCTATAGGGGGTGGATAGTTTAGTCTGTTTCGATCTAAAGCATCGGCATCTTTTAAAATATTGCATAAAAGTTGAGCTTCTTCTTGTTCTTCTAAATTAAGATTTGTATTTTGAAAATCAAGTTTATTATTTTCTTCACTATGATTACCAATAATTAAAGAAAGTTGCTCCAAAGTTACATTATCAATTTTACCTTGCATTTTCTTTTTAAATTCCAGCATTCCCACTTTACCATGCTCTTTATTAGAAGCACCAATAGTTTTGCCAATGTCATGATATAACGCCGCCATGAGCAATTTATTTTCATTAACATTTAAACCCTGCTTTTGCATTTTATTTGCAATTAACTGAGCATAAAGCATTACTCTTTCAACATGTTTTAAATCATGCTGAAAATCAGGAGGGTTAGTATATAAGTTTTCATTAATTGCCCGTTTAGATAGTTCTTCTAAGTTAGTTATTTGTCTTGGTGATAGTCCTAGAGAATTTAAGTATTCTTGATTCATAAGCGGAATAAAACTTTTTTCATGTACAGCAGGCAGAGATCCTTTTTGACGAGCAGTGATAGAATCTTTTATTTCATTTAACCGAGTTTGTAATTCAATATTTTGTATTTGTGTTAATTGGGCAGATATTTCTGATATTGCTTGATTTATATCTAATTTCTTAAAATGCTTAATTATTCCTTTTATTTCATTTTCATCTGTAATTCCCAATTGAGATATTGTTTCTTTTACTATATTATTTATTTTTGTACGAATATTAGAATTAAATGAATATTTTTCAAAAATATCTTTACCATTTTTAGAATTTGCTAATAAACTATCTATACTACAAGAAAATATAAATTGATGTAATTTCGTAAAATCCTTTTTAATCGTATCTGGTAAACCTGCTATTAATTGCTTAGCAGTTTCCACATTTTTGTCATAATTAGAATATGGTTTGTTTTTTCCCTGTGATAATTGATATTCTTCAGCATATAACTGAACTAATCCCTCTGTAATATAATGACTAAAATCTTCTTTTATTGGATCATTTTGAATATTAATATCAGGTCTTATAAAATAATGAAAAATTTCATGCGTAATAATGTCATTTAAACAAGAGCTAATTATTTCATCATTATTTTGGCAGTTTTCAAATGATTTAGAGTAAGGATATATATGAATTAGACCATCATTTTTAGCACGGCCACCATGAGCACTTGGAACATGTTCAATACTGTATTCCGTAGGATCTTTTACACCATCTTCTTTACTAAATCTTTCAACATCTTCCTTAGTCGGTTTATTAACTACGATAAACTTATCAAGATTTTGAGGAAGGCTTTTTAAAATTTCAGGAGTTAGGCAACTTGAAAAACTAGTAATTATATTTTTTATAATTTTACTAGCTTCTAAATTTAACCATTTATCAATATATTCATAGTCAATTGGCATAATATCTCCTCTATTAAAATAATACCCTACTTTTCGTTTATTTCAAATAAAAAAGGCTTTTACTCACCTCTTATTTTACATTTATATAACCTATTCCTATTAAAATTTATTTTAGTCTAATTAAAAAATGCTAACAATTACTTGCCAGCACATTAAAGATATTTTTCCAATTCTTTTAATTTATCTAAATCCATCGGTGGCACTTTATCCAAAGGATATTTTAAATTCAGTTCTTTATATTTATCTACTCCATATAAATGATAAGGAAGTAATTCCACTTTTAAAACATTAGGTATTTTAGAAATGTATTCTTTTAAAGACAGAATATATTCTTTGCTATCATTTAAACCCGGCACAATAACACTTCTTATCCAAAAATCTTTATTTAATTTTTTAGCTACAGTTAAGAATTTATTAAATTCGTCCATATTAGAACTAGTTATTTGCAAATAGCTTTCTTCATCTGTCGCTTTAACATCTAAAATAACTAAATCAACATATTTAAGTATTTCTTCATAATCACCAGTACCGACTCCAGCCGTATCAAGAGCCGTATGCAAATTATTCGCCTTGCATTTTTTTAAGATATCAATTAAGAAATCTTTTTGAATTAAAGGTTCACCTCCACTAAAAGTTACGCCACCCTTAATATAATAATTTTTATATCTTAATATTTTATTTAGAAGTTCATCTGTTGTTATTTTCTGACCCTTTCCCATTTGCCAGGTTTCTGGATTATGACAATATAAGCATCTCAATTTACAACCTTGCATAAATACAACGTATCGTAATCCTGGACCATCTACTAAACCCATTGGTTCAACGCTAGAAATATAACCTTGCATTAGATACTTCCATGGAAAGTTCGACTAATTACTTCCAATTGATGAGCTCTTGATAAACGAATAAACCTTACCGCATAGCCAGATACTCTAATAGTTAAATTAGGATATTTATCAGGGTTTTCCATCGCATCTTCTAAAGTTTCGCGATTTAAAACGTTAACATTTAAATGATGTGCACCTTGTTTAAAGTAACCATCCATAATATTTACTAAGTTTTCTTTTCTTTCTTCCTCCGTATGTCCTAAGCTATTAGGAATAATAGAGAAAGTATTTGATATTCCATCTTCACAAACATTGGTATAAGGTATTTTTGCTACCGAATTTAATGAAGCTAAGGCACCACTAGCATCTCTTCCATGCATTGGGTTAGCTCCTGGGGCAAAAGGTTCTCCAGCTTTTCGACCATCTGGGGTAGAACCGGTCTTCTTACCATACACAACATTCGAAGTGATAGTTAAAATTGATAAAGTATGTTTCGCATTTTTATAAAGTTTATATTGCGCTAGCTTATTAAAGAAACGTTTAGCTAAATCTTTACCAATGTCATCTACGCGATCATCATCATTTCCATATTTGGGAAATTCACCTTCTATCACAAAATCAATAGCAACTCCTTCTTCGTTGCGTATTGGTTTTACTTTCGCATATTTAATAGCTGATAAAGAATCAATAGCTACAGAAAAGCCCGCTATTCCAAAAGCCATTAGTTTCTCAGGATCTGTATCGTGTAAAGCCATTTGTCCTGCTTCATAAGCATACTTATCATGCATAAAATGAATGATGTTCATCGCATCAACATATATTTTTGCAACTTTACCAAGCATTTTATCATAAACCTTCATTACTTTATCATAATCTAAATATTCATCGGTCATTTTTTCAAAGCCTTCAATAACTTGGTCGCCTTTAACTTCGTCAACTCCACCATTTATGGCATAAAGCAAAGCTTTAGCTAAGTTACAACGTGCTCCGAAAAATTGCACTTGTTTACCAACTGTCATCGCGGAAACACAACAAGCAATTGCATAATCATACCCATGAATAGGACGCATTAACTCATCATTTTCATATTGAATAGCATCTGTGTTAATAGACATTTTAGCACAATATTTTTTAAAATTATCAGGAAGTTTATCACTCCATAGTACAGTCATATTAGGTTCTGGAGAACTTTCTAGATTAGTTAAAGTATGTAAATATCTAAAAGAATTTTTAGTAACTAATGAATGTTGTTCATCAAGCATTCCACCAATGCTTTCCGTAACCCACGTAGGATCGCCAGCAAAAAGTTCATTATATTCTGGGGTTCTTAGATGACGAGCCATACGTAATTTAATAATAAAATTATCAATTATTTCTTGCGCCTTTTCTTCAGTTAATAGACCTTCTTTTAAGTCTCTTTCGATATAAATATCTAAAAATGTGGATGTTCGGCCTAAACTCATAGCTGCTCCATTATTTTCTTTAATAGCAGCTAAGTAGCCAAAATATAACCATTGTGTTGCCTCTTGCGCATTAGTAGCTGGCTTGGAAATATCAAAACCATAACTTTGAGCCATATCTTTGATATCTTGCAAAGCTTTAATTTGCATGCTAACTTCTTCTCTTAAACGAATAACGTATTCTGTTAGTTCTTCTTTTTCTAAAGCGAGTAAATCCTTTTGTTTTTCTTCAACTAAAAAGTCAATGCCATATAAAGCAATACGTCGATAATCACCAATAATGCGGCCTCGACCATAGGCATCTGGAAGACCCGTTAAAAGGCCACAATGACGAGCTTTTCTAATGTCAGTTGTATATGCATCAAAAACTCCATCATTATGAGTTTTACGATATTTATTAAAATATTTATCAATATCTTTATTAAGTTCATAACCATAGGCAGCTAAAGCTGATTTGACCATACGCATACCACCAAAAGGATTGACGATCCTCTTTAGTAATCCATCAGTTTGCAAGCCTACTATAACATCGTCTTCGGGACAAATATATCCTGGTTTGAAATTATTTATCCCCGACACTTCGTTTACTTCAACATCGTAAATACCTTTATCAAGCTCCACTTTTAAAGCTTCATCACAAACTTTCCAAACCGCTTGTGTTTTCTTTGTAGGAGCTACTAAAAAATTTTCATCTCCTGTGTATTCAGTGTAATTTTCTTTAATAAAATCAGCAATATCAATATTTATTTTCCAATTTTCTCCTTTAAAATTATGCCAAGCTTTTTCCATTAATACCACTACCATTTCCATATTTATTATATAAACTTTTTTTTATAAGAACAATATTATCTTTTAAAATTAGACACAAAAAATCCTAAATAGGATTTTTAAAACTTATAAATTACAGCCGATATCTTTATTATTTAAATTTTTATAAATTGCATATGTTAAACACTTTAATCCCCCACGGCAAACTCCCGCATGCTCACACTTTAGACAATCATCAGGAATAATATCCTTCTGCAATTTTTTTAATACTTCATTATTATTGTATAAGTCCCACATATTTTCATTTAATAAATTACCAACAACTATCGGTAAGCGTCGACAGGGAACTAAATCACCATTTTCCATTACCGTTAATAACGATATTCCTGCTGTACATCTATAGGGATAATCATTTGTTTTTTGAAATTGCAAGGCTCTATACATAGCTATTTTAGTTTTACTTTTTATTTTCTTTAACTTTTGCCTTTCTTGTTCCATAATATTTAAAAATTTTTTAGTTTCTCCTAATCCCATAATAAACTCTTTATCATAATCTGTCCCTAGAGGTATAAATCTATCTGACCACACATTATCAACATTATTTTTTATAGCAAATTTTACTACTTTAGGAAATTCTTTATAATTTAATTTGGTGGCAGTAAAAGAAAGCGATACAAATATGTTGTATTTTTTTAAATAAGATATAGCTTTAGCAACTTTTTTATAAACACCTGTCCCTCTGACAAAATCGTTCATCTTTTTTCCACCTTCCAAACTAACTTGGACATATTCAGGATTATAATTACTAATTTTTTTCGCTATTTCATCTGTTATTAAAGTACCATTTGTCAATATGGAAAAGCTATATAAACTTTTATCCTTTTGAAATTCATCTAATATTTTAAAAAAGAAAGGACAACATAACGGTTCTCCACCGGTTAAATTAATATGTCCCTTCATATTTAATTTTTTTAATAACTCGCGATATTGATTAAGTATAGCAATTAATTGTTCAAATTTTAATTGGACCGGAATATGTTTCTCTTGATAACAATGTTTGCATTTTAAATTGCAAATCTCGCTTAAATGCCATTGCATTACAAATTTTTTTACCAAGAGCCACCACCTCCACAAGAAGAACATCCCCCACCACATGAGGAACATCCGCCTCCACATGAGGAAGATGAAAATCCCCCACTTGAGATTGGATATGAAACAGAATCCGATAAACTATTATAAGAATCTGTATCAAAATAATCAAAATTTCCCATATTTACCTCAGGCATTGGAATATTTTCAAATTTTTCAATCCATTTTTTAGACACTCCCAAAACATAAGCATAAGGCAAAATATCATAAAAATAATTTGGATTTTGATTTACTAAACCTTCTAATTGAGACTTTTCGGCAGTCTCTAAATATTTTTTAAACCCTTTAATCTTTGCCAAAATCTGACTTCCATAAGTCGTCTTCCTATTCATCAATAATATAAAAACTACTGATAAGCAAATTGCTATAATAGAAATTCCGTATAGTATACTATATTTAGGGTTTAAATCTTCATAAATATTAAAAGCAAACATAAAATAAAATACCCCAAAGAAAACTAATATACTGGAAATAATCATATACGTGTATGATTTAGATTCATCAATTTTTGCATCTAATTCTTGTTGTAAATTACTATTTAAATTAGTAAATACTATATAAAAGTCTGTATCTTTTTCTAAAATATTTACATCACTATTAACAAATAATTGATCGTAAACTATTCTTTCATTAGTTGTAAGTTTAGATAAATTATCATTTGCGTTCTTTTTGATTTGCTCAGTAATATTATTAATTGCCTCTTTTGAATAATCATTTATGGTATCATAATCTATTCTAAGATACCCATTTTTTACCATGCTTTTTGTAGATGAATAAAAATCTTCATGTTTTTCTGTTATCACTGCTGTATCCTTATCACCAAAATATTTATCAAGCTTAGATTTTTCTGTACCGGCTTTAGCATCTTTTAATTTAGTAATTCCAATCTTCCGATTTATAGCTTTGTTTATATCAACTGAACAGAGATTAGTTATTGTTCTTGTTTTTTTATCATCTGATTCATCAATACGTATTACGCCTTTGCTAGCCAGTTCTACAATTAAAGAAATTGCTAATTTGCGACCACTTTCCTTTTTGTAAATATAGCCAATTGCTGCCGAATCATAACCCTCGGGAGGATAAAACTCAACAGTTTCTGAGTAGTGATAATCTTTACCAAATTTTAACCAACTTATAAAAATAACAATTGCAAAAATAATTATAAATATAAGCAAACTCATCGACGTGTATCCATAATTATTAGCAGCCGCATTAAAATAACCTTCAGGCAATTCAATATCTACTGTTAAAGATTTAAATAAATCATAATTTAACACTTTTGCATATAAGGTATTACCTTCCACATAATAATCAACGTAAGATGTTATATCAATATTCCGATATTTATCATTAAAAAATTTAATTGAGTTTGAAGAAATGTTTGATGGCATTGTAAGTTCGATGGATGCGTTATTAATTTTTGTTCCCCAATAATCACCATAAGCATGAAAAATAAATTCATCAAAATCATCAAAGGGATCTTCGCCCATATTATATTGGTACATAACTGTATAAGTTTTTAAGCCTGGATCTAACGTACTATTAGCAGAACCAATCTTAATTCTTTTTTTACCATTGATGGTATCTGTTTCAAATTCATCACCAATTGCTTTTAAGTTAGTAACTTTTGCATTACGAGAGACAGTATTACCATCTTTACCAGTATATTCCAACCACGTTGGAATAAATTTATATATACCGTGGTGTCCATATTCATAAAAATTGACTGTTAGATCTTCCTCTACATCTACTACATTATTTTCATGAACATTTAATTTTACTTTATAATTTTCAATTGTAAACCCATCAGCAGAAGAATCAACTGTATTATCATATTTACTATTTTTATTTTCTAAATAACTAACACCTATGAAAAATAAAATTAATGCACTAAATATTAGTAAACAACAACAAAAATTATGAGCCTTTTTCTTTAAAGGATAATCTCTATTTTTTCCAGTAAAAGTAAATAGCCATACAAAAAATATAGGGATTAACAGAAAAACACTTAGAATAATTGCTAACATTCCTGATGACAATAAATTACTTACAAATTCCATCAAAATCGCCACCTATAATTCTATTTTAATGTTTTCTTTTTCTTCTTCTTTAGCCGTAAACATTTCTTTTGACTTATAGCCAAAAATTTTAGCTATAATATTACTTGGAAACATTTCTACTTTATTATTAAATTCTCTAACCGTCCCATTAAAATACTTACGAGAATTAGCAATATCCTCTTCTATTTGCGCAAGTTCTTTACTAAGATTTAAAAAATTTTCATTAGCCTTCAATTCTGGATAGCTTTCAGCCAATGCCATTAATTTACTAATTTCACTCGTGACAGTCGTATTAGTTCTTAATTTTTCGCTGTCTGACATATCATCGTAAACTAAATTTCTAAGTTTAATAATTTCTTCTAAAGTTGTTTTCTCGTGTTTTGCATATCCTTTAACTGTCTCTACTAAATTAGGAATTAAATCCCAGCGTTTTTTTAAGTACACGTCCATCGTAGCAAAAGCCTCTTTAACATTATTATTTAGTTTTACTATACCATTACGCACTATAAAAATATAAATTAAAATCAAACAAATAATTGCTATAACTGCATAAAATATCATTATTACACCTTACCTATCTTCAGAAATTATCATAATTAATCCCAATAAAAAAGAAGATTTCTCTTCTTTTTATCTGTAATTACTATTTAGCAAGTGCTGAAATAGCATCTAAATCAATATTGAAATTGTTCTGGGCTATACTATTTGCCATAGGACTATATGATGCAGATGATAATACTGAAGCTAAAGCAGATAATGCTGTATAATCAAATGAATTATTAGAATTATAAATTATAATCCAAGCGGCTTTTGCCTCATTTAAACCTGCATAAGCACCTATAATATTGTTCCCGGCACTACTCATATCAACAGTAACATATTCTTTACCGCCTAAAGTTTTAATTTCTGCTGGTTTATCAACTTGCATACCTTGTTGTTGCAATAATGCCTGTACTTCGCCGACATTATTTTTTATTTGATTAAAGCTACCATCTATTATGCCTATCATGGCTACCCAAGTAGCATTTTCATCTGCTATAGCTAATTCATCCTCAGAAATTTCATATTCCATACCTTCAGGTAAATTAAATGTGAAGCCTCCAAAAGAAACCCTATAACCAGCTGAAGCTACTGTATTTTGATTTTGCTCAACAGTTGTATTTGAATTTGTATTATTTGTTGCTTCTTCTTTTTTTCCAAATTCACAACCAGTAGCAAATACTATTAAACATAAGGCCATTATACCAATGCTCAAATGTTTTATTTTTTTCACAAAATTATCTCCTCTCTACTATTAGTTTAACATATAAATAATTTTATATAACAAGACCATTAATACAATCTACATTTATTTTACAAATTATTTGGCTAATGATGAAATAGCATCTAAGTCAATATTAAACTGTTGATTACTTATAGCATTAGTTGTTTCACTGTACGTTGCACTTTTAAGAATTTTACTTAAAACTGATAGTACATCATAATTATAGCTATTGTCACTACTTTGAATAGTTGCTTCGACAAAATTCATTGCATTTAATTTAGCTAATCCAATTAAACCGTTAGTTCCTCCCTGTGATGCTTCAATAGTAATAAATTCCGTTCCATCCACAGTTTTTAATTGAGCTGAACCGTTAGCACTCACACCATCTGTTAAACTTCCTGCTAATTGATTAATATTAGTTTTTAAACTATTAAAATTACCATTATCCACAAAAAGAACAACAACCCAAGTGTCGTTTTCATCACCAATAATTAGACCACCTTCTGCAGCTTCATAAACTAAATTATCAGGAATATCAAAAGTAAAGTTATTCAATTTTACTTTATAGCTAGCAGATGATAGATAGATATTATTGCTACTATCGGAATCACTACCATCTTTATTAAATAATTTTATACCTAAAATAATTCCTAAAGCAATAATAATAACAATAAGTACCCCGCCAATAATCAGATATATTTTATTATCCTTTTTTTCAGATGCAAAATTACTATTTTGATTATTTGGAGTCGCAAAATTAGAATTAACATTAGGAGTTACAATATTTTGATTGGTTACATTAGCCCCTATATTAGGTGTAGGAACTGGACCATTAACGTTATTTATACCTCCTTCTTGAGATGTTTCAATATTAACTGGTTCTCCACAGTTAGTACAAAATTTACTACCTTCATGTAAAGCAGCGCCACATTTTTTACAATTCATATTTTTTCCTTCTTTCTATTTACTTTCTTTTTTTTCTATATTGAAATTTGTGATTTCATTTAATAATTCATCACTAACTTCTGCATTGTTTCCATCTACAATAACTACTATATAACCACCACTTTCTAATTCATTTATTAATACTTTCTCATTTACTTGAAATTCTTTTTTATCTTTACCTTCTTTATATAAATAATCTTTTTTGCTAAATTGACTTTCATATATACTAAAATTCTGATTGTTAAACATTTGGTTTTTTAGGAAGGTTAATTCTTTTACATCACCATATATTTTATAGTAATTAACATTTGAATTTAATAACTTTAATTGCGAATCTAAATCTATATAATTACTAGTTAAAACTATTTTAACATTATATTGAAATGTTTCATTTTCTTCATCGTAATTTAAACCAAAATTACGTTCAGTATATATGTTAGTTTTTAAATCTCTTTCTTTGTATTTACTAGGGATTTTAAAAGTAAGCAAATCCTCTGTATTATTTAAATTATTAATTCGTTTTAACTCAATTATAAAATTATCATCTTTAATAGTCTTAGTTATATAGCTTGCATAGTTTGTAACTTTTGTTATTTTTATACTATCAATTAATTTTTTAGAAATATCAATATTTTGGCTTTCAATATTAATATGAAAGATATGATTTTTATTTAAAGCAATTGCTATAACATAGTTTTGGGATTTTATATCTTTTTGATTATAACTAACCTCATAGATATATCCTTTATAATTATTTATTTTTATCTCATCCAAAGAATCTTTAAAATTTGAATAATTTTCTGTATCATTTTTGATTGCTTTAAATAACCCATAGATATTACCAGTTTCTTTTTCTGAATTTACATAATCATAAATATTATAATTATATACATTAGTTGTTATATTTATCTTACCTGAATCTATTTTATATTCAAATGTTCCTATTTTAGAGTCATATGCTGTTAGTTTAAAAATACTAGGCAATTCATAAAAAACTTCATAATTGTTATTTGCAAGTGCATAATTTTTATTTTCCTTAATTTTTTGATCTAAAGAATCATTTGCTGTATAACTTATCGCTTTTGTTTCCACCTGAGGTTTAGTATTTAAAGAATAATTATCATCTTTAATTTCAAAATTATAAATTATATTTTGAACACTATCAAGTAAAATATCAAAGTACTTATCTTTACTCTCATAATTAAAAATTACTAATTTATTATCTTCTTTATATATTGTTATTAATACTTGGTTACTATTATTTTCATACAATAATTTATAACCAGCTATTTCTTTTTTGGTAATCTTATCAGCACTTTGCGTAATTAAATTATAATCTTTATTTTGAGCATTTATTTGATACACTAAATTATCTATCATTTGATCAATGTCATTATATTTTTCTTCATCTTTTAATTTAATTACTTCAATGTGGAGGTTCCCTTTATTTGAATTATCTAAATCAATTTCTAATTCTTTTTTGTTTGTTATTTTCCATGTATCATCATATTTGAAACGATAATAGTCATTTGCATATGTTTTTATTTTAATACCTTTTCCTAAAAATACCCAAGCAAGTGTAATAGCTACAATCATAATTGAAATTGCTACTATTAATGTTAATTTATACTCTTTTAATTTTTCTTTTATTTTCTTCATAACTTCACCATTACCACAATTAAATAATCAAATTCTTTAGTGATAATAACTTTATATTGACTATTTACATATATATATTTTGATTTACTATCCAATTCTTTTTTAAAACCATCTTGTTCTAATCTTTGGCGAAAGGCTAGAGAATGTTGCATAGTATCTATATAATCAGAAATAATATTTTGATATCTTAAACTAACTACATTGTTATCATAACTAGCTTTAACTAATTTCAGCTTAATATTGTTAGAAATATCACCTATTTTTTGATACTTTTTCCACTTACTTTTGGGAATTAAATTTATAACTTTTTCTTCCTCTTGTTTTAAATAATAATATTTTTCTTTTAAGGTTTCAAAAGATATAGCTTTAATATCCTCAAAATTTATATTATTAAATTTATTTTGAATTTCTAATAAAGGTTTACTATTTATTGCTAAAGAAAGACTTGTATTAGTTGACTGAGCGGTATTTAAACCAACTACTTCTCCATTAACATTATAAAGGGGACTTCCTTCGTCCGTTCCCGATAATGGAATACTACTTTGAATATATTCATCTTTGGAAGTTACAATTCCCTTTTGAATTGATAAACCTAAATTGGTTTTACTATTTATGGCAATAACTGGATCTTCCACTTCCATCTGATCCATATCCCCTAAAATGGTATTAGTAGGAATTTCCTCTTTTAATTTTATTACAGCCATATTTGCATTAGGGTTTATGGTAACTATTCCCTCAATTTCATAAACTGTACCTTCGCCATTTTTAATTGTAATAAATTGTGATTCAACTAAGCTTTTTTCTAAAAAATCCCAAGTAGTCACTACTAATCCATTATTCAATAAAAGTCCATTAGCAGACGTCTTTAATTGATTATTATAGTAGGAATTGATTAGCACAACATTTTGATAATTTTTATTATATATTTCTTGAATTTGCTTATCATTTAAACTATCTAATTTAGAAAAATCATAAATGTCTTTTAAATTTGTAGCTGTCTGAGACACTACTGAAAGAGCTCTTTCATTTTCAGCACGCTCTATTTGACCCATATAATCCTGCAAGTCTTCACTTTTTTCAGCAAACAAATAATATAACTTATACTCATCATTTAATTTTTTAAAGTAATAATATACTATTAAATTTGTGTTTACTAGGTTATAGTTCATAGGATTTTCTTTATCTTCTTCTTTTATTTGAATATTGGGAATCGTGACTGCACTTACTATCATATCATCATTAATACTAACTCTAATATTTTCGATACTACCATATTTTATATCTAATTCATTAAGAATATTAAACATACTAGGAACCGTAATTCCTGAAACTAAATCGTCCTTATATTCTTGACTATTTTCATCAAAGCCTGAAAAAGAACTTTCATCTTTGGGAATATTAGGATTATAACGTAGCTTTAAATATTCTTCTCTTCTTTGATAATATTCTATAGCGCTCTCATTCTGCATATTAGCAGAACCTAATAATAAATAAGTCACTTGTTTACTTAAATTAGTTATATTTTCTTTTAATTTTTCATTCTCCGAAGAAATATTATAAGTTAAATTATAATCATTGAATTCATTTTTTACTTTTTTTTGTTTTACAGAAATAGATAATTTGGATGAATCTATATTAAATTTATTTTCTAAAGCCTTTACAGTGAAAATTGACAAAAAACTAACTATCCCTACCAATAAAATTTTTTTCTTCATTTAGGACACCTATCCTTCTAAATATTTTTTCAAAACTCGAATTATATATTTACTAGCTTCTTGAGCATTATCAGAATTTAAATACACATCATGAAAAGACTCCGCAATGGTTTCATCATATATATAATCGCCTTGATTATTTTTAACTAAAGCGTATTTAGATATTGTTCCTCGCCATTCATCAAAAGATAAAGAAGAATTGGTATCTTTTTGATAATTATTATAAGCTTCCTTTAACATTTGCAATGAAAAGCTACCATCCGAAAAATCATAAGCCGTTTCGTAAAATTTATTAACATTATCCGAATTAATTAATAAAACTGAATCCATATTATAATTATTTAGCATAGCTAAAAAAGATAAATAATGTCCTAATTCATGAGCAAGTGGAGCGTAGATATTACTGTTAGGCGGAAAATGCCCATTAGCAGAACTTTCCTTAGCTGCCATATCTAGCATGTTTTTATTTAGAAAGAATTTACTACTTAACAATACTTGCGTTTTTATAACCCAAGGATAAGAGTCAGGACTATCAGCCTTAGCAAAAGTAAAATAAGACATAAACGCCGCGATTACTTCTCCTTCAATCATCGAAGTGTTTCTTAACGTTAAATTAGTAAGATGCCCTCTTGCCATTGGATATTCATCGTATATATATTGGAAAACATTCTCCAATTCTCGAGCAAAATCAACATCCATTTCACATAAATTAACAGCAGTTAAATTAAACTTTTTGATAAATTCATTTTCAATTTGAACAATTTCTTCAGGACATTTATTTTTTTGATCAACAGAATCCTTAACAATCAATTCATTAGCATCTTTTTCATTTTTTATTTGTACTCCTTGATAAACATTATCTTCAACTATAGCCGTCTTATAATTATTTGCGGAAGACGAAGATTTAACGTTTGAATTAGAAGTATCATAACTTTTATTAGAAAAATAATAATTACCTGTTTTACCAATTATAAAAATTAAAAGCAAAATAATACATACTCCACCTATTCCAATTCCAATGCCTATTAATACTTTTCTTTTATTACTAGACTGATTATTGGTAAGGTTATTTATTGGTGAACCACAATTTGGACAAAATTTTGCATTTGCTTCAATTTTACAACCACAACTACCACAATACATATTACAACCTCTCTATTCTTCATTATTATAGCATATAAATATAATTTTAAAAAAAAAAATATCCCATAATTTTAATGGGACCATTTTATTATTTTAAACTACAACAGCTAAACATAAAATTATTAGAAAAGTTACTAGACCTATAATTCTAAATACTTTTGCAAGCATAAAAGTATAAGTCTTTTTGGTTTGATTGTCAAATTCCATTGTATATATTTCAATATAAGGAACAGGGCTTCGGCGATACCATCCTTTTATAGTTACTATTTTTTCAAAATATTCTTTAGATTTAAATATAGCAAATAATTTATTAATTAAATTAAGAGGTTGATTATAATCTAATAACATTATACCTGTTTCATCTTTAATAACAAAATCTTCATTTAGTATACATCCTGGATTTCCTCGACCTATAATAGTTCCTCTAACAATACAAGGAATACTTGTAATGTCTGAAACCTTAACCTCGTTTAATAAATCCGCAACATTTGTAAATCTATAATTTTTATTTTTATAATGATATGATAATTTTAAGAATGAAGCTAGCATCGCTATAATTCCTCCTACACCTATAATTACCATTACATACTTTGGCCATATCAAAATTGATAAAATAGTTATAAATAAAGATAAAAAGGGTAAAAATTTAATGACCAATTCTGATAAAAAGTCATCAATATAAGATTCTGTTTTTTTCAAATCAAAATCAATATATGGAATCTGATTAAATTCTGCACACCTCGAAGAAATCGCTTTGAGTCTCTTAGAAATTAATGGATGGGTCGAATTAAATTCATAAAATTTAGCCCATACATTCCACATTTCCCATTTCATGGCTTTTTTTATGTTATCCTTTGATACTTTACCATTATCAACACTGCTAACAATTAAAGTTTTTGAAGTCTTAGAATCAAAAATACCTAAAGCATTTGATTTTGCGGCCGATTGCTTTTGTTTACCCTTTGAGTCAGTTGTCTGATTATTAGCATTAGAACTTAGTCCAAACCCTATTTTTACTAAAGCTTCAGCTAAAGCATTAGGATTCTTAGTTTCCTCAATTGCAAAACTATCCGCATAATATTCTCTTGTCCTTGATAACCATAAAATTATATATTGACAAATTATATATAAAATATATGCTATCCAGCCTACTAATGCCAAATTAGATTCATCATTATCGCTGCGATTAAGAGAAATATAAATTCCATACAGAACTAAAGGGACTAATTGAGCTACTGTCATAAAAAGCATATCATAATGCGTAGCATGTCCTAATTCATGTCCTACTACAGCAACAACCTCTTCCTCAGATAAAAGATCAAATATTCCTCTAGTTAAAATAACTCTTGAACTATTTTTAGTTCTTCCATACGTAAAAGCGTTAGGGGCACCATCATCAATAAATCCTATTCGAGGTTTTTTCATATTGTACTTTTTACATACGGTTTCAATAAAATCATTTAAATAATCTGGTAATGAATCATAACCAAATCTAACCCCATATAGCCATTTCATTGTAATATCAGTAACAACAGGAGATATTAAAAATTGTAAAATTAAGACTAGTATACTTATTACTATGCCATATATTAAAGGAAATTCCGTTATTATACAAACTATCAATAAAACTGCAGATAATAAGCCATATAAGCAAGCCATAGTTATTAATGAAATACCAAATAAATTTTTTTTCACGATTACACCTCTATTCGATTATATCATATACCTATCTAATTCAATTTAGCGATAATAAAGTGTTTACACACTCTTAACTAGATTTCAATATTAAAATAAAAATCTACCAGCTAAGCTGGTAGTTTTATTAAGCACTAAAAGTGCATCTTACTGGCCGCGCTATATTGCGCTCCGAATTCGCCTAACTTCTGCACTACTTTTACTACTTGCTATTACTTAAATAGCTTGAATTGTTTTGTCTTTTTTCCAGTAAATGGGTCAATGTACTCTTTGCTGCTCATTTCATCTGCTAGTTTATCTTCTTTTAATTGATTCGCTATATACTCTTGTATTGCTTTTGTATTTTTCCCTACTGTGTCTACATAGTATCCTCTACACCAAAATTGCCTTTGACCATATTTGTATTTCATATCTGCATGTCTATCAAATATCAATAGTGTACTTTTCCCTTTTATATATCCTATTGCTCCTGCTATGCTCATCTTTGGTGGCACACTTATTAACATATGCACATGATCGGGACATAATTCTGCTTCTATTATTGTTATGTCCTTTCTTTCACACAGCATTCTTATTATTTTTCCTATATCTGCTCTTAATTGATTATATATTATTTTTCTTCGAAATTTTGGTGCAAACACTACGTGGTATTTACAATTCCACTTCGTGTGTGCTAAACTATTCACGTCCATTCAGGACACCTCCTTTGATTTTTTTGTGCTTTTGTTAGACGGCACTTATTCTATCAAAGGAGGTTTTTCTTCGCAACGCTAAAGCT
>CANRFQ010000009.1 GCA_947629935.1 uncultured Bacilli bacterium | reverse complement strand
TGGAAATTCGTGAATTATTAGGAGAATATGAATTCGATACTGAATGTCCTATTATCCGTGGATCTGCTCTTAAAGCTATTGAAGGAGATCCTGAAGCTGAACAATCTATTAGAGATTTAATGAAAGCTGTTGACGAATATATTCCATCTCCAGAAAGAGATACTGAAAAACCATTCTTAATGAGTATTGAAGATGTATTTACAATTTCTGGACGTGGTACTGTTGTTACAGGACGTGTTGAACGTGGTAGATTAAATCTTAATGACGAAGTAGAAATCGTTGGTCTAAAAGACACTCAAAAAACTGTTGTTACAGGAATTGAAATGTTTAGAAAATCATTAGATTATGCTGAAGCAGGAGATAATGCTGGAGCATTACTTCGTGGTATTGCTCGTGAAGATGTTGAACGTGGACAAGTTCTTGCTAAACCAGGAAGTGTTACACCTCATCATAAATTCAAAGCAAGTGTTTATGTATTATCTAAAGAAGAAGGCGGACGTCATACTCCATTCTTCTCAAATTACAGACCACAATTCTATTTCCGTACTACAGACGTAACAGGAGTTATCGAACTTCCAGCTGGTGTTGAAATGGTTATGCCAGGTGATAATGTAGATATGACTGTTGAATTAATTGCTCCAGTAGCTCTTGAAAACGGTACTAAATTCTCTATCCGTGAAGGTGGACGTACTGTAGGTGCTGGTGTAGTATCTGAAATTATTGAATAATAATTATTAAAGAGTTCAAATTGAACTCTTTTTTTTATTATGCAAAACATCAGTTTTGCATATAAAACCACCAGCTAAGCTGGTGAGAATAGTAAAGTGCTCCGCCCGCCAGGAAACATATAAATCTCCTTCTGTTATAATAAAAATGATTTGCCAATCAAAATAAAAAACAGAAGGAGATTTATATGTTAAAAACAAAAACGAAGTCTAAGGACAATGATGAAAGCCAATTGTCTCATACAAAATATAACTGTCTATATCATATAGTATTTATACCAAAATTTAGAAGAAAAGCAGTATATGGTAAATTGAGAAGAGACATTGGAATAATACTAAGAAGATTATGCGAATATAAAGAGGTGGAAATAATAGAAGCGCATGCATGTATAGATCATATACATATGCTTTTAAAAATACCACCTAAATTAAGTGTATCAAAATTTATGGGATATTTAAAGGGGAAAAGCAGCTTGATGATATTTGAAGAACATGCCAATTTAAAATATAATTACGGAAATAGACATTTTTGGGCAGAAGGATATTTTGTGAGCACAGTAGGAGCGAACAAAAATACAATAAAGAAATATATTCAAGAGCAAGAAACAGAAGATAGAATATTAGATAAACGAAGTTTAAAAGAATATAAAGACCCGTTTACGGGTAAGTAAAAGGGACAAAGGCAATTGGCAGACCAAAAAATCCTCCAAATGGAGGCCGCCAGTAACCGGCCTTATAGGCCTTAGCGAAATACCACGTCTTTTAGGCGTGGATTTTTATTCCAAAAGTTTATTTTCTAATGCTTTTTACCAGCATTCTGTATTGCATATAGCCTTGCGAATATGATAAAATAAAGTTATCATAATAATAATGGAGGTCTCATCCATGAACAAAAAAAGAATAGAAAAAGAAATAAAGAAAGCACAAAAAAAAGGAATATATAATCCGAAATTAAAATTAGGAATAGTAGGATTAATATTAGTAATAGGAACAGTAATAGGAGTATCATATGCATATTATACGAAAACAGCAACTGATACTTTAACAATAACCAGAACAGTAAGTAAGAGAATAACAGTATCTGTACATAGCGGTGGACATGGACAAGTAAATTCCCTGGATATAGCGACACAACAAACAGATTATGGAACAACAGCAACATTTAAAGTAGTACCAAACGAAGGATATCAATATAAAAGTGTAAGTTGTGATAATAATCAAAGTGCAACATATAATAAAACAACTAACACTTTAACAGTAACCCCAAGAACCAGTAAAGCTGTAACATGTACAGTAGAATTTGAACGAGTAAGAACATTAAAGGAGATAGCAGATGAAATAATAAAAACAGTAAACCCAGCATCACCAACTTCTGCTAACTTTAGTGCCGGCTGCCCAACAAGTGGAGATACTTCCTGTAGCGGAGTATACAGCATGAAAGATTATAATAGTAACACAAGTTTAAGCTATAGTAATCCTGGAGGAACAAGTTACTATTTTAGAGGGTCAGTAAACAATAACTATGTCAAATTAAGTTCAAATGATAATAATTTATGGCGAATAGTGAGAGTAAATGGAGATGGAAGTATAAGATTAGTATTAGATGGGGATATAGGGACAAGTGCATTTAATAATGAATATAATAACAGAAAATACGTCGGTTACACATATGACAATTCAATACCATGTACAAATGCAAATCCATGTAAGAGCTTAGATATAGCAACAAACAATGAAGAACAAATAGGAACAACAGATCATGGGGGAACAAATAGTACTATAAAGAAAAAATTAGAAGCATGGTATTATAATAATTTAAGAGATTATGATCAATACATAGAATATGGAATATATTGTAATGATACGTCTTTTGGAAGTGGAAGTGAAGATGGCTATTTATATTACGGAGCATACACAAGATTGCAAGAGAGTACAGTTAAACCCCAACTAACGTGCCCAGACCCTAAAGCAAAATCTGGAACACAATCATCAGATGATGTAGATAGTAATGGAAATCATACATATGGAGGAGTATATAAATTAAAGATAGGATTGTTATCAGCCGATGAAATAGTGCTAGCGGGATTTAAGCCAACTACTAATAGTCCATATCCAGCAACATCCAATTATCTATATTATACAGGTTCTTCTTACTTCTGGAGCTCGTCGCCTTTCAATTCATATTCTGATAATGCTAATGGCTTTTACGGCTACCTGAATAATCGTTACTTGCGCAACAGCCGTGTCAGTGATACTTCGAACGGCGTGCGGCCAGTTATCAATCTACTAACCACTAACACACTAAAAGCCACCGGGGAAGGAACATCAACAGATCCTTATATAGTAAATGTTAATTAATAATTGAATAATAGATTAGAACTCTCTTCTAAAAAAAACATAAAATATTATGAAGGGAGTAAGAATTATGTATTCTTATCAAAATTATAATATGGTTAATACTCCTTATGGTTATCAAAATCAAAATGATAGACAGTTTCTATTTCCTTTTTTAGTAGGAGCTGTTACTGGTGGAGCTGCGATTGGTTTAACAAGGCCAAGACCGGTTTATGTTAATCAACCTTATTATGGTCCACGTCCAGGTGGATATGGATACTATAGTAATTATGGTTATTATAATCCTGGATATTATCCATATTATCGATAAAATACTCTATATGAGTATTTTTCTTTTTCTAAACTTAATTTAATGATTAAAGCAATACTAATAAAAAACAAAATTAAACTACTTCCTCCATATGATAAAAAGGGAAGAGGTATACCCACAATAGGTAAAAGACCGATATTCATAAAAATATTTTGAATTTGTTGGTATAAAAACATCGCTAAAAAGCCCATAGTTATTATTTTACAACTAGTATTATTGACATTAAGAATATTATGAATAATAACTATATCTAAAAACAGATAACAACCTAGGATTATAAAGCCGGCGATAAGGCCAAAATGATTAATGGATAAGGCAAAAATAAAATCAGTCGCAGCTTCAGGAAAATATAAGTTATGGGCCTGATGAGGAAGATTAAAAAAATGAGCACTACCTATGGTTGTTAAAGCATTTTCGATTTGCATCCCTCCACCTTTTTTAAATTCCGTCAAACGTTCTATGCGGTAAAAAATACTGGAACCGAAAATCTTAATAAATAAGTCTTGTTGCCAAAAATAGAGACATATTAAAATTCCTCCAATAAAAAGGCCAATACTTAAAAGAATAATAAAATACTTTTTTTTTATATTACTAGTTAAAAGAATGCCCAAAGTAATGAAAAAGTAGATTACTACGGCTCCGGTATCAGGCTCTAAAAAGGTAAGTAAAGAAGGAATTAAAAAAATGATGATAATTCTTGCAAGTAATATTAAATGATCTTTATTAGTTTTTAAAGATGATTGCGAAACTACTTTGGTTAAATATAAAATTAAGGACAATTTCATAAATTCACTAGGTTGAAAAGAAAAGGGACCAAAGTTAAACCAAGCCCGAGATCCATTAACACTTTTGCCCAAAAATAAAACGAGGATTAAAAGCAGAATATTAAATAAATAGATAGGAAAACTAAATTTTAAAATAAAATTAGGTTTTAATATTATTACGGCAGTAAAAAGAATAATGGATAATATGTACCAAATAATTTGTTTAGCAAAAAAGTCTTTATATAAATTAGAAATATTTGGAGCATAATAAAGATTTAACAAACTTAAGATCATTAAGATTGCTATGGGTATTAAAAAAAATAATAATTTTTTAGATATAATTTTTTTCATATTTTTAGTATGAACAATTTTTAAAATTATACAACTTTTAGGGCCAACTTCATATATTGTTATAGAGGTGGATATAATGAATAATGATTTACCAAATGTTTTTCCTGGAAATATAAGTGAGGATGTTCATAATACACAAGATGTTTTCTATTCGCGTGAGAGTATAGAGGAAGAAAAAGAGGATAATTTAAGTATTTCTTCTAAAATCAATCGGATATTTAACTCACCCAACTATATTTATAAAAAAGAAGTTTTCATAAAAATAAATGGTATAGAAGAAAAAAAGATTATTATTGGTAAAACAGCTAATACATTACTAACAATGGATAATGAGGTAATTGACATTAATAAAATTGAAGATATTAAAATGGTTTAACTTTACAATTTTGGCTTTCTAATGATATAATTTTAGTGTATTAAGGAGCTTTTATGAGAAAGTCAAAAAATCGTAATGTTTATATTTTTATTATAACAATACTTTTTATTTCCTTATCTTTAAATATAGTAGGAATTATTTTACATGTTAAAAATGCCTATGGCTATAATTATGTATCCTATCAAACTAATTTTGAAACGACAACTGATGCGCAAAGGGCTGTAGTTTATGCAACGTTAAAGGATTCTGATGTTGGTTTTGTCGAAGGCCTTGGGCCAAGAGAGATTTCTTTAAGTTATGGTCATACTGATGTGCCTATTGAAATTAAAAATAAAAATAAAACTACGAAAACTTATACTTTAGTTATTAATAAACCTGATAAACGAAGTACTGAAAATCGTTTAAGTGATTTAACAACTAATGTTAAAGATCTAAATTTTAATAGTGATCAATATAGCTATAATCTAAATGTCGGCCAAAATGTTTCGGAAATAAGTATTAATGCTACTTTGAAATCAGCAAAGTCCCAATTTGTCAATAATTATGAGCCGCGCAAAATAAGCTTAAGTGAAGGTTTAAATGTGGCTTTTATTCGCGTTAAAAGTGAAGCTGGAGTGGAAAGAGATTATAAATTAAACATTTTTAAAAATAACACGACTGAAGATAAATTGCCCGATAATTCGCAAAGCTTAGATTTAGCCAGTCTATCTTTAAGTAATGGAGCCATTAAATTTAAAAATAATAAACAAAATTATAAAGTTAAAGTTGCTAGTGATGTAGAAGATATTACTGTTTATGCCTTTGCTAAAAATCCTAATGCTGAAGTTCAGGTAGATGGTGGGCAAAATCTTGCTATAGGTAAAAATGAAATTACCGTTACAGTAAATTATAATAATGAAAGTAAAATATATAAAATAGAAGTAGATAGACAAAAAGAAGATAGTTCTCAAAATTCTCAAAATTTAAAAGATTTAAGTGTTGGAGGTTTTAATCTTAATTTTAAACCGGATAAATATGAATATGAATTGTCCGCTGATTATAATCGTAATTTAATTGTCAGTGCCTATCCTTATTCTAATTTATCTCAAATAACTATTTCTGGAAATGATAGCAAAGCTCAAACTAAAGAAATCAAGATAATTGTTACGGCAGAGGATAATAGCAGCAAAACATATACTATAAAAATAAAAAAACAATTTTGGAATATGAAAAATGAGATAATTGCGGTTTCCATAACTTTTATCGTAGGATTAGCTATTGTAGCTTTATTAAAGTTCTATGAAATGCAAACAACTGCTAAAAAACGTCAAAAAGGGCGCAAAAATAAGTAACTTAGTTTACTTATTTTCTTTTTGTTTTTATAATTTAATTAGTGATGAATTATGAAAAAAGTAGAACTTTTAAGTCCTGTTGGTAATAAAGAGATGTTGGATGCAGCCATAAAAAATGGGGCGGATGCTATTTATTTGGCGGGTAAATTATATGGAGCAAGAGCTTATGCTGATAATTTTTCCAAAGAAGAAATAAAAGACGCTATAAAATTAGCACATCTATATGGGGTAAAAGTATATATAACTATTAATACTTTAATATATGAAGAAGAAATTGATGCCTTTTTAGATTATGTTAAATTTTTATATGAAAATAATGTAGACGCTGTAATTATGCAAGACTTAGGAATGATTAATTTAGTTTTAAAAATGTTTCCTAATTTAGAAGTGCATGCTTCTACCCAAATGCATAATCAAGCTCCCGAGAACTTGCAATATTTAAAAGATATTGGGGTCAAAAGAGCAGTATTAGCTCGAGAACTTTCTTTAGAAGAAATAAAAAGTTTAGCAGTAGATATTGAAAAAGAAGTATTTGTTTATGGAGCTTTATGTATTTCTTATTCTGGGCAGTGTTTAGCCTCATCTTGCATTTTAAAGCGCAGTGGCAATCGCGGTCAGTGTGCGGGTATGTGTCGTCTTCCTTATGAACTTTATTGTGAAGATGAAAAAATAAATACCGATGGCGATTATTTACTAAGTCCTAAAGAACTCAACGTCTTGCCGCATTTACGAGAAATCATTGATGCCGGTGTTGATAGTTTAAAGATTGAAGGGCGCATGAAAAGCCCAGAATATGTTGGTTATGTTACTCGTATATTTCGTCGTTTAATTGACGCCTATTATGCCAATGAAGCTATGAATGTGTCTTTAGAAGAAGAAAATAATTTAAAAAAATTATATAATCGAGATTTTACCTTAGGGCACTTATTTAATGAAAGAAATTATAAGTTGATGAATATTAAAACTCCTAATCATATTGGTACACCATTAGGACAAGCTACAGTTAATAAAAATAAAATAATGATTAAATTAGAAGATGATATTGTTCAAGGTGATGGCATTCGCTTTGCCAATCAAAAGGGCATGATTGTCAATTATCTTTACGATGATAAATTATTATTAATTAATAAAGCTAGTAAAGGTCAAATTGTCTATGTTGATAACAAAGTAGATTTGCAAGAATCGGGTTCAGTTATTAAAACTTTAGATAGTTTATTAATGGAAAAGATTAAAGATATTCCTCAAAGAAAAGTAAATGTCGATATAGTAGTAGAAGCAAAAATAGATAGTCCTTTAAAAGCAACAATAACAGATGGCGAAAATCAAATAAAAGAAGAATTAGGACAAGTAGAATTAAGCAAAAATTGCCCGGTTCCTAAAGCGGAAATAGTGGAAAGATTCTCCAAACTTAATGAGACACCTTTTGCTTTAAATGATATTCAAATTGATGCTGATGAAAAAATCTTTATTCCTATTAAAATTATAAGTGAATTGCGTCGGACATTAGTTAATAAATTAATAAAATTAAGAACTAAATCTAAATATGAACCAATTATCAAAGAAGTTAAATGGCCATTAACGAAAACTAATCGGACTGAATCATATAATTTTTATGTTAGAACAGAAGAACAATTAAAATATCTATTAGATAAAGATGTTAATATTTATGTTGATGACTATCTTTTATATAAAAAATATAAAGATAAACATATTTATTATTTAACTGATCGTACTACTTTTAAGTTAATGGATCTAGATAAGGAAAATATTGTAGCTTCTAATTTAAGCGGAGTAATAAAGTATAGTAAAGATAACCAAGTTTTTAGTGATATTTATCTTAATGTTACCAATTCTTATACTTTAAAAACTTTATTTGATATGGGCGTCCAGAAAATCGCTTTATCAGTTGAAAATAGTAAAGATCAAATAAGACATTTAATTGAAGGATTTAATAATAATTTTAAGACTATGCCTAACGTTGATGTTTTAGTATATGGCAGAGTTGAACTAATGGTGCTAAAACATTGCTTTTTAAATATGTTTATAAATCAAGATACAGAATGCACCTTGTGTAAAGAAAAAAAGCAATATTATCTAAAGGATAGAAATGGCGAATTTCTTCCTATTATAAATAAAAATTGTCGTACTTATATTTTACATTATCAAAATATAAATTTGATAGATAATATTTCTTCATTAAGAAATATGGGCGTCAGTAATTTTACATTTAATTTATTTAATGAAACTAAAAAGGATTTAGATGAAATTTTTCAGGCATTATAAATTCTTTTTTTATGTTTAAAATTGACGGTAATAATAAAATATGATAATATATTTTTGTCATGGCGGAATTGGTGAAGTGGTTAACACGCCGGATTGTGGCTCCGGTACGCGTGGGTTCGATCCCCACATTTCGCCCCATAATAGACGATAAAAGTTCGTAATAGTTTCTATTATGAACTTTTTTCTTTTGCAAAAAAGTGATAGGAATAAATAATGAATGTGTTTATAAATAAATTATTAAAGAAGAAGCATTTAACAATTTAAAAACAAAAGAATCTTAAAATATGGTAATATATTAAGTGAAACAGGAATGATTTACATGGATGTTATAAATACAATAGATTTATGGACTGAACAAAGTGATAATCATATAGAATGTTTTAGCGGTGCATTTGTTGATGGATTTGAAAACGGTAGTATTCCATTTGACTCTTTTAAAGTAATTAGAAATTGTAATTGTATTATTAGCAGCAATAAAGATAACTTGAATATCAGAAATAAGCATAATGCCATTGTTTTTTATAAAGATGGTGTACCTGTGAGATTAATGGTGTTAAATGAAAATACTGATATTGATAAATGTATATCAGCAGCATTAAGCCAAACATTTAATAATACAATACTTAGAGATATTTATTTTCAACTTAATATAAAAAGAACTGATGTTAATCTTAATCAACAACCAATTAATAATGAATCAGATCCAGAAAATGAACTTGATATAGGTTCTTGTGATAGACCTGGGCTTTTAGAAAGTATGTTAAAAGGTAGCTATACTCAATGTGATACTGATTTTGGTAAAAGTAATAGTGATAGCAGTTATAAATTTATTCCAGATATATTTATACAATATGAACTTATGACAGATAGTGAATACTTTAGTATTGAACATCATTGTGCATTTATAAATAAAAGTATGACAAGAATTATACCTCTTCAAGCTAATTCGTTAATAAATATTGATGAAATTAGTAGTATATTAGAATCAGATAAAAGCACTTTAAAAAGAAGATAAAAGATTATAATAAAATAATATCAATGAAAAAACAAATATTACAAAATTTTAAACCATTTGAATTAGAAATTAATACACTTGGATTATATGAAATTTATTCAGCTAAATTAGTTAAACAATTTAACTATATAAATGCTGACACTTAATAGATATAGCAATTAAAAATTAGTAAAAAAATTATTCAAATTGAATTGTTGCTAAAGCAATGTGTTTAAAGGGGAATGATTTCATGAAATATAAAAGTATTTGGGAGCAAAATAGAGAATTTATTTCCATTTTAAAGAAAAATAAAGATTTAATGCAAATATTAGATTACATTGAAAGTTTAAAATTACCTAACTTTTACATTGCTGCAGGGGCTATTTTTCAAACTATTTGGAATTATTATGACAATAAACCATTAAATCATGGCATAAAAGACATAGATGTTATTTATTACGATACTAATAATATTTCCAAAGAATATGAAAAGGCATTAGAGGAAAAAATTATTAAATATTTAAAAAAATTAAATTTAAATTATGAATTCGATGTTCATAATGAAGCGAGAATGCATTTATGGAAAAAAGAAAATGAAAATAAAAATATTGACCAATATAAAAATTCAGAAGATGCTATTAATCAATGGATAGCTACTGTTCAATCTATAGGTATTACTAAATCAAATGGAAAAATACAAGTTTATGCTCCTTATGGTTTAAGTGATATTTTTAGTAGAACAATTAGGCCAATTAAACATAAGGCTAATTCCAAAGAACTTTATGATAAAAAAGTGGCAAGTTGGCAGAAAAGATTTAATAATTTAAATATAATTGAATGGTAAATTTGCAATTACATTTTTTATTATTGACTGTTATAATTTTTACTGAATATTTCCAAACTAATATTGAGGTTATGTTATGGAAGATAAATTAAAAAAATATAAATCCAAAAGAGATTTTAATAAAACAAAAGAACCAATTGGTAAAAAGCAGAAAGCAGGAAAAAAACTTCACTTTGTCGTGCAACATCATCTAGCTAGTCATGATCATTATGATTTTCGTTTAGAATATAATGGCGTTTTAAAAAGTTGGGCTGTTCCTAAAGGACCATCATATAATCCTAAAGATAAACGTTTAGCTATTTTAGTTGAAGACCACCCCTTTGAATATCGCAATTTTGAAGGGACCATACCTAAAGGCGAATATGGTGGGGGCACGGTAATGATTTGGGATGAAGGCTATTACGAAGTAATAGGTAACTTTGGTAAATCCTTTAAAGAAGGGTCTCTAAAATTTGTTTTATATGGTAAACGTTTAAAGGGAGCTTGGACATTAGTAAATTTAGAAAAAAATAATTGGCTTTTAATCAAAGAAAACGATGAATATAAAAATTATCGAGATATTGCTAAATTTAAAACTAGCATTAAAACCAAAAGAACAATGAATGAAATAGCGCGCAATATAAGAAAAAATAAAAAAGAAGATTATGCCGAAATAGAAATTACTAATCCTGATAAAATTATGTTTTCTCTCCCTAAAATAACTAAGTTAGATATGGTTAATTATTATAAAAAAGTGGCGGAAAGAATGTTACCTTATTTAAAGGACAGAATTATTAGTACGATTAGATGTCCGGAAGGGATTAAGAAAGATAAATTTTTTAAAAAGCATTTGGATAATGATAGTTTAGGAATGAAAAAAATTATATTGCCAAATGATGAAGGAAAAAAGGATGATTATTACTATATCACAGCCCCATCAGGAATAATAAGTGAAGCGCAAATGAATAGTGTAGAATTTCACATTTGGGGAAGCAATGTGCAAAAGCTAGAAAATCCTAATTACATGGTATTTGATTTAGATCCTGATGAAAAATTAAGCTTAGTTAAACTACGCCAAGGAGTCAAAGACTTAAAGAGTATTTTAGATAAATTAAAATTAAAATCTTATTTAAAAACAAGCGGTGGTAAAGGATATCATGTAGTTGTGCCTATCCATTACAAAACAACTTGGGAAGAGTTTCGAAAGATTGCGAAAGACATTGCCGAATTAATGGCTGCTACGTGGCCAGATAAATATGTAGCTAATATGCGCAAAGCAAATCGAAAGGGAAAAATCTTTATTGATTGGGTTCGTAACACTAGATCGTCTACTTCTGTAGCTCCATATTCTCTAAGAGCTAGAGCCAATGCTCCCGTTTCCATGCCAATTAAATGGAGTGAACTTGATAAAGTAAAGCCTAATGAAATTACCATGGCCGAAGCTATAAAAAGGTTAAAAAGAAAAGATCCATGGGCAGGATTTTTTGATAAATAATTATAATTCGGGATCATTTATTTTATTTAAATTATTTTGATATTCATTGATAATTAATGAGGAAGTTGTTAGTAGCATTCCCGATATAGATATAGCATTTAATAAAGAACTTTCTATAACTTTAGTAGCATCCAAAACTGGTGTATTAGCAATAGACTCAAAATTATTAGTTTTAACATTGAAAATTACTTGATAATTTTCTTTTTTTATTTCTTTAATTATAGTTTCTGTATTTAAAGCAGCATTAGTCATTATTTGTTCAAATGGTTTTTTTAAAGCATCATGTAAAATTTTAGAAGCATTAGTTTCTACCTTTATGCTTTCACTTATTTTATATAAGGTTAGTCCACAACCGCTATTTATCCCATAAGTTGCACTATCAATGGCCCATAAAGCATCCTCAAAACGCATTTTCATTTCCCGTCTTTCGGTAGCTGTAGGAGCTCCTATTAAAATATTTACTAATCCTTTTTGGAACATAGCCAGACGTTTCTGATAAAAGCTTTTATCAATTGTAACACTAGATAATTCTTTTTTGATATTTTCAATTCTTTTTGTAGTATTATAGTTGTTATCAAAGGCAATAGTTGCCTGTTCTGTAGAAATAAGAATTCTTCTTACTTTCGTAAATTTAGTATTATTAGTAATAGCGACTAAATCATCAAAAATAATTTCTTTATTTAGACCATATTCTTCTAATTTTAGAAGAATCACTTTTACATTTTCCTGTAAATATAAAGAAATTATTTCATTTGCTACATAATCTTCATATTCTTTGGCAATTATGACTAGGGTTTCTTGACTTCTCTCTGCAAAATTTAGGGCATCAGAAATTGTTTCTAGATCTGTTAAGTTTTCGGCTAAGTAAAATAGGGGACTGTTTAAGTCTAAGCTTGGCGTATTTTTTAAATAATAGGGTGAGGATAAAGAAATGTTAAATGTGTATCCTTTTAAAAACTCCATTTTGATGAGATTTTCTTCGGTTTCTATTAAATTTATAGCTTCTTTATTTTTTACTTTAAAGTAGGCAGAACTGACTAAGTTACCAATCTTTTCATCATTAGCTGAAGTGCAGGCAATACTTGTTAATTCCGTCTTTGTTGGTCGACGACTTTCTAATTTAATACTCGCCAATATTTTTTGCGTTTCTAAATCAAGTTCTTCTTTTAAAAGAAGCGGATTAATACCATTTTTGACTAATCTTAAACCATTATTAAAAATGCTTTGCAGTAAAACTAATGTGGTAGTTGTGCCATCACCTACGATTTCATTTGTTTTAATAGAAGCTTCTTTTGCTAATTCTAATATGGTATTTACAACTTCATCTTCACTTTCAATATTTTCAGCAATAGTTACTCCATCATTGGTAATAAAGGGTGAAAAAGCGGAGTGATCAATTATAGCATTACATCCCTTGGGTCCTAAAGTTGTTTTGACAGTATTGCAAAGCAAATTAATAGCTTCTTCCATTTTTTGATATAAATTTTCACCGGTCACAATTTTTTTCATTATTCATCACTCATTTCTATAATATATTTCCAATATTTTTTCGGCATGAAATTCATTCGACAACGTTCGTTATGTCTTTCTTTAATAGCAATAGTATCATAAAATTCTTTCCACATATTTTTAATATCGTTTTCTTCTTGGGCAACTTTTAAGTCATTTATTTGAAAATTATCTTCATCAATTAAATAAAAATCTTTTTTGTCGTAAATACTTAGTATTTTTCTTTTAACATCTTTAATCAACCAATACTCGTTTTTTAAACGACGTTTAAAATGTTTGGATACTAAAAATAAAACATTGTTATTCGGAGCAATTTCTGCATAATAAATATCATGCTCCAGTTTTTGAAAACGAACAAAGCCTTTAAGACGATGGGCTTCATTGCCAACATATTTAGCAATTTTTAAAGCTTTCGTAACACACCTTAAATTACGCATATAAATGATATTTGTTTGATATTTTAAAAGATTTAAATAGAAATAATAAATAATTAATTCTTTATTTTCATTATCAGAAAGAAAGACATAATATATTATATTAAAAATTTTGTTATTTCCAATCTTGATAATAAAATCAATTACATTATTAGTGGGCTCTATTTTTAAATTAATTACTTCATCGAGTAAAGTAGGGCAATAAGAAAGGGGCTTTATATTATCGGGTTTTATTTTGTTTTTAATGAGATAATTAATTAGGTTTAGAAGCGAAATAAAATCGTCTTGATATAGATAAATATTATTCATTAAAGAAACTCAACTGTTTTCTAGAGGGATTACTTTTTTGTTTATCTTCTAAAACTAAATTAGCCTCGATGAAATTTTTATTAAAAAAAGTTTTATCAATAAAATATTTCCCACTACAAGTTATAAAATACTTTGCTCGTTTTAAGACTACGCCCATATTTTTTAAATCTTTAAAGGTAATTTGAAAATGTTGACGAGATTTCATTATTCTTTTGGCACTCGTTACTCCAATACCGGGAACTTTCAAAAGATCATAATAAGAACATTTATTAATATCTTTAGGAAATTCCTGCAAATGATTTAAAGCCCAATTAGCTTTAGGATCAATTAATAAATTAAAATTAACATGCTGATCATCTAATAAATCATTGGTCTTAAACCCATAATAGCGCAGTAACCAATCGGCCTGGTATAAGCGATGTTCTCTTATTAAGGGAGGTTTTTCGAAAGTTGGCAATAAGTTATCTTTATTAACAGGAATATAAGCCGAATAAAAGACTCTTTTTAGTTTAAAATTATTATACATGTTTTCGCTTTTTTGCATAATATCTAAATCACTTTCATGAGTAGCTCCAATAATCATTTGGGTACTTTGTCCCGCCGGAACAAACTTATTCGATTTATTATTTTTAACATACCCCATAATTTTTTCGGTATTACCAAAATTTTTATTGGGCGCTAAAAGTTTAATGCCTTTTTCGGTCGGTAATTCAATATTGGCACTTAATCTATCAACAAGCAGGCCTAATTTTTTAACAAGATATTCACTGCATCCAGGAATAGCTTTGGCATGAATATAACCTCCAAAATGATATTTTCGGCGCAGTAGAGTGATAGTTTCAATAATTAAATTCATGGTATAATCAGGACTTTTAATAATTCCCGAAGATAAAAACAATCCTTCAATATAATTTCTTTTATAAAAATTAATAGTTATATAACATATCTCTTCCGGCGTAAATATAACTCTTTTAATATTATTACTTTGGCGATTTAAGCAGTATTTGCAATCATAGATGCAGCAATTAGTAAGTAAAATTTTCAGCAAAGATATACATCTGCCATCGGCGGAGAAGGAGTGACAAATTCCACTAAATGATGTATTTCCTAAATCACCTTTACGTTTGCTTCCACTTGAGGAACAAGAAACATCATATTTGGCACTATCGGCTAAAATTTTTAATTTTTCTTTTAGTTCCATTGCTATCACCAAAACTATTATATAATAAAGAAAAACAAAAAGCAAACAAATGTTTATAAAAATATTTCTAATTTTTGGTAAAAAAAGTGAGACATTTTGTAAGATTTATTATTTTAAATTCATATGGTATTATTTTGCTATAAACAATTATAGAGCAGTTGTATAATTGGAGGTTTTAATGCTTTTAGAAAAAAATAAACAAATACACGAGTTTAGCACTCAAAATAATTATTGCTATGTAGCAATTAAAAATATATTTTATAATTCCAAAAATAAAAATGCTTTAAATGATTTATCGGATGAAGAACGGTTAAAATACGCTGAAAAAATCTATCTGCGGCGTCAAGAAATAAAAAATATTAAAAATGCTTTTCAACTTTTAGAAAGTAGTCAAACTTCTAAAAATTTAAGACAAGTTTGCCAAATTCTTAAAATATCTTGGCCTCATATTCAAAGACTGTCTTATAAAAATCATTCTAAAAAAACGTTAATTTATTATACTTGGTTTTTTTATGATAAAGAAGAAAATGATTTAAAAGTAATAACATATCGTCATTTTAAAAATATCTTTAATATGGAAAATCAAAATCTATCGATATATGAACTGATTGTTCATTATAAATATGGTCATAAAAATATGGCTGATAAAATTTTAGATTATTATCAGAATTTAATAGAAAAATATACAAATTACATGAGAAGCCATTATATGAAAAATTATATTATAGAAACTTCCGAACTTATTAATCAATCAGTTATAATCTTATTTGATACATTATCGAAAATAGTTTTAAACAATATTAATAGTATAAATTGCTATGTCCGAAAAATCCTTTTTGGCAGACTAGTAGATTTTTCAAGATTATATAGTAAAAATAACATTGAATTTAATGAAGATTATATGAAAGGAAAAGAAGTATATGATTACTAATATCTTTGATTATAAGGATTGTGTATATAATAATGAAGATCCCTTAAATTATTTAATGAGAAAAGAATTATTTGATACTATAAGAAAAACTTATTTAAAACTGACAAATTTTGAACAAAAAATTATCGAAGAAATATTATTAAAGGAAAGAAGTTTTACGAATACAGCTATTTTATTAAATTTATCAATTGAAGAAATCGAACACAAATATCAGTTATTTTTAGAAGTATTTTACCGAATTTTTCAAAAAGAATTTTATAGTTAAAAAAAGGATAATTTCTTATCCCATTATTTGACCACCATTATTATGTAAGACTTGGCCAGTAACATAAGAAGAATCATCACTAGCTAAAAAGACAAACGTGGGCGCTAGCTCATAAGGCATAGCACCTCTGGCCATGGCGGCATCTGCTCCTAAAGAAGGTATTTTTTCTTTAACCCAACATGCAGGTTGTAAAGGAGTCCAGTAAAATCCAGGAGCAATAGCATTTACTCGAATATTTTTAAGAGCTAAATTCCGTGCTAAACTTCTCGTAAAACCGACAATAGCTCCTTTAGTTGTCACATAATCTATTAATTGGGGTTCCCCATAGAAAGTTGTTACGGAACTTAAATTAATGATAGAATCTCCGCTTTTTAAATGGGGTAGTACTTCTTTAGTTAAATAAAACATGCCATAGACATTAACTTTCATCGTTTTATCAAATTGCTCATCGGAAATACAAGTTAATTCATCTTGTTGATATTGGACTCCGGCATTATTTACAAGAATGTCAATTTTACCAAATCTATTTAACGTTTCCTTTACTATCTTTTTGGCAAAGTTTTTATCAGCAATATCCCCACTTAAAAATAAACATTCGCCACCCAGTTTTTCTATATACTCCTTAGTATCTTTAGCATCTTGATGTTCATCATAGTAAGGAATAACTACTTTAGCACCCTCTTTAACAAAGGCAATCGCTGCTGCTTTACCTAAGCCACTATCTCCACCTGTAATAATGGCTACCTTATCTTTTAACTTTCCACTGCCTTTATAGTTAGGATTATCGAAAATAGGTAGCGGTGTCATTAAATATTCCATACCTGGTTGTCGGTCTTGTTCTTGCTCGGGTGCCAAAATCTTATATTTTGTCAACTTTACACCGTATTTACCATCATATTGATAAGCCGTGTTGCCAAATTGATAATCATATTTCATGATTTTCACCTCGTTATAATATATGTGGGCTTTTTAAATAGGTTAATTTTTTGTATAAATTTTTATCTTTCATAGATACTATTAAGGGAGGAAACTTATGAATAAAGATGAAAGTAATTTAACCACTAAAGATTTAAGTTATGTAACTGATATATTTAATTGGAATATTAATTGTTACAACGCTTTTGCTCATTTTGGCAGTTTATTAGAAGATGAACAAGCTCAAAAAATCGTAAATAGAGTAGCCAAAGAGCATAAAAATAACTGTGAAAAATGTTTGAAATTATTAAAATAGAAAGGAAAAAAGGATAATGACTAAAAACCAAGAAATTTTAAATATTCTGCTTGAACTTGAAAAAAATATGGTTAAAAATTTAGCTACTGCCATTACCGAAGCTAGTAACGAGAAATTAGCAACGGCACTAGAAGAAATATTTAATAATACCAAAACAGCTCAAAGAGATATTTTTAATTATATGAATGAACAAGGATTTTATAAATTAGAATATGCTCCTGTAACTAAAGTTACTAAAGAAGAACAAAAATGTTTAAAAACTTTAGAAAGTTTAGAAGAAATTTAAAAGACTAAATTTCTTTTTTTAAGTCTTTACAAAACATACAAAAGTTTGATATAGTAAAAGTTACAGAAGGAGTTTGCAATGAAAAAAACTTTAGAGCAACAATTAGAAAATTATGTTTATCGCTATCATATCAATAGTGCTTATTTGTATGATAAAAACTCGATTAATGCGGTAGGGAAAAGCACTTTTGTTGATGAAGATAAATTTAATTTTTTAGTTAAAGATCGCAACAATAATGACCAACAAATTGTTAAAATAGGAATTACTAATCATCTTTTAACCTCTGTTTATTGTAATTGCTCTGAATTTCAAAAATTGCACTCTTGTGAACACATTCCAGCCGTTGTTATTAATTTTCAAGATGAACTTAATATAGGAAATAATGAAGATTTTCTAAAAGAGAAATCTCATAAAATTCTGACTATGTTTTCTAAAAATAATGCTTTAAATGTAATAAAGAAAAAAATAAACATTGAATATATTTTTATATTATATAAAACTTATTGGGGTAAGCACTGGAATCTTAAAATAAAATTGGGGCTTGATAAACTATACGCCATTGGTAGTAAATATAATAAATTTATAAATGCTTATTATGATAAAGAAGGACAAGTTGAATTTGGTAAATATTTTATTTATGATCCACGCATTTATTATTTTGATGATGTTGATAATAAAATCCTAGATTTTTTGTATGATAATTGTGATTTTCATTATGGAGCCATAAATATTAATGATAAAGACTTTCCTCGACTTTTTAAACTTTTTCAAAATCGTGATTTTTATATTGAGAATGTTGGTTTAATCACCGGTATAAAAGAACAGATGCCTTTAGATATATCTTTGCACAAACAAAATGAGGATTACGTTCTAGATGTTAATATTACAAAGGATTTAATCCCTTTAACTAATAATTTAGAATATATTTTATGGGAAAAACAAGTATATCATCTAAATCAAGATTATCGAAAATTATTAACAACATTGATTGAGGATGAAGTCCAAACCTTAATTTTTAGTAAAGATGATTTACATACTTTTAGTGAAGGGATTTTACCAATTATCAAAAATGAAGTAAAAATAAGTCCAGACATTGAACAAATAAGCGATTTATCTAAACCAGATGTGAAACTTTATTTTGATATAAATAGAAGTGATGTAACCTGTAAAATTAAATTAGATTATAAAAAGGCCGAAATTGACTATTTTGACCAAAATGAAGAAATATTAAGAGATATTCCTTTTGAAAAGGCTATTATCAAAGATTTAACTAAATTTGGTTTTGAAATAGTTAAAGATAAAATTATTTTAACTGATTTAGAACAGATAGTTTATTTTTTAGAAGCGGGACTTGATGAATTAATTACTAAATATCAAGTATTTACTTCGGAAAAGCTAAAAACGACGAATATTAAGAAAAAGTTAGGTATATATGGTAATTTCACTATTGGTCAAGATAATATTTTACATTATGATTTTGATTTAGGCGATATAGATAGCCAAGAATTTAGTAATTTACTTTCTTCTTTAAGACAGAAAAAGAAATACCATAAATTAAAAAATGGTGATATTGTTTCTCTAGAAGATGAATCCTTAAACGAAGTAAGTGAACTTATTAACGATTTGGATTTAGATTTAAAAGAAAGTTCAGGAATTATTCCTAAATATCGAGCCATTTATTTAGATAGTTTAAAAAAAGAAAAGTATTCCTATATTAATACTAGTAATAGCTTTAACGAATTTATCGCTAAATTTAATAAATATAAGGATAATACCTTAAACTTTACTTCGGAAGAGAAAAAGATATTAAGAGAGTATCAATTAAGAGGAGTCGAGTGGTTATACAATATTCATAAATGTGATTTAGGTGGTATCTTAGCTGATGAAATGGGATTAGGAAAATCTATTCAAACAATTTATTTCTTTAAAAAATTATTAGAAGAAAGTCCCAAAGCTCAGTTTATGATTGTATGTCCAACAGCTCTTATTTACAATTGGTTAAATGAATTCAAAAAATTTTCTCCAGAGATAAAAGTGCAATTAGTTACCGGGATTAAAACAAAAAGAATTGACTTTATTAATACAAATGATGCTACGGTATTTATTACATCTTACGGAACTTTACGCGAAGACATTGATCTTTATGTTAATAAACAATTTAAAGCTTGTGTTATAGATGAGGCGCAGAATATCAAAAATCCTTTGGCTAAAAATACTAGAGTTGTCAAAAAAATTCAGGCCGAAACTAAAATAGCTTTAACAGGAACTCCGTTAGAAAATTCAGTCACGGAAATATGGAGTATATTTGACTTTATTATGCCAGGTTTTCTTTCTTCTTTAACAAAATTTAATGAAAGATATAAATTTAAAGAGATGGATGAAGAAGCTTTAAGTGCTATTAGTAGGTTAAACAAATTAATTGCTCCCTTTATAATGCGTCGGAAAAAATCAGAAGTTGCCAAAGAATTACCACCAAAAATTGAAAACAATATTTATATTGATTTAGGTGAAGATCAAAAGAAACTTTATGCCGTTGAAATTAAAAAAGTAACCGAAGAAATTGATAGTGTCTTAGAAAATTCTAGTTTTAATAGTTCTAAACTCCAAATTTTGCAACTCTTAACTAGACTTCGTCAGTTATGTATTGACCCTCGTTTAGTTTATGAAAACTATAAAGGAGAAAGTGCTAAGATAGAAAACTTAGTTAGAGTAGTAAAAGAAGTTGTCAGCAATAATCATAAAATTTTGCTTTTTACGAGTTTTAAATCGGCATTAGAAATTGTTCGCAAACATTTTAAAGAAAATAATATTTCCTATTATACTATTGATGGTAGTGTGGATGCTAAAACCCGCCAAATGTTAGTTGATAAATTTAATGAAGATGATACTAATGTTTTCTTGATTACTTTAAAAAGTGGAGGGACAGGTCTTAATTTAACGAGTGCCGATGTTGTAATTCATTTAGATCTATGGTGGAATCCACAAGCCGAAAATCAAGCTACTGATCGAGCCCATAGAATCGGCCAAACAAAAGTGGTAGAAGTAATTAAACTAATAGCCAATGGTACTATTGAAGAACGAATTTTGGAATTACAAAAGAAAAAACAAACTTTAAGCGATAAACTAATTGAAAAAGATATTTCTACTAATGTTGAACTTGCTAATTTGACAGAAAAAGATATACGTGAGTTATTGCGTTATGAGAATTTATAAGAAAATGAATAAAGCCCAGATAAAAAGGGCTTTCTTTTTTACAAAAAAATATAAAAAAGCTTAATAATTCCTTGACTTACCCTAAATTAAATGATATATTTAATAACGTCCAAAGCAAGTTGGGCGATTAGCTCAGTTGGTTAGAGCACCTGCCTTACAAGCAGGGGGTCATAGGTTCGAGTCCTATATCGCCCACCATTTTTTGCCGACATAGCGTAATTGGTAGCGCAACTGACTTGTAATCAGTAGGTTGGGGGTTCGATTCCCTCTGTCGGCACCATTTTTAAAAATTGCTATGGAGGGATAGCGAAGTGGTCAAACGCGGCAGACTGTAAATCTGTTCCTTCGGGTTCCATGGTTCAAATCCATGTCCCTCCACCACGTGATTGCCTCGTAGCCAAGTGGTAAGGCATCAGACTTTGACTCTGACATTCCGCAAGTTCGAACCTTGCCGAGGCAGCCATCTTAATGTCCTGTTAGCTCAGTTGGTAGAGCATTTGACTTTTAATCAAAGGGTCATGCGTTCAAGTCGCATACAGGACACCATTTATGATTAGTTAGTTCCTTAGGGAACTTTTTTCTTTGTGATAATTATTTCACTTGTCTTTTTAAATTATCGGTTTTATAATGTAAAAAGGAGGTAAAAAATGAAAGAATCAAAAGCTATTCAAAGCAAAATATTAGTATGTTTATATATTATTATTGGATTATTATGTTTAAATACAATAGTCCTAATATGTAAAGGAAATATTAGTTCATCAAGTAATGATACAACAACAGAAAGTTCTACTGAGTATGATGTAAGTATGATGGAAAGTGTTGATTTAGATACTATGTTAAATGATGTATTTAAGCGTGAAGATATCCAAGTAGTTTATATGGGTAGATCAACTTGTCCGCACTGTGTATCATTCTTACCATCACTACAAAAAGCTCAAAAAGAATTAGGTTACAAGACTGTTTACCTAGATATTGAAAAGGTAGATAGTGATAGTGATGAATTCGAAGAGTTTACTAGTAAATTGGATATGCAATATACTATGACGCAAAATGGAGAAGAAGTTACAGATACTTATGGTTCATTCTACGGTTATACTCCAGCTGTATTCCTTTATCAAGATGGAAAAATGGTTGATGGTAAAATTGGTGAATTGGATTATGATGAACTTATTAGTTGGTTAAAAGAACATAATGTAGGAGAATAATAATTCTCCTTTTATTTTTGGATAATTTTTACAAACTTTTGCATAAAATAAAAGAGAAATAGTTGATTTTTAAAAAAAATAACTATATAATAAATATGCATTTGGAAAACCCAAGTGCACTTAAGGGTAGGCGCCCTTAGCTCAATTGGATAGAGCGCTAGACTACGGATCTAGAGGTTAGGGGTTCGACTCCCTTAGGGCGCACCATTTATCGAGAAGTAGCACAGTTTGGTAGTGCACTTGGTTTGGGACCAAGGGGTCGCAGGTTCGAATCCTGTCTTCTCGACCATTTAGATTATAAAGCTATCTTTTTGATAGTTTTTTTCTTTTAGAAAAATTAACTTATATGAATATTATTACTTCTTCCGGTTAGCCATTCCATAGAAATATTATACGTTTTACATATAGTATAAATTGTCATCGAGTTTATTAAATATTTTCCTGTTTCATAGGAACTATATGTTGCTTGAGAAAAACTACACTCATTAGCTAAAGCTTGTTGAGATAAATTTAACTTGCCTCTTAACTCTTTCAATTTTTTACCGATTTGCTTTTTATCGGCTTTTATTGGAATTTTGTATGTAATATTTTTTCTTGTAAAACCACAGACGAAATCTAATGAGTAATTATATAAATTACAAAACTTTACTAATTTATTAAAAGGCATAGTATCATGGGCATTTTCCCAGCCGGAAACTGTGTTTTTACTGACACCAAATACATAGCCTAATTCTGTTTGAGTCATTTCTAATTCTTCTCTACAATATTTTAAATTATTATTTAACATAAATCTCACCATTAATAATTTTCACATTATGCAAATAATTATTAGCAAAAGTGTGGGTCTATTACTAAAAATGTGATATAATTTTTAAGAAAATTAAAATATTTGGTATAAGAGGTAATTAGCATGAAATCAAATAATAAAAAATTTAAAAAACTAAGAGAACTGCGCAAGAAAAGGGGTTATACTTGCAAAAATATGGGGGAGATGTTGAATTTGTGTCCTACGCATTATTGGCAAATTGAAAATGGAAAAAGAGGACTATATTATGCAATGGCTAAAAAGATTGCTAATATATTTAATTTAACACCAGACGAGATATTTTATGATGAAGTTAATTAAAGTTATTAATAGGACTATGATATAATGGCTATAAAAGAGGTGTGTTATGAAAGAATTTGAATTTACCACTAACAATAAAAAAATATTTGCTATTTTATTTGTAATTCTGGTTAATGCACTAATGGTTTTTATTCTTATAGAGTCAATGTACCATGTATTTAAACCGTATGCCTCACATGAACTAACAAAAAATGAATTTATAGGCGAATTAGAAAAACGAAATTGTAAGGTTATTGATAAAAAAGTAGATAATAAAAATGAGGGAGTTAATATTTATTTAATTACTGATGAAACTAGTTGTCCTTATTTAGTAAGCTATACGACCTTTAATAACGAAGATACTAAATTGCAGGTAGCTCGTGCTTTTGCTAATGAAGTATTAAATAAAAATGAAAATTTGAATAGTAAAAATACGATAAATTTCTTTAATAAATATGTTGAATATAATTCCACAGGAAAATATTTTAAATCTTTTACAATGTATAAAAATTCTATTTTATATGGTTCTACCGATAGACAAAATAAACAGGAAATGATGAATATTTTTCAAAAATTTCATTATCGTTATATACCTGATGTAAGTCCTTTAAAAAATTTATATTATATATTATTGATTTATATATGTATAATTTTAATTAGCTATTGGCAAATAGAAAAAAAGTGTGGAAAAAAAGGTTGGATAATTTTGGTGCCATTTTATAACTATTATGATTTATTTAAAAAATTCTTAGGAAATGGCTGGTTATCACTAACGATGTACATCCCTGTTATAAATGTCTTCAGTTTAGATGTTTTACATTATCGAATGGCTAAATGTTTTTCTAAAAATGATGGTATTTGTGTGTTAAACATCTTTTTGCCAAATGTTTTTCTACCTTTGATAGCTTTTGACGATTCTAAATATACTAAAGTTCCATTTAGGATCAGGAAGAATATTAAAGACAAGACAAGAATAAATGCAAATGTGCCAAATGAAAAAAAAGAAATAAAAAACTTAGAAAAACCTAAATTAAAAAAGGAAATAAAAATTAGCACAATTTTTAAATGGATTTTAAGTATTCCTTTACTTGTATTTGGTGTTTTGGTTTTTGTTGCTTATTTAGATGACTTTAAATTGGGAGGCTTTTTGTTCGGCATACTATTAATTATATATGGATTAATGGCCTGTCCAAGTATTTCTAATTACACTAAAAAATATCCAAAATATACAAAATATAAAAAAATAATTGTGGTAATATTAATAATAATAAATTTAATAATTCTAGAATTTTTAAGTTTTTAAAATTTTAAACAAAAATATTTTGATATTAATTAGGAGGTATATTAGAGATTGACTGTCTTCTCGATCATTTAGATTAAAACTATTTTTTGATAGATTTATTTTGTTAAAAAATAGGTATATAAAATATAATAAAGACCATAATATTAATGTCATATAAATATTATTTATATGACACCAAATACCGAAATCCTATCATATTGACTTATGATAGGATTTATTTTTTGATTTTTTTTAAATATTTATATATACTAATATCGTGAGGAAAAATGGATATATTTAATACTTTAAACAATTATATAGACATAATACTTGATAGTCTAGGGGTATATGGCCCTATTTTAGGCTGTGTTTTAATATGTTTTGAATCCATTTTACCTTTTTTGCCATTATCAGCCTTTATCACTTTAAACTTTTTGGCATTTGGAAATGTTTTAGGTTTCATTATATCTTGGGTATTTACGATTATAGGTTGTATGTTATCGTTTACTTTATTCCGTAAAAAAATAAAAAAATGGTTTGATAAAAAAAGAAAACAAAAGAAAAAATTAGATAAAATTATGAAAAGTTTAGAAAAAATTAATTTTTCTCAGTTAGTAATAATTTTAGCAATCCCTTTTACTCCGGCTTTTTTGGTCAATATTGCCGCCGGACTTACAAAAATGAGTTATAAAAGGTATCTTTTTGCTTTAATTATTGGTAAAATATTCTTAGTATACTTTTGGGGATACATTGGTGTATCTTTAATTGAAAGTTTTAAAAATCCCATTATATTTGTTAGGGTAGGTATACTATTATTAATAGCTTATATAATAAGTAAAATTATTAATCACAAATTTAAATTAGATTAGAGGTAATTATGGAGTACGTAGTAATAGGTCTTTTAGTTGTTCTTATTATTTTAGTAATCATTTTAATAATTAAATCGAGTGGTTCTAATTCAATGGTTGCCAAAATGGGTAAGTTGGAAACCGGAATTGTTAAAGAAATTGGCGATTTTAAACTTGATTTTTCGGATTATATTCACAAAGATTTTGAAAAATTAAATGAAAAAATAGAACATAAACTTTTGATGATTAATGAAAAAGTAAATGAAAGAATTGACCAAAATTTTGAAAAGACTAATAAAACATTTAACAATATTTTAGAAAGAATTTCGAAAATTGATGAAGCTCAAAAGAAAATTGATGGTTTATCAACAGAGATTATAAGTTTACAAAGTGTTTTAACTGATAAAAAAACTAGAGGTATTTTTGGTGAAGTCAATTTAAATTATATTTTAAGTAGTGTTTTTGGTGAAAAAAATGACAGAATATATAAAGTACAGTATAAGCTTAATAATGGGTATATTGCTGATGCTGTAGTTTTTGCTCCCAGTCCTTTAGGAACAATAGCCATAGATTCAAAGTTTCCTTTAGAAAATTACCAGAAAATGACAGACAGAACTCTTTCTAAAGAAGAACGAACTACAGCGGAGAAATTATTTAAAAGCGATGTTAAAAAACATATCGACGCTATTAGTTCAAAATACATTTTATTAGGGCAAACAACCGAAGAAGCAATTATGTTTTTGCCAGCCGAGGCCATATTTGCTGAAATTAATGCATATCATCCCGATTTATTAAATTATGCTTATAGTAAAAAAGTGTGGATAACTTCTCCAACTACTTTAATGAGTACAATGACAATAATTCAAATGATTTTAAAAAATATGGAGCGAGATAAATATGCGAAAGTAATTCATGAAGAGTTAAATAAACTAGGAATTGAGTTTGATAAATATAAGCAGAGATGGGATAAATTAGCAAGAAGCATTGATACAGTGACCAAGGATGTTAAAGATATTCATATAACGACAGAAAAAATTACCAAAAGATTTGATTCTATTAGTAGTGTCAATCTTGATACTCCTAAAATTGCTAATAAAGAAGAGAATAATTAGAGGTGTGTAGTATGGAAAAAAGTAAAAAAAGAGGCTTTCGCGGCTTATTAATTAGTTTAATTTTATTTCCAGCCGTAACAGTTTTAGTTATAATTGGCTTTAACTCCAATTATTTGATTAAACGCTTAGCCCATTATATTCTCTTTGTTTCTGATGCTTTGCTCTTAGTGGGATTAATTTTGAGTATCGTAATCTATCTTCAAAATCGCAAAGCAGTCACTAAGAAATTGAGATTATGGTTGAAGATTACTTTAACAACTTTATATGTCCTTTATATTGGCGGCTGTATGACATTTGTTTTCTTGTTATATGGTCCATATGATAAGTTTCGGACATGGTTAGTCACTACGGCCATGCAAACAATGAATCATCAATATTATTGTAAATGGTTTTATAATGACGATCAAATAGCTAAAATAATGGATAATAATAAAGTTATTGAAAGTGGTGAAAGTACAGACGCTTCAATGGTTACCAAAAAAAGAGCGACCACTTTTAAAGATAAATATGATAAAGAAATATTAGATGTTGATATTGATTTGCCGTATAAAATTATTGAATTAGATGTTAATGGCGTTAAAGGATATTTAGCAGCAATATATGATCCTTCCAAAGTAAAATTAGCTGTTACTTCTAAATTAGGTAGAAGTGGACAATATGTTACCCAGATGGCAGCCGATCATGATGCATTATTAGGAATTAATGCCGGTGGTTTTTACGATCCCAATTATAGCAGTTCGGGAGGAATGCCAACAAGCATTACGATTTCTGATGGTAAGATAGTAACTAATAATACTTATAGTAGTTATAATCAAGGTGGCGGTATCATTGGGTTTACTAATGATGATGTCCTTGTGTTACTTAAAAATACAACGGCTCAACAAGCCTTAAATAAAGGGGTCAGAGACGCAGTTTCTTGGGGACCTTTCTTAATTGTTAATGGTAAATCTTCCTTTGTTCGTGGTAATGGCGGTTGGGGATATGCGGCTCGAAGTGCCATTGGCCAAAGAGAAGATGGTATAGTATTGCTCCTTGTTATTAGTTCTAATCCGACGCGAACTAAAGGTGCGGATATGGTTGATTTAGTGGAAATTATGGAACGATATCATGCGATAAATGCAGCTAATTTAGATGGTGGGACTTCTACAGTTATGGTATTACCTAAAAAAGTGGCGCAAAAAGAATATGACTCGCCATGTAGTGATTATGGTAGTGAAAAGTTTTGTTGGATAAATACCCCATATGATTCTACTGGGGCTAAAAGAACAAGACCAATCGCAGATGCTTGGATAGTTGAAAAATAATTGAAATTTAGAGTTCATATGAGCTCTTTTTTCTTTCGACCGTTACGAAAAAAAAGTTCGGGTCACATGCTTTAGCACGCAGGCCCTTGAATAATTTAGAGGGCAATGTATTGACGTTATTAAGAAAAGCTGATAGAATAAAAAATCGAAAATGAGGCGGTTTTTGTGAAAAAGATAAGTAATGTTCAATCTGATAAGTTAGAACAAAAAACAGAAGAATTAAAATTAGAATTTAAAGATTTAACTAAAGAACAAAAAGAATTATTATTATACAGAAAAATTGTTGAAATAGGAAAGAAAGAATATAATTCTAAAGAAAACAATAATCAAGATATAAATTTGAATGAATTACTGGTTTTAATTAAAGCCGCTGATATAGGTTATTTAAAACCTTTAATAGTATATGCTAGGCATTATCATAAGTTAAAATGTCAAGAAATTTATAAAGAATCATTAATTTGTTACAATAATATTTTGAAAAACTATAAAAAATTGGCACAAGAACTAAAGATAAATTCATCATTAGACTTGTCTCACCTGTTAACTTATATGTTATGGAATGGTTATTTTTCAGTAAGTAAAGAGCATTATTATAAATTACAAGAAAGACTATTATTACCAGGAATGTATTCTTTTGATGTCATAAAAGGAAAGGGTGTTTGTTTAGCTTATGCTGAACTATTACATAATTACTTATCAATATGCCAAAAAGATTCTTCAATTTTAATTTGCAAAGTACCAAAAAATAAAAATGCTATTAGCTGCGACTATCGTCCTAAAATAGAAAGAAATAGCGAAAATAACATAAGCAGTAAAGTTTTTAGTTGTTGTTTATCAATTTTTTTAGGCGGATTAATAAATAAAATTGGAAATCATGCTATAACCCTAATAGAAGAAAATGAGAAGATGTATGCTTACGACCCAACAAATTTATATGCTTTAAAAATTAAAGATGCTTCAACTGCTTCCATGATAAATGGAAAGGGAGAATTTCAAATAAAACCTTTAATGACGTTTTTAGCAGATCCTAATACAGATCCTAATCATATATATGAGGAATTATTATTGGGAACCATTAAATCATCATTATCTAGAGAAGAATTTATTTTTAGTTTTGAAAATATATTAGGTCTAATAAATAATAATATAAGTTTATTAGATGATGCTTATGAGAATATTCATGGTGATCTAGAGTTTATTAATAGACAAACAGATGAAATTGGGGGAAATTATAGATCATTAAAAAAAATAAAAAAAGAAAATAATAAAATATCTTTAAATATTCGTTATTAATAATTTCTTAACTTTTTTGATTATTACATAGAAATTGTAAAATCAAGTAAATGCTAATGAAGAAAATCCTATATCTATAGTAGCTTCACGGAAAATTTAATCAATCATTTAATTGGATGTTATAGTAATCTAATTGAAAAAATGTATAGTAAATTTTATCTAAAGTAGATTAAAGTAAATAATCCCATTAATAAACAATAAATTGAAAATTTCCATAATTTACCATTTTTAACTAATTTAGCTAGCCACTTATAAGCAAAATAGGTAACGATTAGAGAACACATAAAACCGGCTAAATAAGGAAGGAACACCATTCCTAATTGATTATCTTTTAAAATATCAATAGCTCCTAGACCAAAGGTGGCAATACTAACCGGAAAATATAAAATAAATGTATATTTTAAAGCGGTTTCTCTTTTAAAGTTACGAAGTAAACAACCTACTAAAACAGTACCACTACGAGAAATACCCGGGAATATAGCGACTGCCTGTAAAAGACCAATTAAAATGGCATCTTTATAAGAAATATCTTTATCTTCTTTCGTTCCCTTTATATTTCTGATTAAAAATAAAGCTAAAGCGGTGATTAAAAAAGCTAAACCAACAATCTTTGGTGTAGATAAAACATTTTCAATTTTATCTTTAAATAATAATCCTATAATGCCGGTAGGAATTGTACTAACTACTATTAACATACAATATTTAAAGGCGTTTTTATAAGTCTTTTTTTTATCTTCTTTACCAAATAAATAACCAAAGAATCCTTTTATTAAATTAATTATATCTTGGCGAAAGATAAATAAAATAGCTAAAAATGAAGCAAAATTGACGATTATTTCAAAATTTAAATCATTAAACATATTGGTATTAAATAAGTTTCTAAAAACTAGTAAATGTCCACTTGAAGAAATAGGCAAGGGTTCCGTTATTCCTTGAATAATACCTAAAATTATATATTTTAATATTTCCATCATATCACCTAGTATTAATTATATAATAAAAAATAATTTTAAGAAATAAAATTATAATGGTGAAAGGCAATGTGGCGAATTTTATGCTTTCTTTTAGGAATATTTTTATGTGCTTTAGGATTATCATATGCAATTTTATACCTAAATTTAATTACTATGGGGTATACTTTTTTAGAATATGTTAAATTTATAATTAGGAGATTAGAATGTAACTGTTTCCTTTTGGGAATGTTTTGCATATATTTATCAGTAAAAAGGTGGGGAAAAAATGAACTTTTTTTACGACATATTAATCAATCTAAATGATAATAGAGCATTCATGTTTTATGAATGGAGTAAACAAGATAATGTAATCCATTTAAAAAAAACACCGATATTTAAAATTAATACTAAGGATTTAAAAACTTTTATAAATTATAATATTAAAGTTGATAAGGAATTTTTAGATTTGATTTATAATAAAACTGAAAGTTATGATCAGAATAATAAATATATTGAATATATGGCGTTATTTTCTGATGAAAATAATTCTATTTTATTGGAGTTTGATCAGGAGGGCAATTCAATCTTTCGTAGTCATTTGCTTTTAGAAGAAGAACTAGATGTTTTAGAAATTGCCTATTCTTTAAAAAAAGAAAATATATCATATCAAAAAAAAGAACCTTTATTAAATTATAAGGAATTGCGCCAGGTAAGAAACGTTAAACATTTTTTAGAATTAGAACTTAAAACTCTTTATGAAGAAAAAAATATTTCTAAACTGCGTTATTTATATAATGAAATATTTAATCGTGATAATAATAATTTAAAGGATATGTATGAAGAGCTTTTAAAAATAATAAAAAGTGACTTTAATGAAAGTCACTTGCAACTTCTAGAAATTGTGAAATTATCCTATAAGCATTTATCGACTTAAACCAACTTTTTCATAAACTTCATTTAATTTAGCTTGAGCAATAGTTCGGGCTTTTTTAATACCTTCATCTAAAACAGTATCCACCATATTGGAATCAATAATTTTTTGGTATTTACTTTGTAAATCAATTAAAAATTGTTTAACTTCTTCCGCAACAGCTTTTTTAAAAGTACCATAATTACTATCTTTAAATTCCGTTTCCACCTCGGCTAAAGTTTTATTACTTAAAGCACTATAAATGGTCATTAAATTCGAAATGCCTGGTTTATTTTGCAGATCATATTTAATTTGATTATCCGAATCAGTAACAGCTCCCATTATTTTTTTGACAGCTTTATCGGGATCTTCTAAAAGTGAAATACAACCTTTTGGATTATCTTCCGTTTTACTCATCTTTTTAGTTGGATTTTGTAAATCATATATTTTTTCTCCAGTTTTAGGAATAAATGGCTCAGGAATTTTAAAAGTTTCGCCATAACGATTATTAAATCTTTCAGCGATATTGCGCGTTAATTCGACATGTTGTTTTTGATCAATACCCACAGGGACCACATCGGCATCATATAAAATTATATCCGCTGCCATTAAAGTAGGGTAAGTATAAAGTCCACAAGAAATGGCGTTAGTACTTTTGTTTTTACTTTTATCTTTAAATTGGGTCATACGATTAAGCTCACCAATATAAGAATTACACTCTAAAACCCATCCTAAGTTATTATGATAATTATTTTCTGATTGTAAGAAAATCGTTGTTTTTTTAGGATCTAAACCACTAGCTAAGTAAATTGCTACTAAATCTCTTGTTCTTTTTTTTAACTCTTCTTTATCATTATAAACAGTTATCGCATGCAAATTAGCCACAAATATAAATGATTCATAATCATTTTGCATATCAACAAATTGTTTTATTGCTCCTAAATAATTTCCTAAAGTTAGCTCACCCGTAGGTTTTATTCCGGAAAGTAAACGTTTCATTTGTATCACCTACAAGTAAGTTTACCATAATTATGTATAATTTGGAAATAAAAAGACAAAATAAAATTAAAAGGAGAGAGAGATATGAAAAAGTTTTTAGTTGCTTTTGTCCTTCTTTTTGGTTTAGTAGGGTGTACAATTGGACCAGCCAATACGCCAAGTAAAGCAGTAGAAGAATATTTGGATCGTTATATTGACAATAGTGATGTAGTTATGGATGAATTAGATGAGTATGTAGATGATCGTAACGAATTAGACGATGACCAAAAGGGTACTTACAAAGAAATTTTGAAAAAACAATATAGCGATATGAAATATGAAATCACTGATGAAAAATATGATGGCGATAATGCAGTTGTTACGGTAAAACTAACAGTTTATGATTTGTATAAAGTTCAAAAAGAGGCCGATAAACATTTGGCTGATAACCCTGATGAATTTAAAAATGAAGAAGGAGCCTATGATGCTACTAAATTCACGAAATATAAACTAGACCAAATGAAAGATACAACGGACACAGTGGAATATACTTTAGAAGTAAATGTCTCTAAAGTAGACAATGCATGGGAAGTAGAACAATTAAGCAACGAATCTTTACAAAAAATTCACGGAATTTATAATTATGAAAACGAAAGCTTAGAATAATAAGCTTTTTTCAGTTGTTATTTAATATTATAAATGATAAAATTAGCTTGAGGAAGTGAAGATATGAATAATGATATTAATAGAGCTTTAAAGCCCATAAAAAAAGGTTTTGCTTTTATGGTAGAAACAGGAACTAAACCAATTACCCATGTTACTGGCACTATAATAACAGCTCCTTTAAAGGGTTTAAACAATTTAGTAGTAAGAAAAATAAATAATCCAGGAATTTATAGTGGCGCAAGAGTAACAAATGCCACTAATAAAATGCAAGGATATTTTGCTAGTATTCCTAAAAAATTAGGAAATACAATTAGGGGACTATAAAATGGAAGATTACAATTTTGAAATCGAAGATGCCTTAGGTCGTAAAGTTGTTTTAAATTGTCTAGCAACAATTAAGGATAATGATAATAACGAAGATTATTTAATATATACTGATGGTGCTTTTGATGAAGAAGGCGATCCGGTTTTGTACGTTGCCCAAGTTGTAAATACCGGGGAATCTGTAACATTAGAAGAAGTAACAGATTATGAACATATTGATATAATTACTAAACAATTAGATAAGATAATTCAAGAATATAAAGAAAAAACTGCTGATTAATTATCAACAGTTTTATTTTGGATTTCATTACTAAGTTGCAAGCAAGAAGATTTTACATAAACTTCTTGATCGGCATATTTAACTTTTGACCAATTACCATCTTCGGAAATAGAAAGACGGTCAAGTGTAAAGTTAGCTGGGATAACACCAGTCTTTTCGGAATAATTATAATCAATGAAATAATCAGTTTCATTAATTGTTATAACTTTATCATTTGCATCTTTAAATGTTAAAACCGTTTTTTCTTCAGTAGCAGGTTTATTTTGAGTAGGATTATTTTGTTTTTCCTCTTCTGGTTCCTTAGCGGGTGCATCCGCTGAGTATTTAAAATAAGCTATATTCATATCAACATTTCCTTTGATACCAGGAACACTTCCTTTAGATGTATGTTGCCACATTTGATAAGAACCATTATAATCTGTTTTATCTGTATAATGAGCTAGCCAGAATTTCATATTGCCAAACCTTGAAACTTCAAAGTAATTAAGATAAGCATTTTTACTAGCATACATCATTGGTGTATAGCCTTTAGATTTAACATAATTTAGGAAAGCTAAAGCATTGGTAGTATTCGCCGTTTTTCCTAGGTTAGCACATCTACCTTCTAAAAAGTTTTCAAAATCATAAACAACAGGATAGGTAATTTTATATTTTTTGATAAGCTCAACTGTGTATCTGGCTTCTTCAATAGCTTCTGCTTCGTTTATAGCGGCAGAATAGAAATAAATACCTACTTTAATACCGTTTTTTATGGCACCTGATATATTTTGCTCGAAATAAGGATCCATTAAAATTTCTCCTGAACCGTATCCTCGATAGCCGCAGCGGATTATGGCAAATTCTACGCCACTATTTGCTACGGTTTTCCAATCAATATTACCATTCCATTTTGAAACATCAATACCAATAGAATTTCCTTGTGTTTCATATAAAGATTTTGCTTCTTCTATTGTTGTTTCTTTAGCTTGAACTAAAGAGTTATCAGTATACTGTTTTTCCGTATCTTCTTTATCGTTAATAGGGGCTTTTTTAATAACTATCGGTTTTTCTTCCACTACTTCAGGAATTGTTTCGGTTTCTTCTTGGGCTTCGGTATTATAAATAGTTAAAAGTTGAGTAGTGGTTTCATAAACGGTTAAAAGTTTTTTTTCATGTTTTTTTATATAAACAATATAAGAGATAGAAGCAATTTCAATTGTTAAAGCAAAAGCTAAGACAATTAATATAAGTTGGATTTTATGTTTAGTAATTGTATTTTTAAGTTCTTGTTTTTTGTCTTTCATAATGCTAGCTCCTATCTTTATTACATATTTATACTAACATAACGAGTTAGGAAAACCAAGATTTAATTTGGGAAAAGAAAGACTTTTTTTCTTTACTTTCCTGTTTTTTGGAATAAATATTTTCCCGGCTGATTTCTTGATTTCCTAACATGATAGAAAGGTAACCGACAACAGGGCTAGAGTTTTCTTCAGGTTTATATAAATTAACTTTAATATTGATATTCTTTTTTTCTTCTTTAGTTAACATTATATTTACATCATTTTTTAGGTAAAGTTCATCATTTTTATACGCATTATCGGTAATTTGATATTTTTTATGATCAACTATTTTAACTAAATCGTACTTAGCAAAATATTGCTCATATAGCTTTTGATGATTTGCAAAATCATTAGGATCATTTAGAGTCACGGCAATTAATTTTTCTTTACCTTTTTGGGCACTCGTAACTAAAGTTCTGCGCGCCTTTTGGGTAAATCCGGTTTTACCACCCGTTGCAAATTCGTAATTTCTTAATAATTTATTTTTATTTTGCCAAACGTAAGTTTTTTTATTAGTTTTAACTGTATAGGTTTTCGTTTTCGTAATTTTTTGAAAAGTTTTATTTTGCATCGCTTCTTGCATTAATAAAGCCATGTCATAAGCTGTTGAAGTATTTCCGGTTCCATTTTCTTCTTCTAAGCCGTGCGGATTATAAAAAACCGTTTTTTCCATGCCTATTTCCTGAGCTTTATCATTCATGAGTTCCACAAATTTCTGGGGAGTTTTACCAACACTTTTGGCAATGACTAAAGCAGCATCATTACCACTTCTGAGCATCAAGCCATATAATAAATCTTCTAATGTTAATTTTTCACCCACTTCAATATAAATCGCTGAGCCATATGCTTTTAAAACATCTTCATCGACCGTAATTTTTTTCTTTAAATTTCCATTTTCAATAGCGACGAGGGCGGTCATGATTTTAGTGGTACTCGCAATTAACTTGGGTTCATAAGCATTTTGACTAAACAATACTCGTTTGGAGTTGGCATCGATTAAAATCGCACTTTCGGCCGATAACGCATAAACTTTAATAGGCATTAAAATAAGAGATAAAAAAATTAATTTTTTAAGCATTAATTATCACCATTATAAATATATCGGGATTTAAAGGCTTTTATGCTTAAGAAAAGAGGAGGACAATTTGAAACAAAAATTAGCGACTCTAACCAAAGGATATTTTTACGGATTAATATCCCGACCAGTTTTTATTGCAAGTCTCATTTCTTTATTTAGTGAAAATCAATATCTAAATAAAGGGGCTATGATAACTACTTTGATAAGTATTTATTTTTATACCAAGTATTTTAATTTAACTAAATCTATAAAGAATGCGAATACTTTACAAGATTTTAAAGATGAACTTTTAATATTAGGTGTAGCAGAAAAAGATTTAACTAAATATTTAAGAAAACTTTAATTTTACGACTAAGATATTTACCGATTTAATATAATTTATTGGTGAGAAAATGATTAATATTATTTGGGGAGTAATGATTGTCATAGGCATAATTTATGGTCTTATATCGGGGAATATTGAAGCTATAAATAATGAAATTATTGTCAGTGGTAAAAAAGGATTAGATATGATTTTGGAAATGCTTCCCATATTAGTCATTTGGATGGGACTTATGAAAATTGCAGAGGAAAGCGGTTTGCTAAAAAAAATTGCTAATCTTTTTTATCCGGTTTTAAGCAAACTTTTTCCTTCGATTCCCAAAGGAAATAAAGCTTTAGGTTATATAGCTAGTAATATTGCTGTCAATATGATGGGTTTAGGTTCTGCGGCGACGCCTTTTGGTCTTAAAGCAATGGATGAAATGCAAAAAATAAACCAAAAGAAGGATACAGCGACGGATGCCATGATTACCTTTTTAGTTTTAAATACTAGTGGCGTGACTTTAATACCAACGACTGTAATTTCGTTGCGGATGTTAAGTGGCAGTGCCCACCCAACGGAAATCATTTTGCCGGCAATCTTAGCGACGTTTTGTGCTTCCGTTGGCGGTCTTAGTTTAGATTATTTAATAAGAAGGAGACATAAATGAATAAAATATCAATCATTATTATCCCCATTATTGTTTTAGGAATAGTTATGTATGGCTATAAAAAGAAACTTAATATTTATGATGCTTTTTTGACAGGAGCTAAAGAAGGTCTAGTCAGTGCTTTTAATATTTTTCCCACGTTAATTGCGATGGTTTTTGCTATTAATATTTTTTTAAAGAGTAATTTTATTGGGTTTATCTTAGGTTTTTTAAAGCCCGTTTTTAAATTTTTAAGTATTCCTTTAGATATTTTACCGATGGCTATATTGCGTCCGATATCCGGTTCCTCAACTTTAGTTATTATGAATAATCTTTTTGAAAATTTCGGTCCTGATTCTTTTGTCGGTCGTTTAGCTTCCATAATTCAGGGTTGTACTGATACAACTTTCTATGTTATGACCTTATATTTTGGTAGTCTCAAAATTTTAAAAACGAGATATGCTATTAAAGTAGGCCTATTTGCTGATCTGTGTGGAATAGTAGCAGCTTTTATTATTGCTAATTTATTTTTTTAAATTAAATAATGTGGTATAATACCTTTTGCGAGGGAAAAATATGGAAAGATTACAAAAGGTGATTGCCAGTAGTGGCTATGCTTCCAGACGCAAAGCAGAAGAGCTAATTAAAGCCGGGAAAGTTTATGTTAATGATCAAAAAGTAACTCAACTTGGAACAAAAGTTAATCCTAGTGATGATATTAGAATTGATGGCCAGCATTTAACTTTAGAAAAAAAAGAATATTATCTTTTAAATAAGCCAAGAGGAATAATTAGTAGTGCTCATGATGACAAAGGCCGCAAGACAGTCGTTGATCTAATTGAAACAAATGCCCGAATTTATCCAATTGGTAGGCTTGATTATGATACAACGGGTTTAATAATTTTAACTAATGATGGCACTTTAGCACAAAAGCTTGCTCATCCTTCCCAAAAGGTGGAAAAAACTTATATTGCTAAATTAGATAAGATTTTAACTACCGAAGACTTTTATCAATTAAAAAAAGGAGTAGTGATTGAAGGGAAAAAAGTAATTCCTACTAAACTCAAAATAAAAAGCAAAGATAAACAAAAACAGACCTCGTTAATTGCTATTTCCATAGTAGAAGGTCGAAATCATATTGTCAAAAAAATATTTAATCAATTAGGCTATGATGTAAAAAAATTAAAAAGAGAAGGTTATGATTTTCTCACCTTAGGTAATTTAAAATCCGGAGAATATCGAGAACTTTCTTTAAAAGAAATCAAAAAATTATATAGATAACAGGGTGGTTTTATAATGAATAGTGATGTATTAATAACAAAATATCGCGATAAAAAAAGCGTAACAACAAAAGAAATAATGGATTTAGGATATAATAAACATAACATTGAAAAAATGCGTATGGATGGAATTATAGCTCGTCAAAAACGGGGAATTTATAAAGTAGTAGAAAATCGAAACTATAATGATTTAATGTTCGAAGTCCGTCGTTTAGAAAAAAATCATAATTATGAAGAAGCGATAATATATGCTCAAGAAGCTTGCAAATTGCAGACTAATATTAAAGCTGATTTATCTATCTTAGCGGACTTAATTATTTTAGAACGTTATGAAAAAGCTATATTAATTGTTCAAAAAATATTAAAAACTTATTTACAAGAAGAAAAAATATTTCCATATTATAAGAATTCTTTTAATATATTAGTGAATATTTTAAATTATTTTTATCCTTTACATCCTTCTATATTACAACAAATTCCTCCGAAAACCGAAGAATTGAGGCGAAAAGATGCTGGCACTTTTTATTACATAGCAGCGGTAGAACATTTAGAAAATAATTCTTTAGCTATGGCCCAAAAAAATATTGAAGAGTCTTTAGCTCATACTCCATATAAATTTAGAACTGGAGCTTTTATGACTCAAACCCTTAATGTTTTGATTCCCAAAATTTTTAATAAACAAAAAGAACAAGAAGGTTTTACTGAGGAAGGCGTTATAAAACTCAAAGAATTATCTGCCCAAATTAGGAAACAAATAATTGCCCTAGTTACAAGTAATAAATATGAAGAGGCTAAGAAATTATTAGAAAAGAAAATAGATATCGATAGAAGAAGTTGCCAAATTAATCAAATATACAATAAGAATATTTTAATTTTGCTTACCGAAGCCCAAAACTTACAAAGAAATGGCGAATCTTCTTATAAAAACAGTAAAACAACTTTTTCGGATATAGAAGACAAACATTTTCAGTTAGAAAGATATATTGCCTTACATGACTTTAATAAAGCCTATCAAATAGCTTGTCACGTTGAATGCGACTCGTTAATAAAAACTCTTTTGAAAAAAATAAATAACTACAATGTAGCTTTAAGAGAAATGGCTACTAAAGACGATATAATTAATGAATCAATTGAAAAAATAATTAGAAACAAGAAAAAGTATAAAAATTATATTATTTTAAAAAAAATTAATTACTATTTAGCATCTAAAAAATTATCATTATTTGCTTATAATATAGCCTGCCTTAATATTGCTAAAATGTTATATATTGCTCGCTGTTTTGAACTGGGAGATTTATATTATTATAAGGCGATGCCAGGAGAATTTAAAAGCTCTGAACTTTATCAAAGGGTAGCCAACTATAAAGAAAAAATAAAACTAGTTCGAGATTATATCCAAGAACAATAAAAAAGCACCAATAGGTGTTTTTTTAAGACTCACTTTTAGTAGCCATAACTGTTGAGGTTTGTTGATAATCATCATCCATAGTAACATCACCTTCATACGCATCATCAGTTTTAGCGAGTCTTATAGCTCCAGTAGGACAAGATTCAATCGCCGTTTGTAAAGCTTCACTTTTTAAATTTTCGTTAGAAATAACTTCGGAAAGTCCGTCACTATCAAAATCGAAGTGCTCAGCATCGATACTTACGCAAGCACCACAACCAATACATTTACTTTTTTCAACATCTAAAATATCCATAGCACATCTCCTTTCATTTTATATGTATGTAAACTACTAATACAATTATATACTACTCTTGACAATAATTGCAATCTTTAAGTTTGAAAATTGAACAAGATATGATATCATTATACTGGAGTGGTTCACATGAATAGTAGGATGGATAAATATAATAATGCTAATACCCGAATTGGTAAAAGAACGCAAAAAAACGAGGAACTTTATAAACAAGTAAACAAACAAAACATACAAGATTTTAATGTGAATTCGAATGCGACTGTTTTAAGTGATAATGGCACAAGTATTGACTTAGATATGTTAAAAGATATGCTTGATAAAAAATATAAAGAAACAAATAAAAGAAAACCTCTAGATTTGGATTTCCCTATAGATGATGAACCTTTAAATTTAGAACAAACAAAAGAATATGATATCAATGCTATCTTAGAAAAAGCCCGTGAAAATAAAACGGTGGATTATGAGAAAGAACGTCTTAAAAAAGTACGCGACACTCAGTATGATATTTTAAAAAATTTAAATTTGAATAAACCGGAAGAAGAACCAGAACCAACTAAAGAAGAAGAAAAATTAATGACCTTAATAAATACGATAACATTAAATGAACAAAACAGTAAAGAAAAAGAACTAGATCCTTTAGATTTATTTAAAGATTTAAAAGGTAGTGAAAATACGCAAGTTATCGAAGGTTTAAAAGAAGAAGTAGAAAAAGTAAAGCCGGCTCCTGTAAAAATTGCTGAACCTAAAGAAGAAGAGGAACAAATAGATAACTCATTTTATACAAAGTCATTAGGTATTTCAAGAAAAGATTTTGAAGATTTTAAAGACCTAGAAAAAGATGTCAAATCCAATAAAGTATTAGTAACGGTTTTAACAATTATTATTATTTTAGCTTTCTTATTTGGAATATTTTTATTTTTAAATATCTATTTTGACTGGGGTATAATTTAATTACTTCTTTTTTTTTGCATAATATTTAATATGAAATTAAAACGCAAGCTAAAAATTAAACCTCTAAATTATCTAATAATAATTATTTTATTAGTTTTTAGTGTATCTTTTTTGATGATTCATCGCTTTAATCAAAAAATTAGACCCAAAATGATTAAAGTAATCGAAAATAAAATAAATAAATTAAGTAATGATATAATAATGGATAGTTTTAATAGTCAACTTTTGAATAATCATGATATTAATAATATCTTGAAAATTACCAAAAATAAAGAAGATGAAATTATTGCTGTGGATTTTGATTTAGAAAAAGCTTATCAAATATCTTTAAACCTGACTAAAAATATTAAAAAATCTTTAAAAGAGTTACCAGATACTAAATTAAGTGATGAATATTTCTTAAAATCTCAAGGAAATAATGGCTATATCATTTTACTGCCCGTAGGCTTAGCTTCTAATAATAACTATTTAGCTAATTTAGGCCCTAAGATTCCCGTTAAAGTAACTTTTATTGGTAACTTAGTAACAGGGCTTAAAACAAAGGTTAAAGATTATGGTATTAATAGTGCTTTAATTGAAGTTTATATTAATATATCTTTAAGTGAAGAAATATTAATTCCGTATGTTAGTAAAAAAATAAATAATAGTACGCAAATTTTATTATCTTCCCAAATGATTGAAGGAGTTGTTCCGGATATTTATAATGGCTTACTCGAAAATAGCAGTTCTTTAATAAATGTACCTTTAAAATAAAAAATATTTATGTGTCTCATTTCTAGACTTTAAACTAGGAATTTGTTAAAATAAGTATATAAGAAGGTGAGTTAAATGCCAAACGATGCTTTGTTATATGCTATATCGAAATATATTAATAATAAAGAAGATATATCTTTTGAAACAAATATCGTACGCATTTTAATTCATATATATAATGAAGTTGATTTTTTAAAACCTTATCTTTTACATGATTATAATTTAATTGATTCAAATCTTTTACAATATGGATTATCAAAAGAAGAATTAAATAAATTTAAAGAAAAATTTAATGAATATATGCTTAATCATAATAATGATGCTTTTTTAACTATATATAAAATTATTATGGATATGATTTTTTATAAATATAAAAATAAGTTTATAACTGATGATGAAGTAAAAGAGTATGAAAAAATATTTTTCCAAGGTCGAAGCGTTGAGGCTTTAAATAAATATTGGGATAAAACTCTTTATAAAATTAATAATAAATTATCTTTTACTAGGACAGCTGATAAAGCTTTTAATCCCTATGGGCATTATTTACAAGGAAAAAATATGCATGATATTAAGGAAATGTCTGATGAAAAATTATATTATTTAAATTGCCAAAAGGTGCGTGACTATAATGCTAATATTGACGACACTAATATATTTAATAAATTAAATCAAGTTATCAAAAAAGAAATGCTACCTAAAAAATTATCAAGTGGTAACGGATTTGTTGATATCTTAATGATATTAAGTTTTATAGCAACGGAAGTAATGGTTGGAGCAATTATGGCTGTGCAAATGATAGTGAGGTAAAATATGGAAAAAATAGTATTAGAAAATACTGAGTACGAATTAATCAAAAATGTTGCCGATGGGTTTAATTTAGAAGTATTAACGGAAAAATACACAGATTATTTTAACCCATTTGATTATGTAGTAGGAGATTGGGCGTATGGCAAGCTTCGTTTAAAAGGTTTTTGTGATACTAATAATAAAAATTATAAGCCTTTTAATGATAAAGAAAAGATTGAAGATTACATTAAAGAGAAATGTGCCTATGGTTGTAAATGGTTTGTTTTAAAGAAAGTTAGTAAATAGATAGCTATTTTTAAGTTTTGATGTTAAAATAAGGAAAAGATTAAGGAGTGTTTTATGGAAAGTTTAAAATCAATTTGGAAAAATATGTCAGATACAAGCAAAATGCTTATTAAAATATTATTGGGAATTATATGTGGCATGTTAGCTTTATTTATGGTGGTCTTAGTAGTGAGAATAACTAGAGGCGGAGGCTCTAGCAATTATAGTAAATTAGAAAATCAATTAATAAAAGCTGCTGAGAATTATTATAAAGATAATAAAAGTGAGTTACCTGATAATGGGGAAGAGACAGCAGTTACTATTGACAATTTAGTAGGTGCTGAATATATAAAACCTATGGAAAAATATGTTAAAAAGGGCGTAAGTTGTTCAGGAAACGTCACAGTATTAAATAATAATAAAAAATATACTTATATTCCTTATCTAGACTGCGGGGACAAGTATTCTACTAAATTTTTAAGTGATACAATAATTAGTGACAATAGAGTGATAGATGAAGGATCAGGGCTTTATTTAGATGTGGAAAATAATTATATATTTAGAGGCGAATATGTTAATAATTATGTTAACTTTGCTGATCAAACCTGGCGAATTTTAAAAGTTTATGAAGATGGTACTGTCAGATTATTTTTACCAACCCCTATAAAGACTCATAAAAATAGCAAATGGGATGATCGTTTTAATACTGAAAAAGATTCTGATGTCGGAATTAATGATTATACTGTAAGTCGTATAAGAGAGAAATTAAATCTATTGTACAATGATGAAAAAGTGTTTAATGAAACGCAAAAAGCCCTTATAAAACCGCAAACTTTATGTATAGGGGCTCGTAGTGAAGATAGTACTGACATATCAGATGCCGAAGAATGTTCTGAAACTTTGGAAGGAGACTACATAGGTTTATTGCAATTAAATGAATATTTGCAGGCCAGTATTGATGAAAATTGTGATTCAACTTTAAATCATAGTTGTGCTAATTATAACTATTTGGCAGATATTGGTAAATCTTATTGGACTATTACACCAGCAGCTGAAGATTCATATCATAATTATCGTATATCTAAATATCCATTTAAAGCCAGAACTACAAACACTTCAAATTTAATGGTTACAATAAATATTAGTGGTAAAGTGACTGTGGAAAAAGGGAATGGATCTAAAGAGAATCCTTATATTATAAAAGGTGAGAAATTAAAAAAATAATTTGATATAACAAATTATTTTTTTTAATCCCTTAAAACAGCATGGATAACAATTCTTTTATTTTTATCGGCACAAGTCGATAAGGTTATTATTTTATCATCAGGAGTGACATCAGTCTCAAAATCTTTAATACTGCGATTTTTAATGATATTTAAAAATTTTTTAAAAGAAGTTTTACTACTAAAGGAAGTAGTTAAGTAATCGTTTGTTTTATTAATTTTATATACTGAAAATATTTTAAATTGCATTTGTTGATATAAATTATCAAATCTAATTATAAGATTATCAGGGTTATTGAGCCATTCATCATTTAAGACATTATTTAAAGAACCGAACATAGTATCATTTAAATATTTGTTATGCCCATAAATTATAGTATTAGCATCGAGATCTTCCATATTATTACGATAATCGGCAAAAATCCAGCCATTATAGTTTTTTTCTTGATTAAAATCATTACTTAAATAGTAATCATTGTCACTAGCTTGAACAACCGGATAATCAATTGTCGTATTATTGACAGTAAGCCATCCTACAGTATCCTTGTTAATATCTAATAAGCTATTAAATAGTTCATTTACTTTTTTGCTTTCTTCCGTATTATCAGGAACTTTATTAACATTAGAAGTATTGTCTTTAGTTTTTTCCACTATTTTTGCTAAATTATTTTCGATTTTAGCAACCGATTTACGATCTTTATAATTATTAAATAAAACTACAGCAAAGAAGGCAATAAAAATACTTAAGATTATTACACAACACATTTTAATATTATTGACAACTAATTGGCTAAAGAGATTGTTACTAATATATTCGCTACTGTAAACTAGTTTTAACTCAACTTTATATTTTTTTCCATATGTTTTATTGATTTTCTTTAAGTATTCAATTAAGGTCATATCAGTAATATTTTCATGAATTAATATTTTTATATTTTTTAAATTATTTTTATAAACATTAGCAACTACTTTATTAATCGTATCTTTATCAAAAAAATCTAAATGAACTTCTTTTAAATATTTATTGATTTGACAAAAGGTATTGAAATCTACTAAATCATTTTCGGCTAATTTTTTATCAATAAAAATACTGCTTTTATAATATATTTTGGAATAATTAATGAGATTATTTAATTGCATAAAATGACTCGTAAAAAACACTTCGTCTCGGGATTCAACATTAATCTTATTCTTATCAAATTGTTCTAATATAAATTTAGGAATAGTATAGCAATTAACTTGTTTAATACTTTTACATTTTATGATTTTAAGATATAAATCGTAGGTAATAGGATTATCATCTTCAATAAATATTTCTTTTATGCTCTTACTTTTAGTAAATAAATCTAGGATAATAAGTCCCATATTTTGGTCTTTAATTCGAATTTTACTTATTTTTCTTTCTGTAACAATTTCATCTAAAAAAGTAGTCACAATATTCTGGTTATTTTTAATATATGTTTCGCTGAATACTAGCTCTTGTTCGGAAATAATATTGGTATTTATCAAATCAGGAGTGGTATTATCTTCTTTATAATCAAAGTATAAATAAGGTCCAACAATGGAGATTAAGATTTTTTTGATAATATCACCACCTATTTTTATTCTTCCTTTATATAATATCATACTTTACAGTGAATTTATATTTATTTTCACTTTTTTATAAATATTTATTTTTAGATGTGGTATACTAACTAATGAAGAATAGAGGTATGAGTATGAAAAAAATATTTTATAGTGTGATTTTAGGAGCTATATTAATTTTACCAATAAAAGTGTTTGCTATAGATGGAACAGTTAATTTAAAATGTACTCCAACATCAGTATTTGCTGGAGATGCCATAAACTGTACTATTTCTGCTGATGTTTCCGATGGTTCGGTTAGTGAATTTGCGGCGACGACAAAGTTATCTGATAATTTAGAATTTGTTAGTGCTTCGACTGTGACAGGTTGGACGGGAACTAGCAATGGTGGAATTTTTAGTTTAAAAACGACAAAAAGTCAAACTGATGTATTTGAAATAGCTAATTTTACGGTAAAAATGAAGAATGATTCAACCGATAGTGGTACAGTTACTTTAAATACCACAAAATTAGGAGAGGTTACAAATGTATCTCCAGCCACGCAAAATATAAATTTATCTACTTCGACAAATGTTACTGATACTAGTGATGGCACTAATGAGGAAGATGTAAATGCAGATATAAAAAATCCTACAACAGGATCCAATATTCCTTTTATGCTAATTGGTGTAGGGGGTATTAGTGCAATAATCGTTTATGAAGTCGCATCAAGAAAGAAAAAAATATATAAAATTTAGAAGCTTTTATCAGCTTCTTTTTTCTTGTAACTAAATCCTAACTTATGTTAAAATTAATAATATAAAGTAGGTGCTATTAATGTTTGGAAATATAATTGATATTGAAGAAAATACTGTAACCTTAGTTAACTTAAAAAAAGAGGCGGAAACAAATCTCTTAAATGTTCATGTTGTTTTTAGTGAAAATGATCGCTTAGTTGTCGGAGAAGTAGTAGCTATTAACAATGAGGTAATCAAAATTTTACTTTTAGGTGAAATTAAAAACAATGTATTTACTCCCGGCGTAATTAAAAAACCAAGTTTTAAAACACCCGCCCGTTTGATTTATAAAAGTGAACTAGAATTATTTTTAGGAAGTCAAGATATTGCGAATAAATCAAATCTTTTAATAGGTAAATCAACTACTTATGAAGGATATTATATTACGACCAAAATTAATGATTTATTTGATAGTCACTTTGCGATAGTAGGAAATACTGGCTCTGGAAAATCTTGCGGTGTTGCTAGTATTTTGCAAAATATTTTTTATCATAACGATGAGGCTCTTCCTACTAAAGCTCATATAGTCTTATTTGATGCTTATGGTGAATATAATAGGGCCTTTGCCAAAATGAATAGTCTTCCTAATTTAAGATTTAAACATTATACGACAAAAACCGACTTTGGAGATAGTGATATTATTAGTATTCCTGCTTATTTTTTAGATGTTGATGATTTAGCACTATTATTAAATTGTACAGATTCTTCCCAATTACCAGTTATTGAACAGGCTTTAAAATTAGTGTATATTTTTACTTCAGAAGATGAGCAAGCTCCAGAGTATAAAAATGATATTATAGCCAAAAGCCTCCAAGATATTTTAGCTAGTGGTAAGACATCTACCCAAATAAGAGATCAAATTGTGGCTGTTTTAGCTAAATATAATACCCCAACTTTAAATTTGGACACAATTATCTCTCAGCCAGGGTACAATCGTACGATTCGTCAGTGTTTAAATATTGATGCCCAAGGGAAAATGAATAGTGTGGGTTTAGTTATTGATTTTTTGCAAAATTTTTCAAAAGTTGATTTAGAAAGAATAGATACTGCTCCTGATTTTACTTACACCTTAGATGATTTATACTATGCTTTAGAATTTGCTTTAATTGGCGAGGGGATATTAAGTAGTGAAGCTGTGTTTGAAAAAGCCAATCAGTTAAAAGTTCGACTTCATGCCATCATAAATAGTAATAATAAACAATTCTTTGAATTTGATAAAAAAATTAGTAAAGAAGAATATATTCGTAATTTCTTTACAGCTCCTGATGGTGTGCCCACTCAATTAGTTAATTTAAATTTCAGCTATATTGACGAACGCTTTGCTAAAGTACTGACTAAAATATTTGCTAAGTTATTCTTTACTTTTACAACTAGATTAGAAAAAAGAGCTTCATTTCCCATTCATATAATCATAGAAGAAGCCCATCGCTATGTTCAAAATGATAATGATATAGAATTATTAGGATACAATATCTTTGATCGTATTACAAAAGAAGGTCGTAAATATGGGGTTATTTTAGGCTTTATTACGCAAAGGCCAAGTGAGTTATCTACCACTTCATTATCTCAATGTTCTAATTTTATTGTATTTAGAATGTTTCATCCCGCTGATATTTCTATAATATCAAATATTTCTTCAAATGTTAGTCAGGAAACTTTAGAAAGAATTAAAACATTAAGACCTGGAATGGCTATGGCCTTTGGTACAGCTTTCAAAGTACCTTTGATTGCTAAATTAAATTTACCAGATCCTATGCCTGAAAGTACCAGCGTAGATATTGAAGAAGCATGGTATTAATAGTAATTTTTGGAAAAATATAGTATAATAAGATTGGAAGTGAGGAAAAATTATGAATTATAGTGTACAAGATTTGCGAGATAATTTAAGTGAAAAGATTTTAAATTTAGGAATAAATAGGGAATTTTTAAATAATCCTGCCTATAAAGCTGTTTTAGATGAAATAGATAACTTGATAGGCCAATTAAATATGTTTGAGCAAGTAAATAACATAATGGTTGAAAGCAATGGTAATAGCATATCTTTTAAATTTGTAGGTTCAGATGCCACTAATTACTACACAGAAATTTCCAAAAATGATGATAATAGTTTTAAATGCTCTCAAATAACAGAAAAAAAACCGTATTTAGATGCTAACGGAGATTATGTGAAAGAAAAAACTTTTGTAGAAGAAATTGCCACTTTAAATGATAATGGCTTTATAGAATTAGTAAATAATGGCTCTATTATTAATAATACTGCTAGTAGTGGAGTGTGTAATAATATGAGTTGGGCTGAGAAAAAGACCTATACTGATAAAGGTATAATGCAAGTACGAGAATATATTGGTTTTCCTAAGAGTGAGCTGAATGAATCTTATGATAGAGTGAATAGTGCCACAGCTTTATATTTTTCCAAAGCCGCTTTTAATGGTAATTTAGGTAATTTATATGATACAAGAACTATTTTACGTCGAGATAAATTTGATACAGCACGAATTTATGTGGAAAACAAAAATAATGATATTAAATATTCTACCATTATTCCATTAAATCAAGAACATGGGTTAAGGGATATGACTATGATAGGTGGATATGATTCATATCCAACAGAAATAGTCATTAAGCCTTTATCTCCAGAAGAAATAACGGCAATAATTTCTAAAGAACCAGATTTGAAAATTCAAGAAGGCCTAAAAGAGTATGCTGTTGGTAGAGAGAATTATTATTATAGCTCTTTAGATGACCCATATTTTATTTATCAACAATTAGGTAATAATCAAAATATAACTAGATAAAAAGAAAGCATTATTTGATTGCTTCCTTTTTTTAATTTAACTTAAGTAATTTTAGTTCACTAATTTTATGAGCATTATTTAAATTTAGACATGGATATACATCAATGATATCATGGGTATTAATTAAAGTCTTAACATATAGAAAATCAGTTTTTTCGTTATCAACATAACCAATATTTGCAATTGGAATAATATAGTTATCGAAAATATCTGATCCATAATAATATTTAGACACTAACTTGGTATTTTTAATAATTTCCAATAAATGCTCAATATTGCCACTAATTTTATTTTTTAAATTATTTAAAACATTTTCATAGGAGTAGTTTTGGTAAACATTAAATATATCAGAAGAAAAGTCTGTATTTTCTCCCATTTTACTTTTAGCAATAAAATATATTTGAGTTTTATAACTATTAATATCATTTAGATCAATATTTTTAAAAACTTTAATTTCATTGTATTTTTCCATTTTAAATAAAATACATATTATTTGTTTCTCAGCTTCCTTTTTTACTTTAGTTTCTAAAAGACTTTTTAAAATATTTAAGCTAGTAGCATAATCTTTTTTTATTGCTTTTATTTTAGCTAAAATAAATTTAGCTTCAAAATTTTGATTATTTTTATTTAAAGATAAATTTAAATTTTCCTCAGCTAAATCAAAATCATGATTATTAAAATAAAATCTGGCAATTTTGGCAAAAGCATCACTTTGGTATTTATTATCATTTGTTGTTAACATTTCATAATATTTTAAAGCATTGGCTAAATCATGATTTGAAGAATAAGCACTAGCAATTTGATGATAAATACTAAAAATATTTTGCGGATTGCTATATTTACTCGTTTTTTCAAGTGCTAGTAGCTTATTATAAATTTTTATTTCATTATCATAATCATGGACAATTTTATATATGTATACCATTTGAGTTAATCCTTTAATTTGATTTTGATAACTAATTAGAGGATTCTCGGTATATATAGCTTCGCTATAGTAATCTTCAAAATAATCTAAAGCTTTATAATATTTTTTTAAATCAAAATAGATTTTGCCTAATTCATAAGTTGCTTTGGCACGAAAAGTGACTGTTGTCGCTAAATATTCAAAAGATTTAATTGCCGCTTCATAATTTTTGGCTTTTTTTTCGATCAAACCATTTACAAATATACTTTCAAAGTGATGAGGCAAAATGCTCAAAGCTTTCTTTATGCAATATCTTGCATTTTTAAAATCATTAGTTTTTAAATAATCTTTGGCGTGACATCTGTAATAGGAAACTTTTTTTAAATCACTATCAACCATATTATCCCTCTTTCAAAAATATTTTAACATAAAATAATGTACTTTTATAGGTATTTTAGCATACATTAAAGTAAAGGAGGAAAAAAGAAATGGCTGTTTATAAAGAAATTGTTACTAAAGCTGTAATAGGCAAAGGTAAAAAAACAAGTGTATCTTCTTGTAATATAACACCAGAAATAACTCCTGATACGGTTTTGGGATGTTGGGTTATTAATCATGAATTTAATGGCCGAAATAATGGAGGTTCTGTTAATGTAACCGGCGGTTTTGATGTAAATGTTTGGTATTCATATGATAATAATACTAAAACTAGTGTGGCTACTGATCATTTTAATTATAGTGAAAATATGAATTTGAAATTAAAAAATGATTCTAAATTAACAAATACTTCCGAAATAATAGTTCGCTCTTTAAAACAACCAACTGTAACAGATGTTAAAATCGAAAATGGTCAAGTTTCCATGAATGTTGAAAAAGAATTAGGTATTGAAATTGTAGGAGACACCATGGTAAAAGTTAGTGTTGAAGAAGATGAAGACGAATATGAAATAATTGAAGATGATGTAACTAAAGAAGATATCGAAAAAATAGATGAAGAAGTCAAAGAGGAATATTTAGACTAGTGTCAACCAAATTATGTTGACACCTCTTTTTATATTTGATATAGTAGTAATGAAAAAAGAAAAGGAGGAAGAAAAATGGCTGTAAAATTAAGACTTAAAAGAATGGGAGCTAAACAAAAACCATTTTATCGTATAATTGCTGCTGATTCAAGAAGCCCAAGAGATGGAAGATTTATTGAAACAGTTGGAACCTATAATCCAATTAAACAACCAGCAGAAATTACAGTAAATGAAGAAAAAATTATGTATTGGCTTACAAATGGAGCTGTTCCAACAGATACTGTTAGAAATATTTTAAGTAAACAAGGAATCATGAAAAAATTTGCTGAATCTAAAAGTAAAAGTAAGGAAAGTAAATAATGGGATTAGTAGAATATACGGAGTTCTTAGTTAAGAGCATCGCTAAAGAACCAGATATGGTTAAAGTAAAGAGCTTTGGAAAAGATGAAGAATCAACTATTTTAGAAATCATCGTTCATGATAGCGATTTAGGAGCCATAATTGGCCGTCAAGGTAAAATGGCTAGTGCTATAAGAACAATGGTACAAGCCTATGCTTATTTAAAAGGAATAAAGAATGTTAAAATAAATATTGATTCTTTCTAATAAGTTCTTTTTTTATTTTACATTTTTTAACAAGAAAAATTCGATAATTTAAAAAATAAGTGCTAAATAAATATATATTATGATATAATTTATTAGTCTGAGGTGACACAATGACTAAAAGTAATAAAGAGGAATTTTTGAAAATTACTAATGATATAATGAATAATAATAAATTTAGAGAACTTGATAATGAATTACATCATGGTATAACGAGATTTGGGCATTCATGTCGAGTTGCTAAAGCAACATATAAGTGTTGTAAGTTTTTAAAATTAGACTATGAACAAGCAACTAGAGCAGCCTTATTACATGATTTTTATTTAGATCAAGAATTTGTTTTAGAAAGTCCTAAACAAATATTATCCGCTCATCCTAATGTTGCTTTAATTAATGCCAAAAAATATTTTGATATTAGTGAAAAAGAAGCTAATATTATTAAATCTCATATGTTTCCTTTAAATAGTGCTACATTACCTAAATATAAAGAAAGTTGGGTTGTAACAGCTGTCGATAAAGGCGTAGCTATTTATGAAATGTATCGTTATAAATTTAAACTAATCATTAATATTTGGGCTATATTTTTATTCAATATCATAACTTTAAACAAATAGAAGATTTTCTTCTTTTTTTTTGCCTATTTTCTTTTGACAATAGGACGAGGGGGGGGGTATAATAGAAAATAGGAGAGATACCCCATGAAAGAAAAAGAAAAAAGAAAATTAGAAAAAGAAATAAAAAAAGCCCAAAAGAAAGGAATATATAATCCTAAAATAAAATTAGGAATAGTAGGATTAATATTAGTAATAGGAACAGTAATAGGAGTATCATATGCATATTATACGAAAACAGCAACTGATACTTTAACAATAACCAGAACAGTAAGTAAGAAGATAACAGTAACAGTAAAAGCAAATAATGGATATACTAATGAAAGTATAGTAGCAGCAATATTAAAAGAAACAGCAAAAAGTAATCCTAATTTGAGTAGTAACCACACAGATAAAGGATTATATGTTCAAAAAGGTGATAATACAAAAAGTGTGGAAGGGAAGCCAACATATTATTTTCGTGGAGATGTTGATAATAATTACCTAGAATTTGCAGGAAGTAAATGGCGAATACTAAGGATAAACGAAGATAATACAGTCAGAATAATAAAAGCAGATTCAGTTGTAATTAGTATATATGGATCGACACCATCATATACAGAGAGTCAAGCTGCAACTAAATTAAATACATGGTATAACGATAATTTAAAACAATATGAAGAATATATAGCTGAAACAGAATATTGTAATGATTTAACTGGAACAGGGTGGGACAGATTGCATACACAAACTCCGAAACCTACATATGTATGTCCAAGCACACCAATAAAATTAAAGATAGGATTAATCACAGGAGATGAAATAGTTTATGCAGGACATATATCAGATCAAAATCCACCAACATATTTAAAAAATATACTTAGCGGATGGGCATGGACCATGACATCGGCATGGGGAAATATATTACTCACAAATTTACAATATCAATATGCAGCAACAGCTGAAAGTAATTTATATCCTGTAATAAACTTAAAAAGCGGCACAATAGTAAGTGGAAGCGGAAAAAGTAATGATCCATATAAAGTAATAGGACTAGACACAACAACAGAACAAACAGATTATGGAACAACAGCAACATTTAAAGTAATACCAAACGAAGGATATCAATATAAAAGTGTAAGTTGTGATAATAATCAAAGTGCAACATATAATAAAACAACTAACACTTTAACAGTAACCCCAAGAACCAGTAAAGCTGTAACATGTACAGTAGAATTTGAACGAGTAAGAACATTAAAGGAGATAGCAGATGAAATAATAAAAACAGTAAACCCAGCATCACCAACTTCTGCTAACTTTAGTGCCGGCTGCCCAACAAGTGGAGATACTTCCTGTAGCGGAGTATACAGCATGAAAGATTATAATAGTAACACAAGTTTAAGCTATAGTAATCCTGGAGGAACAAGTTACTATTTTAGAGGGTCAGTAAACAATAACTATGTCAAATTAAGTTCAAATGATAATAATTTATGGCGAATAGTGAGAGTAAATGGAGATGGAAGTATAAGATTAGTATTAGATGGGGATATAGGGACAAGTGCATTTAATAATGAATATAATAACAGAAAATACGTCGGTTACACATATGACAATTCAATACCATGTACAAATGCAAATCCATGTAAGAGCTTAGATATAGCAACAAACAATGAAGAACAAATAGGAACAACAGATCATGGAGGAACAAATAGTATCATAAAGAAAACATTAGAGAAATGGTATTATGATAATTTAAAAAATTATGATCAATACATAGAATATGGAATATATTGTAATGATACATCATATGGAAGTGGAAGTGAAACAAGTAATTTATATTACGGAGCGTACGAAAGACTGTGGGTCAGTAGTAAATCGGCTAGCCCTCAACTAACGTGCCCAGACCCAACAACTAACTATGGAATATCTACACCAAGTGAAAGCAGTGAGTATACAGGAACAGGATATAGAACTTATGGAGGAGTATATAAATTAAAGATAGGACTATTAAGTGCAGATGAAATAGTGCTAGCGGGATTTAAGCCAACTACTAATAGTCCATATCCAGCAACATCCAATTATCTATATTATAC
>CANRFQ010000008.1 GCA_947629935.1 uncultured Bacilli bacterium | reverse complement strand
CTCCTTTGATTTTTTTGTGCTTTTGTTAGACGGCACTTATTCTATCAAAGGAGGTTTTTCTTCGCAACGCTAAAGCTTTTTAGAACCCCCAGTACAACTGGGGGTTTTCGTTAAACAAGAATTAAAAAAATCCTAAATAGGATTTTTAATAACCATCTCTTAAAACATCGTATGTTATGGGTGTATTACCCACATATTTTCGTGCGGCAGCATCACTAGGCATTAATAAATCTAATTTATGCCCTGTCATACCTCGATCTAATACGATTGCAATTATTGGTTCATTAGATATTTTGCTCGCATTTATAGAAACAATTGAGCCACACTTCAGATTCTTAGATGATGCAACAATACGAACTTTTCCGTAAGAGGCATCATCATAAGTTATATTTCCTTTAGATAAATCAATACTCGAATCACATGCTAAACGTCCTGAACATTTAGGACAGTTGTACACATATCCGGTTAATTTACTTGTATAACTTTCTATTGGTTTTTCTTCTTCAATTATATTCTCTGTTGTAATTTGTTCATTAAGCGCTTGTGCAAAACTACGTTCTTCTTCGCTTGCCTGCGCTATATCTAAAATCGCTAAAGATTTTACATCTACCTGTTTATTTAAATTACTATTTTGAGCATTTAAAATCACATTATTCGTTTGACTTTCTAATATCATTACCAACAAAAATATAACAACTATTTTTACTACGATGTTAACTTTTCTGATTAGGCAATGTGTCATATAACAACCTCCTGTTACAATAAAAATTTTAACATATACTACATTAAATGTCAAAAATATGCCTAATATTCGCGTTGGTAATTTTTTCTACTTGACTTACAGGTACATCATAGATATTAGCTACGAATTCCGCAATGTTTTTGATATACTTTGGTTCATTTTTCTGACCTCGAAAAGGTGCAGGAGTAAGATAGGGACTATCTGTTTCTAAAACCAAGTCATCAAGCGTTAATTTTTTTAAAGTCTCTTTTAAATTACAGTTTTTAAAGGTTACTACACCATTAATACCTAATTTATATCCTAATTTTAAATATTCTTTGGCCGTTTCAATACTACCATTAAAACAATGAATAACTCCTTTAACCTTAAATTTTTTAATAGATTTTAATATATCATCAGTTGCCTGTCGGTTATGAATAATAACTGGCATATTATATTTTTCCGCCATTTTTAGTTGTCGTTCAAATAAAGTGATCTGCTTTTCTTTATTTTCATTAGAATAATGGTAGTCAAGTCCTATTTCTCCGATCGCAATAACTTGGGAATTACTTAAATTGTTTTCGATTAAATTTAAATATTCTTTTTTATAAGTATCAGCAAATTCAGGATGAATACCCAATGCTCCATACATGTTATCATATTTTTTAAGCATTTCTAGTAATTCTAAAATACTACTTTTATCAGTCGCATTATTAATAATGCGCCCAACATTATTTTCGCGTGCATTTTGTAATACTTGGGCAATATCCTCATAATCACCAAAAAAAATATGGCAATGCGTATCTGTTAACATAAAATCACCATATTTATTTTAGCAAATTTAAGAATCAATATCTACTTGTTCACAAATCAAAAAATTAACTATCTTACCCACCAATTGAGCTTTATCTCCAAAATCTTCTGCAGAATGAATGATAACTAAGCCAATACAATCAGCACTACTAATTAAAGGAAATATTAAAAAATAATTTTCTAACATCGTGTCTTGAGTAATTTTAATAGTTTTCTCATTTCGATCATTTAATGAGCTTCTAGTATCTATTAAATCTATTAGTTTTTCACTTATTGCTTCGCCTTTCAAATTAAGAAAGTCTTCTTTTCCATAACTAGCAATTATTTTCTCTCTATCGGTAATGGCGATGTTATAACTTGTAATCTCATTAATCATTTTACTAATTTTATCGCTAAACGATAGCATATCATCTAATTTAGAATATTTTTTTAATATAATTGCATCCAAATCTATAAAAATTTCCATATTCTCGCCATCTCTAATTTTTAAGTTACGACGGATTTCTTTGGGAATAACAATACGTCCTAATTCATCAATTCTTCTTATTACTCCTGTTGATTTCAAAACAAAAGCCTCCACTTCTATTTATATTGTGGAGAAAATTCGACAAATAATACTAATATTTAATTCTTTTGCTAAAATTTCGTTACTCTTTATCTATACCATATATACAATTATTATAAATAAAGTTTTCTATTTCTTGTTTTTCATTAGTATTATAAAAATCCGTTAATAATTTATTAAATTCATTGATCTTATCTTCGTTAATACTAATTATTCCACACCCATTTTCAATCATTATTTTATTTGCAATTAACATGCTAGTTCTTTTATTTCCATCCCAAAATATTTGTTCTCTCATTAAATAAAGCATTAGATCAATAGCTTTTTTGGTATTGTGAGTCTCTTCTAAATAATGAGATATATCTTTTTTTACGTTTGCCTCTTTGGGAAGTTCAGGAACATAATCTACTCCTTTTATGCCTACTTTGCCTGTTCTAAGTTTCCCCCATTCTAATGATTCATTTCTCGAAACATAGGAATTAACTTTACAAATATACTCTAGGTTAATTTCTTTATCAATAGTTTCTAAGATAAAATTCCAAGCATCTCGTAAATTTAAAATACAATTGATTTCATCTAACTTCATAGTTGGCACATTTACACCCTCTAAAAGTGTTTTAATGTCGAAATAAGTTGTATTAATACCTTCCAATTTAGCACTGTTATAAATATTTGCCACTAATTCTTTTTTAGTCAAGAAAATATTTTCTTCTCTATTTAAACTATATTTATCCAACATTTTAATTCCTCCCTAATTATGATTATGTTATAAGCAAAAATTTTCTTTTAATACCACTTACAAACTTACACATTAACTTCATTACAAATGTATTCTAGTAAATTGATTAAATAATAAATAAAGTGCTTTTCCAGTCCCTTAATAGGTAATTTTACATAGATTTTTTTAGCCACATATCTTAACGAAAATTTGGGATTAATATTATAAACAGTTAAAAATAATTTATCCCCAGCTAATTTGTTGGAAACGTCTTCAGGAATTTCAATTTCTATCTCTTTAGCATTTTGCATAACTTTAACGACTTTTAAGCTTAAAGCTAATTTTTCAAACCACTCTTCATACATGTATATTTCCAGAGTCTCCGGTATTTTTCCAAAGCGATCTTCTAGTTCAGTTTTTACTTCTTTTAATTTACTTAGACTATCAATTTCGTTAATTTTTTTATGAATTTCAATTTTAATTTCTTCATCAGATACATAGTGATCACTAATATGGGTATCTACTTCAATTAAAGCCTTTGCACTTTCTAGTTCTTCTGGTTTTGCCTCTCCGTTTAAGCTAGCAATTTCTTCTTCAATCATTTTCATAAATAAATCTATTCCTACCGTGTCGACAAAACCAGCCTGTTCACTACCTAAAATATCACCAGCTCCTCGAATTGCTAAATCGCGCATGGCTATTTTATAACCACTACCTAATTCAGTAAATTCTTTAATAGCTTGCAATCTTTTCACCGCATCATCATTTAAAACTTTACCTTTATTATACATGAAATAAGCATAGGCAATTTTATCACTTCGCCCTACACGACCTCTTATTTGATAAAGTTGGGCTAAGCCAAAACGGTCAGCATCAATAATAATCAAAGTATTAGCATTAGGGATATCAATACCCGTTTCAATAATTGTCGTACAAACTAATACATCGAATTCATAATTGATAAAGCTATCCATTATATCTTCCAATTGTTCTTTTTTCATTTGGCCATGGGCATAATTTATTCGCGCTTCGGGGACTAGTTGTTTAATTTTATCTACTCGACTTTCAATATTTTCCACACGATTATAGAGCATAAATACTTGGCCGCCCCGTGATAGTTCTTTATAAATAGCATCCTGAATCAAAACATCTTCTTCGGCTACTACATAAGTTTGAATGGGATAACGATTAACTGGCGGCGTATCGATAATTGATAAATCGCGAAGACCTGACAAAGCTAATTTTAAAGTCCTAGGAATCGGAGTTGCCGATAAAGTTAGGACATTTACATCTTTTTTTAAAGTTTTAATCTTCTCCTTATGAGTAACACCAAAGCGTTGTTCTTCATCAACTACTAATAAACCTAATTTTTTACAAACTACATCATCACTTAATAATCTATGTGTTCCAAAAACTAAATCAATAGTACCATCATGCAAAGCATTTAGTATTCTTGTTTGTTCTTTTTTAGGTGTAAAACGATTTAATAACCCAATATTTACTCCAAAATTTTTAAATCTTTCTAAAGCCGTATTATATTGTTGCTTTGATAAAATTGTTGTTGGACATAAATACAGAACTTGATATCCATTTAGAATTGTCTTAAACATTCCGCGCAAAGCTACTTCGGTTTTTCCATAACCAACATCTCCACATAAAAGCCGATCCATAGGATTTTCACTGCGCAAATCATCGTTGACATTATGAATAGCTTTTAATTGATCCTTTGTTTCTTCATAGGTAAACTCCGAAGCAAATATACTTTCTTCAGGAAAATCATAATACTTATCTTTTTTTATTTTTTTTCTTTCTGCATATAAGCGCATTAATTCTGCCGAAATATCTTTTACTTTCCTTTTTAAGGTTTGCTTTGTTTTTTGCCATGCCACCGAATTTAATTTATTTATTTTAGGATGAGCATCTTCTTTATTAGCATATTTATATATCGTATTTATTTTTTCCACAGGAATATAAATTTTATCATTATCTTTATAATTTATTTGCAAATAATCTTTTTGAATACCGTTTTTATTTAAAGTTACTACGCCATTATAAATTCCTATGCCATGGGCAGCATGCACAACATAATCCCCTTTTTTTATATCATTAAAACTATTTATTTTACTTCCTAGTTTATAAGTATTTTTATAATTTATCTTTCTGCGGGAAATATTCTCAATATCAAATTCACTAATGACAATATAATCAACTATTCTAAATCCTTTATTTATTTTTTTCTTAATGACACTAATAGTTCCTGGTTTTGCTTCAGCCATATTTTGGATTGTTTTTATATTTTCTTCTAATAATTCATTAATTTTCCAAATTTGTTCTTTACGGCTTAAAAAGAAAATGACCTTTTTATTTTGGCTTTTCATTCCCAAAACAAAATCTTTTAATTTGGCAAAGTCACTATTAAAATTAGTTATATCTTGCGTTTCATAGTTATAAGTTTTTATTTTTGCTATCTTATTATTAAAAGTGCTTATATAGTTTATTTGTTCAGGGTTAATTTCGTTTAATTCATACATGTATTTGTAATTAGATTCAACATTGGTAGACAGTTTATATTCAAACATATCTTTTTCTAATTTTTCATAGCCTGCTTTAATTTGATCCATATTATAAAAGATAACTAAAGGGCTTTTTAAGTAGTTATATAAAGAAGAGTTACTCTTGGTTTTTATTTCGGCAAAAGGTCTTAAATTAATTTCTGTTTTTTTAGCAATGGAAATTTGCGTTTCTTCATTAAAATAGCGGATTGATTCTATCTCATCACCAAACATTTCGATTCGCAAGGGATGTTCTTCTTCTAACAAAAATACATCAATAATATAGCCTCTTACTGCATACTCCCCTGTTGTTGTAACGAGAGAATCTTTTTTGTATCCTAAGTCGGCTAAAGTTGAAATAATTTCTTCCCTTTTTATTTTATCTCCAACTTTAATTTTGGAAAGATACTTTTTTGTCTCATCCTGATTTGGTAAAAATTTTAAATAACCCATTAAGTTTGTAATTACAATTTTTTTATTCCCAGACGTAATTTTTTCTAAAGTTTCCAATCTTTTAACTTTTAAATCGGGTGATATTGCTAATGCCACTGAAGTTAAAAAATCGTCCATAGGAAAAAGAAAAACATCTTCCGTATAAGTGGAAAGACTACTATAAAACTGATTAGCTTCATATAAACTATTAGTCACTACTAAAATATTTTCTTGGCTTTTGGAAAACTTTGCTAACACGTAAAAAACATTTAACTCAAAAGTTAAACCCGTTATATTTATATTATCTTCTAAGTTTATAATGTTTCCTAGAAAGTTCATATATTGCCTCGTTTATTATATTTACTCATTAAATCAATAAAAGACATTTGAGCAAAATCTTCAATTATATTATGTGTATCTTCTAAGATTTTATTTAAACTATCTATTTCATTTTTGGAAAATTTTCCTAAAACATAATCCTTAGTATCTAAATTTTTATTATTGGAAATGCCAATTTTTAATCTTTTAAAGTTTTGCGTACCTAAATGACTAATGATAGATTTTATACCATTATGACCCCCTGCACTACTATCTTGTTTTAACCTAATTGTTCCCACCGGTAAATCTAGGTCATCATGAATTATCAAAATATCGGCAATATCAATGTTATAGTAATCTATATAACTTTTAACAGCTTTTCCTGATAAGTTCATAAAAGTTAAAGGTTTTAAGAAAAGATATTTTTCCCCATTTATATTGGTTTCATAATAAAACGCATTATTTTTACTCTTCCATTTTACTTTGCCTAAATATGTATCTAAAACCATGAATCCAATATTATGTCTGGTATTTTCATATTCTTGTCCTGGATTACCTAGACCGACAATTAATTTCATAATTCTCACCTTTTCTTTCAACCTTTATTTTTTGTATTGATGATATTCTTTATAAATTATTGATTTAGCTACATTTCTTTCTTTTGCCACCTTTTTAATAGCTTCTTTTTCATCTATTCCATCGTCTAAATATAATTTTATGTGTTCTATTATATCAATATTTTGATAGTCTATCTTTTCTTGATTTCCCTCAACTATTAAAACTATTTCGCCTTTGAGATCTTCAACTTCTTCGATAATATCTTTTATCGGTCCTCGATAAAATTCTTCATGAATTTTTGATAATTCTCTAACTAAAGCAATTTGACGATTACCTAAAACCTTGTAAATATTTTGCAAGGTAGTTTTAATTCTATGAGGCGATTCATAAAAAATTAATGTGTAGGGAAAATATTTTAAACTATTTAATTCTTGACACTGTTTACTTGATTTTGCATTTAAGAAACCATAAAACAAAAATTTTGACGGTGAAATCCCTGAGGCGATTAAAGCGGGGACAAAAGCGGTTGCTCCTGGTAAAGCTACTACTGCTAAATCATTTTTAATTACTTCTTCCACTACTTTAAAGCCTGGATCACTAATAATAGGGCTGCCTTGATCAGTCACCAAACCAATTTTTTTACCTTCCTGAAGATACTGAACTACTTTGAATTTTACTTCATCTTCATTATATTCATGACAACTTAATAACTTAGTTTTAATGTTGTATTTTTTTAAAAGACTGCCTGTAACTCTGGTATCTTCACATAAAAGTATATCTACTTCTTTCAGTAAATTCAAACTTCTAATCGTAATATCATCTAAATTGCCAATCGGTGTAGGAATTAAATATAAATTTTCTTCTTGAGTATAACTTCTTTTTTTCATAAGTCTTCACTCCTATTTATATTTTTTCTAAGATTAATTTATTACCATCTACATTTATAGTCAAAAGGGGATTTTCTAAATCTTTATTTTCCTGAAATCCTTTTAAAGAAGCAGCTACTATCTCAGTTGGTATAACAGACTTATAAACTTCTCTTACTTTTTCTAAGCTCTCTAGCAAATAACATTTCATTGTACCATCATCAATAACAGAAAAACCAAAATTTTCATTATTGGCTTTTATTTTTTTAATAATATAGTTGGTTTTATAATATGTTAATAAGTTGTTCATATAATTAATAAAATCACTTACATCATTAGCATGTAAATACAGCTTGTCATTAGCAATATAGTTATATAGTAAAGCTAAGGATATCATACAGTTTTCATCAATTTCTACTTTGGAATTTAGCATCTACAACCCTCCCAATTGGCTCTATTCTATCACACAATTATTTAGTTTAAAATAAATTTTTAAAAGTTTTAAGTTTATTTGTATATATTGCTGGTAAAATTTTTAAACCTTTTTTTGCATTTTTAATACAGTGTACTAAAATTAAGCTGGCATTTTTGTTATTAGATGTATAAATAGGCACTACTTCTTTTATAATTAGATGTTGAGAACTTAAAATATTTATTATTTCTTCTAATCTTTCAGCTCGATGAATTAAATAAAAATCGCCATTATTCTTTAGTAGTTTACCACTAATCGTAATTAATTCTGCTAATGTAATAGTAATTTCGTGACGAGCTATTGCTTTTATTTTTTCTTCATTAATGATTGAAGAAGATTGATGTTTAAAATAAGGCGGATTGCAAGAAATAATATCAATACTTTCATAATCAAGATAATTTAATAAATTTTTAACGTTATCATTTATAAGCATAATTTGATCTTCTTTATGATTACAAATTACAGATTTTAAAGCTAAATTATATATTTCTTTTTGTAATTCTATTCCGGTGATTTTATTAATATATTTAGTTGTTAAAACTAAAGGAACAGCAGCATTTCCTGTACATAAATCCAAAATTTTCTGCTTGTCATTATGAGGTTTAATAAATTCTGCTAATAGTAAGGAATCTAAAGAAAATTTGAAGCCTTCTTCTAATTGAAATATTTTCATTCCATAATCGTATAAATCATTTTGGACAGTTTTCACAATTCACCTTTATTTCATAACGCGTTCCATTGATGTCAACTTTATACATCCTATTTAATATATCGACACTAGTAACTTTACCTTCTCCATAGTCAGTTTTGACAATATCGCCTACTTGAGGCATGCCTTTTTGACATCTAGTATACTCTTCATCTTCATAAGTTAGACAGCAAAGCAATCTACCACACTGTCCATTTATCTTAGAAGGATTAATAGCTATATTTTGGTTTTTAACCATGTTAATAGAAATATTGCCGACATGATCTAAAAAGTTTTTACAACATAAGCAACGCCCACATTGACCAATTCCTCCAATAGCCTTTGCCTTGTCTCTAATTCCTACCTGACGAAGTTCAATACGAGTTTTGTAAATGTTTGCTAATGACTTGGCTAATTGCCGAAAATCAATTCTTTCATCCGCCGTAAAATGAAATAATAATTGTTTCCTCTCAAAATTAAAAGACGCATCTATAAAATTCATGTTTAAAGCTAGATCATTGGCAATTCTTTTCGCGTCACTCAATGCCTTTGCAGCATCTGCTTGATTTTTTTTGTTTCTTTTTTTATCATTTTCGGTGGCTTTTCTTATAATATCTTTTATATTCATTAAATTTAAATCTTCTTGAATTTTTTCTTCAATCCAACCAAATTGTTCCCCATTCTCAGTTTCTACTATAACTTCTTGTTTTGGTTCTAAATCATCCTCATCATAGTTAAAATAATAAATCTTTCCCTTTTCTTTGAAAGTCACGCCATATGTTTGCATCATAACTTCTCCATTTCTAAAGCAAAGTTATCAAGTAATAATTCTATATTAACATTAAATAAGCTACTTTCCAAGACATTAAAAAGAGCTTTCTGGATTTTTAATAGCTTTGCAAAGGCAATATTTTTCCAAAAATCTAACTCACGTTGCTTTTGAGGACTATTTATTTTTTCGCTTATCTGCCAATATAAATAGTTATAAAATTTAATAATTTGTTCTCTTTCCGTAAAGACACTTAATATATATTTTTTATTTAGATAAATACCATCTTCCGTTTTATTAATTAATTTAGGCAAATACTCTTTAGCGATTTCTGTAAACTCTTCTAACTGCTGATCAGTAAGATTTAAAATTTCGGTTATATTTTCATTATCATAAGGATTATAAATTATTTGACAACGGCTTTTGATTGTTTCTAACATTGCCTCTTTATTAGTTGTGACAAAAAATCCTAAAATACTGTTTTCTGGCTCTTCTAAAAATTTCAACATGGTATTAGCAGCAGCACTATTTAACTTCTCCGCGTTATTTATAATATATATATTGTTGGCAACGTATAAAGGCTTTGTTTTAAATTGTTCTTTTAACTCTAATATTTGAGACTTTTTAATTTGTTGCCCGTCTGGATATATTTTTTTTATATTAGGAATTACATCATTTTCAATTTGATAACATAAGTTACAATCTTGACAAGCATCTTGATATTTATTGGGACAACTTATTTCTTTAATCAGTTCCATAATATCTTTATTACATTTATTTATATCATTTGTTACAAGCAAAAAAGCATGGGAAAGCTTATTCTCATGATATTTTTTTACTAAGTCATTAATTTTTTTACTAATTATCACAACCATTACCTCTACTTTGTAATAAAGAACATTAGAATCAAAGAAAATAAACCTGGAAAACCTAAAGTAGAAACAACTCCAACATTGATTAAGTTAATAGGAATAAAAATGTTTGCAGCCGACAAAACTAAATTTAATCCATAAATTACTAATATTGATGTACAAATTTTTCTAATTATAGTTACTATTTTTTTAATCATAATTTTCTCCCTGTTAAAAATTATGATTAAAAGTTTTATTTTATTACTTTATTTCCCAGGAAATAAATTTTCTGATATAACTTTGCGATCTTTTAGAGCTTTATCTAATGATAAAGGGTCTAAATAGTCAATTTCCGCTCCCATTGGAATACCATACGGTAAACGAGAAATCTTAATTTGTTTATCTTTTAATAATTTTTGAATAAACATTGTTGTTGCTTCTCCTTCAACACTAGCTTTCAAAGCCACTATAATTTCACATTCTCCTAAATCATCAACTCGCTTAATTAAACTGGCAATGTTGATGTCTTCAGGTCCAATTCCATCGATAGGAGAAATTAACCCATTTAACACATGATATGTGCCATTATAATTTCCCGATTTTTCAAAAGCAAAGACACTTTTAAAATCCTCTAATATGCAAATTACTTTTTTATCTCTTTCGGAATCAGCACATATATCACAAATATCATTAGTAGCTAAGTGCCCACATATCTGACAGGGATGTAAATTTTTCTTTATAGCTAATAAACTATTGGCAAAATTTATTACATCCTCTTCTGGTAGCTTTAATATTGCTAAAACTTGTCTTTCGGCACTTTTTTCCCCGATACCAGGTATCTTTTTAAAATTTTCAATGGCTTCACTTAAATCTGCTGGATATATCATTAGAATAACCCATTAAGGGGACCAGCAGCTGCTCCCATTTTTTTATCTACTTCTTTATCAACTTTAGCAAGAGCATCTTTTATTGCTATACTTATCATATCTTCTAAAATTTCCAAATCATCAGCTTCATATTTTTGCTCTTTATCAATCTTAATTGAAACTAATTCTTTTTTTCCATTAAAAACTACTTCTACTAACTCAGATTTTCCTATAAAAGTTTGATTATTTATTTCTTCCTTTTTTTTCATTAAATCCTTTTGCATTTTTTGCGCCTGCGCCATAAGACTTTGCATATTCATTTTTATCACCTATTCCTTTACTATTTCAATCTTATCTTCTGAAAAAATATTATTTGCTAAATTTTCTAATTCGTCTTTTTCTAGAGATTCTAATATAATTTCTTCTTTTATATCATATTTTATTTGTTTTTTTATATCTTCGATATATTTAGCTTTTATATTTTTCCATTCTTCTTTAGAGACGGCAATTATTTTCCATTTTAATTGCAATTGGTTACCTATAAATTTTTCAATTATTGCGGTTTGATTATTTATTAATCCTGCTGAACTGTCTGTTAATGTTTCTATTATAACATATTCCTCTGAGGCCGCAACAATATCTGTATCACAAACATTTAGGTATATGTTATTATCAATTGTTTTAACTTTTTCTAAAAAATTTTGCCAATTAAGTTTGGCTGTATTTAAAATTTGCTTATCAGCTTTGGCCAAACAATTATTAACTCTAATAGCTTTAAATTTTTCTATCAAATCTTTTTGATTTTTTGATTTTATTTTTATTTCCCGACTATTTTCTTGGTTTATTTTCGTTTTTTTATTATTTCCCAGGAAATATTCATCTTCATTTTCATTGGTTTTCTCTGTATTTGTTTCCATATAACTCAAAATAATCATTTCTACCATAATATATGGATCAATACTAATTGATTTATTAGCTAATAAATTTGCCAACTCCATTATTAAATTTTTTATTTTGTCAAATGTTAATCTTTTTTCTTTTACAGCATTTAATTTAATATTAATAGCAAATTCTTTTAATTCATTAATCAGTTTATTGATAAATACTTTGCTATCAATACCTGAATTTTTAAATTCTTGCAGCATCTCGATTGCTACTTTTATATCATTACTTTCTATAGTATCAATAAATTTTTTGATTTTTATATTGGAAATTGTGCCAAAAGTATTTATTACTGTTTCAATTGTTATTTCATCACTGGTCAAAGAAGCTAACTGATCTAAAATACTTAAGGCATCACGCAATCCTCCTTCGGCCAGATAGGCAATTTCTGTAATTGCCTCAGGAGTAATTTTTATTTTTTCTTGCGAACAAACATACGTTAGTCTATTGCATATATCATCTACGGAAATTCGAGAAAAATCAAAACGTTGGGTTCGGGATAATATTGTAATAGGAACATTTTGAATGTCAGTAGTTGCTAAAATAAAAACTACATGAGCTGGTGGCTCTTCTAATGTTAATAGTAAAGCATTAAAGGCACTTTGCGACAACATATGAACTTCATCAATAATATAAACCTTATATTTAGAATTACTTGGTAATAGCTTAATATTATTTATTAATTCTCTTATTTCATCTACACCATTATTAGAAGCAGCATCTATTTCAATTATATCTGGATTATCACTAAAGGTTTTACATGAATTACAATTTAAACAGGGGTTGCCCTGTTGATTATTCTCACAATTAATACTTCGAGCAAATATTTTTGCCAACGAAGTTTTTCCTGTTCCTCTCGGTCCTGTGAATATATATGCATGAGATATTTTATTTTGTACTATAGCGTTTTTTAAAGTTTTTACTACCATCTTTTGGCCTGTTACATCATCAAAAGATAGCGGTCTATATTTACGATAAAGCACTTTATAATCCATGTTGTCATCACCTTTTCCACACTTATAATTATAGCATAATTGTTGTCTTTTATCTTCTATTTTCAAAAAAATCCTTTAATTTAGTTTTATATTCTTCTTTTAGTTTTTTCATCCCAGAAATCTCTATAAAATTACTTTTAGAGTAAGTTTTTTTATATTCTAATCTTTCAATCAAATAATAAGTTTCCGGAATATGTGCTTCTCTTATAATTATTTCACACATTTCACAAGGTTTAAGTGTTACGTAAAGCTGGCAATCATTTAAATTCCATCGTTTTAATCTTTTACTGGCTTTTTTTATACATAATATTTCCGCATGGCCTAAAACATTATGGTTTATATTTTTATTATTCACACATTTACTAATAACTTTATCTTTTTGCACCAGTATAGCTGCAATTGGAAGTTCTTCTTTTTTTTGATTTTTTAATGCAAGTTCTAAGCACATTTGCATATATTTTTCATTCATAAAATATACTCCTAAACAAAAAAGTGCACACAAATAGGGATTGATGTGGCTGCTATCTTCCGATCCTGACCAATTTACAATATATTTGTTGCACAAAATTATATTAACAAATTTAAAATTAATTCACAACTTTTTTATTTAATGTTTCACGTGAAACATTAGAAAAATCTAGTAATCAAAAAAATAATTAAACCACCAAAAAGTATAGAAAAAATATAGCCTATTATAATTGATACTATACTAGTCCCACCCTTTGATTTACAAAAATTAATTAATTCATCTTGACTAGCATTTGGATAGAATTTTTTGATTTTAATGATTTCTCTTTTAATGTAAGATAAATAAACGTTATTAAAAAACATACCGAATAAGCAAGCAATTGATAATATTAAAATAATTATTAATAAAAAGTCTAAATTAGATAACATATTAATTGGCAAATTGTTTGGTATAGTAATTAGATAAAATGAAGAAAAAAAGATTGATACAAATACCAGTCCTGGCAAAAGCATTTTGCGATAAAAAATATACCAAACAGTAAACAAAAAAGCTGAAAAATTAAATTTTCGGTTTAGAAATTTTTCACTATTTTTACCTATAAAAGCTTTTATTAATTCTTGATCATTAATGTTGTTTTCCATTTTCACATCTCCTATCTTTTTAAAGATAACATTTTCTATATTTAGAATAAAGAAAAAAGAAACAAAATTGTTTCCTTTAAACAGTTTATCCATTGTTAAATGTTTCACGTGAAACATCTTCATCTTCATTTTTATCTACTAAACTGATTGTGGCTACACATTGATTGTCCTTTAGATTTATTAATCTTACTCCTTGAGTTACCCGTCCTAAAGTTGATATTTGATCTAAAGGCATACGCATAATTATGCCACTATTTGTTACAATCATTAAATCTTTGTTTTCTTCTACTAACTTAAATGAAGCAATAGTACCATTTTTATCAGTGATATTTAAGGCTTTTACTCCTTTGCTTCCTCGCTTAGTTTGACGATATTCGGAGATTTTTGTTTTCTTACCATAGCCCTTTTCAGTAACGATTAATACTTCTTTATCATCGGAAGCAATTTCAGCTCCTATACATTTGCCACCATTTAAATTGATTCCTCTTACACCACTAGCAGTACGGCCCATTACTCTTACTTCAGATTCATTAAATTTAACCATTCTACCTAAATTAGATCCTAATAAGATTGAGGCACTACCATTGGTCTTTTTAACTGATATCAATTCATCAGTATCTTTTAAGTTAATACAAATCTTACCAGTATTTCTAATTTTTGAGAATTCTTCTAGCTTAGTTTTCTTTACCAATCCATTTTTAGTTACAAACAATAAATAACTTACATCTTCATTAGAATTTATTGTAATAACCGAATTTATCATTTCATCTTTCTCTATTTGCAATAGATTAATTATTGGTAGTCCTTTAGATTGACGATTAAATTCTGGTATTTCATAACCTTTCAAACGATATACTTTACCTTTATTAGTAAAGAATAGAATATAATCATGTGTTGATAAATTAATCAAGTGTTCAACAAAATCTTCATCATTAGTTGACATTCCTTTTACACCAACGCCACCCCGATTTTGAGAGCGGAAAATATCAACCGGCGTACGTTTAATATAACCTTTATTTGTTAAAGCTACCATGATATTTTCTTCTGGAATTAAAGACTCGTCCTCAATGAATTCAATAGCAGTCATATCAATGTCTGTTCGTCTATCATCAGCATATTTATTTTTAATCTCAATTAACTCTTCTTTAATTATCTCTAATACTCTTTGCTCACTAGCTAAAATAGCTCTATAATCGGCTATACTTGTTAATAAGTCTGCTAGTTCTTTTTCAATTTTATCTCGTTCTAATCCAGTTAAACGACGCAAACGCATTTCTAGAATTGCATCCGCTTGGACATCATCTAAACCAAAGCGAGAAATTAATTGTTCTTTCGCTTCAACGTCTGTTTTAGATCCTCTAATTATCTTAATAACTTCATCCAAGTTATCCAGAGCAATCTTTAATCCCTCTAAAATATGAACTCTAGCTTCTGCTTTTTCTAGATCAAATTTTGTACGACGAATTATAATTTCTTTTTGATAATCAATATATTTAGAAATAATTTCTTTTAAGGATAATACCTTTGGTCGTTTTTGATCTAACATTAATAAATTAATTCCATAAGATGTTTGTAATTGCGTATGTTTATATAAGTTATTTAATACTACATTAGCATTTGCATCTTTACGTAGATAAATAACAACGCGAACAGGATTTTCCAAATTTGATTCCTCGTGAATATCCGTAATACCGTCAATTATTTTATCTCTTACTAATTGACCGATACGTGACTGAAATTCCGCTTTATTTACTTGATAAGGAAGCTCGTTTACTATTATTCGCGTTTTATTACCACTTTCATCAATTTCGACTTTTCCACGAATAGTTATACTTCCTCGGCCTGTTTCATAAGCTTTCTTAATACCACTATTGCCAAGTATTACAGCTCCTGTTGGAAAATCTGGTCCTTTTATATATTCCATCAAACCATCAGTATCAATATCCGGATTATCAATATAAGCGACACAACCATCTATAACTTCTCCTAAATTATGAGGAGGAATATTAGTAGCCATACCAACGGCTATACCCATCGTTCCATTAACTAAAATATTAGGAAATCTACTAGGTAATATTTCTGGTTCTTCTTCAGTTTCATCAAAGTTAGGTGCAAAATCAACAGTATTCTTGTTAATATCTCTAACCATTTCCAAAGATAGCTTTGAAAGACGAGCTTCGGTATAACGATAAGCCGCTGCTCCATCCCCATCTAAGTTACCAAAGTTGCCATGGCCATCAACAAGCATATGTCTAAAACTAAAGTTTTGAGCCATTCTTACCATTGCATCATAAATAGAAGAGTCTCCATGAGGATGGTATTTTCCCATTACATCTCCGACAATTCTGGCACTTTTACGATGAGGTTTATCTGGAGTATAACCAGCTTCATACATAGAATATAAAATTCGACGGTGAACAGGTTTTAAACCATCACGCAAATCTGGTAAAGCACGAGCCACGATAACACTCATTGAATAATTTAGAAAACAAGTTTTTACCTCTTTTTCAATATCATTTTCTATTATCTTATCCATTCTTAAAACCTCCTAAACGTCTAAGTTTTCTACAAACTGACCGTTTTCTTCAATATAAGTTTTTCTAGGTAATACATTTTCACCCATTAAGTCTGTAAATACCTGGTCAGCAGCAATTGCATCTTCTACTGTTATTCTTTTTAAAACACGGTTTTCAATATGCATTGTTGTTTCTCTTAAGTCGATAGCATCCATTTCTCCTAGACCTTTAAAACGATTTACCGTAACTTTCGCATTAGCAGGTAATGTCGCACGATACTCCGCTAGTTCTTCATCTGTTAAAACATACTTAATATTTTTACCATAAACTACTTTATATAGTGGTGGTTGAGCAGCATAAACATAACCACCTTCCACAATTGGTCTAAAGAAACGATAAAATAAAGTTAAAAGTAATATTCGAATATGCTCTCCATCAACATCGGCATCGGTCATGATGACAATTTTATGATATCTTAATTTAGAAATATCGAAATCAGCACCAATACCCGTTCCAAAAGCCGTAATTATTGTTCTTATTTCTTCATTATTTAAAGCTTTATCCAAACGGGCCTTTTCCACATTTAATATTTTTCCTCTTAAAGGTAAAATCGCTTGGGTTTTTGGCATACGGGCATCTTTTGCAGAACCTCCTGCCGAATCCCCTTCGACAATAAAGATTTCCGATTCTGTAGCATCTCTACTTGTACAATCAGATAGTTTACCAATCGTATTAAAAGCATCCATAGGTGTTTTACGTCTAGTGATTTCACGGGCCTTTTTGGCCGCTAATCTAGCGCGGGAAGCAACAGTTGCTTTATCAATAATTATCTTAGCCTCTTCCGGATTTTCCATTAAGAATCTTTCAAATCCTTCACTAAATATATCATCTGCTATTTTACGGACTTCCGCACTGCCCAATTTTCCTTTTGTTTGACCTTCAAACTGTGGATCCGGATGTTTACAAGAAATAATCATCGTCAAGCCTTCGCGAACATCATCGCCAGTTAAGCTCTCATCATTTTCTTTTAACAATTTAGCTTTCTTGGCATAATTATTGATAATTCTCGTTAAAGCTCTTTTAACGCCATCTTCATGAGTTCCGCCATCTCCAGTATTGATATTATTAACAAAGGAGAAAATTGAAGGATTGTAAGAATCATTATATTGCATTGCAACTTCAATAATAATATCGTCTTCTTTTCCTTCAATATAAACGATATCATTATGAATTGGTTCTTTATTTTTATTTAACATTTTGACATATTCGATTATTCCGCCATTATAAAGGAAAACTGCTTGTTTATTTTCTTCTCTTTCATCAATTAATTTAATCTGTAAGCCCTTATTCAAAAAAGCAATTTGTTGTAATCTATTAGCTAATATATTAAAGTCAAACACAGTTGTTTCTTGAAAGATAGTAGGATCTGGTTTAAATATAACAGTAGTTCCTGTTCGATCCTGCGCACATTTATCAGTAACTTTTAAAGGTTCTACTGGTTTTCCTCCATGTTCAAATCTTTGATAATGAACTTCCCCGTCACGATAAACATAAACTTCTAGCCACTCTGATAAAGCATTAACAACACTGGCTCCTACACCATGTAATCCACCACTAACTTTATAGCCACCGCCACCAAATTTACCACCTGCATGTAAGACAGTAAAAATCGTTTCAACAGTGGATAAACCTGTTTTTTTATTAATTCCGGTAGGCATTCCTCGCCCGTCGTCTTTAACAGTTATTGTATTACCTTTGCCAATTATTACTTCAATATCATCACAAAATCCCGCTAAAGATTCATCAACCGAATTATCAACAATTTCCCAAACTAAATGATGTAAACCCACAACACTAGTTGTACCGATATACATTCCCGGACGTTTACGAACAGCTTCCAATCCTTCTAATACTTGTATGTTCTCATCATTATATTCATTTTTCATAAGTAACCTCCTCTATTTGTTCATTTTTAATAATAAAAATTTTACTATCTTGTAAGTATTTTTCATCAATATTATCCAGTTCTGTAGTTGTAATAAATGTTTGGACTTCTCCATTTAATAACTTTAGAATATTATTTGCTTTTTCCTTATCTAACTCACTAAACAAATCATCTAAAATTAAAATTGGATATTCTTTTCTCTTTTTATAAAAAATCGGAATCTCGGCTAATTTAAAAGTTATTATGGCATTTTTTTGTTGACCTTCTGAACCATAATCCTTTAAATTATGATCATTTAATTTAAAAACAATATCATCATGATGAATTCCTAAATGAGTCTGACCAAAGAGTATGTCTTTATCCAAACTTTTCGTATACAATTCTTCTAGTCCTTTTTTCGTAATTCCTTCATAATCAGTTTCGTAATAAATTTCTAATCCTTCTAAATTAGTTATTTTAAAAAATAAATCAGCTATATTATCATTAATTTTCTTAATATATTCTTTTCTTTTTTCATATATCTCGAAACCAATATCAATTAATTTATTTGTTAAAACAGCCAAATATTCTTTCGAAATATTATTACTATTATTAAACATTGTTTTAAGATAAGCATTTCTTTGCTTAATTAATTTATTGTAGTCTTGAAGATATTTTAAGTAAACATTATCTAGTTGCGATATTTCAATGTTCAGCATTTTTCTGCGTATACTTGGTGTATCTTTAATAATTTTTAAATCATTAGGACTAAATAAAATTACATTTATTTTTGATATATAATCACTTAACCTGGAAATGTCAGTTCGATTTATTTTTACCTTTTTTCCTTCTTTTGTTAATAATAATTCATATTCTTTGCTGTTTATTTCATCTTTTATTTGCGCAGACACTTTTAAATTTTCTTGATTTTTTTTGATTAGAATAGAATCATTGTTAGTTCGAAACGATTTCGTTAAAGCCAAAACATAAATTGCTTCAACCAAATTTGTTTTTCCCATCCCATTTTTACCAATAATTAAATTAAGGTGGTCATTAAATTGTAAATTTGTTCTTTCATAATTTCGAAAATTGATAAGTTTTAAATCTTTAATCTGCATATTGGCCTCTTTTGTGTTTATATATTAAAATAATAGGTATTTGTGTACTCCTATACCTATTAATAATTATATCATAAAATAAGCCTAATTTAAATTATTTTTAGAAAAAATGCCCATCTTTTTAACTTTGTTTTCTTTTTCGTAAAATAGATTCTAATCTTGTCGCTCTTAATACTTGATTATTTATTATTTCATAAGAAATATCTATAAAAATTTCGGCATGATTATTGAATATAAGTTTCATTTTATTATCTTTCTTTTCATACTTTTCTAAATTATTTAACGAAATCCACGAACAAGTATTTAAACGAGGAGACGCGGTAGGAAAAAAGATAATCTCTTTACTTTCCTCAATAATAATTGGTGCTTTGTGCGTTATACCCGTTAAAAATGTTGTTCCTAACCTTCTTCCTTCTAAAGTACTACCAAAATATTTACAACTTTCTTCTATTATAGAATGAACAGTCTTATTAACAATAAAACTATTCTTTTTCTCATAAACATGACTTTTATTTGCTTGTGGAATTATTGCTAAAGTATTTTCATTTATCTCATAATCATTCATAATTTACCCCCTCGTGATAAAAGATGCTTCTCTTATACCATAAAGAGTTGTCGAGAAATGTAGAAAAAAATAGCAAAAGATAAATTATAAATATAATATCTCTTAAAAAAATCTTTTATGAAACAAAAAAACATTACGAATTTTCATAATGTTTTCTTTATCTAGTAGGACCACTTTGTGTTAAAGATTGAGCTTTTATAAACAAATTCAATAAATCATTACTTATGATAGGTCTATTTTCAATTATGCTAGAATATTGTTCAATTAAATTTTTATCTTCTTCTGTTTTTATACGGAAACCATATTCAGAATTTGGATCCATTATTACTCCATAATCAGTATCTCTTGCATTTCCTGCTGATTTAATTTTAAGACTATTTAAAATGTTATTATTACGGCTTATTAATGATATATAAACATTAGTTAAATTTGTTTGCTCATCTAAAAGAATACTGTCATCTAATGGGATTTTTAAAGCATCATAAGCATAACTATAAGCAGTTTTTATAATATTTTTGGTATCAACATCAGTATAAAAATTTTCTAATTGAGGTTTTACACTATATAAATAGTTTCTTTGTTCCTCATAAATATTTTTTAAGGCATAAAGCAAAACTTCATCTATATTTTCATTATTATTAATAGCCACTATCAATGAAATTACAGAATTGTCAATATATTTTACTTTATCTAAAATATTACTATAACTATCAATTAAAGCTCTGTCTTCTTCCGTTTTCGTTCTAAATCCTAATGCTGTACTTGGATCGGTAATTATCCCATAATCAGGCTCTCTTGCATTTCCTGCCGGTCTAATTCTAAGATCATTAATTAAATTATTATTTTTTATTATTTCCCCTAAATAATCTTGAGTAGCTGGAATATAATTATAATAAGATGTACCTCCATAATTGACTATCATATACCCTAAATCTGTAAAAACTTTTTCATAAGCTGACCTGTATGCTGTCTTTATAATATTTTTAGTATCAACATCAGTATAAAACTTTTTTAAATTTTCTAAAGCAGGAACTAAAGTGTTCATCTGTTCTTCATATAAATTTTCTAGCACTTTTTGAGTATCTATTTCTGCAAAATCTACATAACTTTCATTACTGTAATTTTCTACTGGTTTGTTCTCTGCTGCTAAGACTGGCATACCCCCGCCAATCATTGTTCCTGCGATAATTCCAGCTCCTATTTTAGCTTTTGTTTTATCGTCCATATTTTTTTCTCCTTTACTATTTTCAGTATACCACCAAAAGCCAAGAAATATTTAACTTTTTTTACTAACTAGACATTATATAAACGATAAAATTTTATAGGAATTATTACATCATCATATAATCATTACTTACTTGCTTTATATTTATTTAATAAGTTTTAATTGGCAAAATCAAATGAATTAATGATTCATCATTAACAGATTTAATAACAATTGGTTTTACATCACTATTAAGTAAAATTAATATTTCTTCATCCTTCATAGTTTTTAAAGCCTCTAACATGTATTTAGCACTAAAAGAAATATCAATTTTGGCAGTTTTATCTGTATCAATTGTAACTTTTTCTTCTACTTTACCAATTTCGGAAGCATAGGAATTAATTAACATTTTTCCATTTTCAATTTTCATTTTAACAATATTTTTATCTTTACCTTGAGTTAATAAGGAAGCTCTATCAATTGCAGCAAAATAATCGTTAATATTTGTTTTAGCGATAATCTCAAATTCTGTAGGAATTAAATTTGTTGTATTTGGGAATGTTCCATTTAATAAATTACTTTGGAATAAAATATTTTTATATTTAAATAGGATTTTAGAATTAAAAATATGTAATTCTAAATCTTCGTCATCACCTAATATTTTTTCAAATTCAATTAAATTTTTTCCAGGAATAACAATATTAATATCTTCTTTTACGGCATTAGCTATTTGAATATTCTTTTTTGACAAACGATATGAATCTGTTGCTACACACTCTAACATATCCCCTACTATTTTTAAATTAATACCTGTTAAAATAGGTCTTAATTCTTGATTAGATATAGCAAAAGATGTTTGATTGATTACTTCTTTAAAAATACTACTATTGATAATTAAAGGTGTCTTACTTTCTTCTAATTTTAAAGATGGATATTCTTTTGGATCTAAACAGTTTAAATTATATTGATTACTTTCAGTAAATATTTTAATCTTTAAACCATCAATTACTTCAAAGTTAATTGTATCTGTAGGCATTTTCCGAATTATTTCGGTTATAAATTTACTTTGAATAATAATAGTTCCTGGCTTTTCTATTTTAGTAATATCCTTTTCAGCAATAAAAGTTTTAATTGTTAACTCCGAATCACTAGCTGTTAAAGATAAACCTTCTTCTGTTAATTCAAATTTAATCCCATTCAAAATAGGAATTATATTTTTAATTGATATCGCCTTTGTTACATAATTTAAATTTTCTAATAAAATATTTTTTTGAATTGTAAATTTCATTTTTATTCCTTCTTTCTTAACTTAATATTAATAATAATGTTTATTATGTTTATAACCTTTGAGATTCCTTTTTAGATTGATGTTTTCCTTGTTTATTTTTATGTGAATAAATATTATGTTATTAACAAGTTATTCTATTTTTTATTTCCTTAATAACTTCTTTTAATTGTGCATTATTTTTTAAATCTTGTTCTATTTTATCACAAGCATGAATTACTGTGGAATGATCACGCCCTCCAAATTCTAGGCCAATTCGCGGGAATGACTCATCGGTTAACATTCTGGCCAAATACATTGCTAACATTCGTGGATAGGCAACTTTATTGCTTCTCTTTTTCGATTTTAATTCCTCAATCGTTATATTGTAGTAATCACTTACGGCTTTTTGAATACTAGGTATGTCACCATTGTTATAAATATTTTTGGTAATATAATCTTTTAAAGCTTCATTGGCAAATTCCATATTAATCTTTTTTGGTACTGTCATTGCTGCATAAGCACATAATCTGGTAATAGCGCCTTCTAGATAACGTACATCATTATCACAGGAATTAGCGATATATTCAATGACATCTTCTTCTATTAAGTTGGCAATATCTAAATTTTTAATTTTATTTTTTAAAATCCGACAGCGTAAATCAAAATCAGGTGGATAGATATCAACAGGAAGTCCCCAAGTAAATCGCGACCTCAAGCGCTCTTCTAGTTTTTTTAAATCATCAGGAGAACGATCTGAAGAAATAATAATTTGTTTGTTGGCTTGGTGCAAAGCATTGAAAGTGTGAAAAAATTCTTGTTGAGTCTTCTCGGCTCCTACTAAATATTGAATATCATCAATTATTAAAACATCAACATTCCGATATTTTTCTTTAAATAAATTAGCATATTCTAGATTATTACCATCACTTTTAGCTATCCCGGTAAAATCGTTCATAAACATATCACTAGTTGTGTATAAAACTTTCAAATTAGTGTTTCGCATAATTTGATTACCAATAGCATGCATTAAATGAGTTTTTCCTAAACCGCTTTTGCCATAAATAAATAAGGGATTATAAATTTTTCCAGGTTGTTCTGTAACAGCTACGGCAGCTGTTTTGGCAAATCTATTCGTGTCACCGACTACAAAATTATCAAAAGTATAACTTTCAATTAAATTAGACTCCCATTTTTTTTCTTTTTCTACATTCGAATTTAAAATTTCTGTATTTATATCTTTATTAATTTCTTCTTCTAAAACAAAATCAATATCATAAGTAATTCCCGTTAAAGACATAAAAGCATCTTCTATTAAGGAATAATAATTATCACTTAAAACTTTCTTGTGCATAGCATAAGGTACTTTGATAGTTATTTTAGAATCAGTAATATTTTCTAAGGTAATATTGTTAAACCAAGTATTAAACGAAACAGGATTAGTTTTCTTACATATAATATCTAGAAAATTATCCCAAAGAGTTTCATTGTTCATCAACATCACCCCACTACCTTTAATAACATCTTCATTATAACTTTCTTTCGTCAAAATTAAAAGAGTTAATATTTTTTCCACAACTTATAAACAAGGTTATCAACAATTTTTAAACCTATAATAACTAAAAATTTTTAACTTATCAACAAAATACCCAAATTTTTGCTAAATTTTTTATGAACACTATGAATAACTTTATTAACAAAACTGTTATTTAAGTGGATAAATAATGTAAATATCCTTCCAAACATTAACTAAACTGTTTATAACTTTGTTAATTATTATTAGCTGATATGGCGAAAAGGCGAAAATAAATTTTTATACACAAATTATTTCCTATCTCTATTTTTCCAATGCCAATTCTTTCTTGACTTTTCTAAATAGTTCATAATATAATAAATTGACTTAACAAAGGTTTGGAGGTGCAAAAATGAAAAGAACATATCAACCAAATAATCGTAAAAAAGCAAAGAAACATGGTTTTTTTGCTAGAAAAGAAACTAAAATATTAAAAGCAAGAAGAAAAAAAGGTCGTAAAGTGTTATCTAAATAAACCATAATATAGTTATGGTTTTTTCTTCTAAAAAGGACTATTTATATGAAAAAAAAGGACATTGTAAAAGATAATAGATATTTCAATCAAATAATTAAAGAAGGAAAATCTCTAAAAAATGAGCATTATATTATATATATAATGAAAAGCAATTTAGAAAATCCAAAATTTGGCTTTGCGGTTGGGAAAAAAATTGGGAATGCCGTCATGCGCAATAAAGTCAAAAGAAGAATAAAAAATATCGTAACTGCTAATATGCAAAGTTTTGCTGCATATAATGATTATATAATAATTGCAAAAAAGTCCTGTAAAGATGAAAAATATGATAAACTATTAACAAGTATGGAAAAATTATTAGAAAAAAAGGTGAACTAATGAAAAAGAAATTATCGATATTTTTAGTAGTATTATTACTATTAGGTTGTACAGGTTGTGGAACTTCTGATTATATAACTGATAAAGATAAACAGTTAATAAAAAATGAAGAAACAGGACAAGCAGTACGAAATGATATTTTATGTCGTCCTAAAGATAAAGAATTAATTAGTATTTATGATAAAAATGAAAAACAAATGCAAACCAAGCTTAGCAAATTACCAGAATGTGAAAAATTTAAACTAAGTAGTATAAAATATCATGGTTTATGGGAAAGTATATTTGTTAAGCCATTGGCTTGGATAATTATTAACGTTGGAAAATTATTAGGTAATTTCGGTGTAGCTGTCATGGTAGTAGGTGCTTTAATTCGTATAATATTAATGCCTTTTACAAAAAAAAGTTTAAATATGTCGGAAAATATGAAAAAAGCCCAACCAGAAATAAACAAAATTGAAAAAAAATATCAAAATCGAACTGATAATGAATCAATGATGGCAAAAAGCCAAGAAACAATGATGGTATATAAAAAGTATAATATAAATCCGATGTCGAGTTGTTTAGTTTCATTTATTCAATTACCTTTATTCTTTGCTTTCTTAGAAGCAATAAATCGTGTTCCAGCTATATTTGAGGAAAGTTTATTTGGTATAAAATTAGGAACTACAACTTTAATTGGTATTACAACAGGAACTGTTGCTGTCAAAATTATCTGTATTTTGATAATAATTTTAATCTTATTAACAACGTACTTATCATTTAAAATAAATATGGCATCCAATGGTGCTGGTGGCGAAGCCGAGAAACAAATGCAAATGATGTCTAAGTTTATGATAATCATGATTTCGGTTGTTTCTATCACCTTACCAGTCGCAATTGCTTTATATTGGATTGTAACTAATGGTATAATGGTATTACAAAATCTAATTTTAAAAAAATCACAGAATAAAAAACCAAAAAAAGATAGGAAAAAGAAAATAAATAATAAGTAGTAAGAAGGTTAGAGTTATGAAAGTATATGAACAAAGTGGAAAAGATTGGGAAACTGTTTTAGAAAGTATTTTAGCAGATAACAAGTTAGAAAAAAACCAAGTGATTTATAAAACATTCGAAAAAAAGGGTGGCTTATTTAAAGGAACAACTCAAGTTGTAAAAGTAATTAAATTGGATGATATTTTAGAAGAAGTTAAAACTTTTTTAAGTGAACTTTTAAATAAAATGGGCTTAGAAGTAAGTTTTGAAAGTCGTATACGCGAAGAACAAATTTATTTAAAAATGTTTTCTAATAATAATGCGATATTAATCGGGAAGAATGGTCAAACTTTAACAGCCCTTCAATTAATAGTACGCCAGATGATTAGTAAAGAAATAGGTATGCTACCTTACATAATATTAGATGTCGAAAATTATAAAGATAAGAAAAATGCTAACTTAGAACGATTAGCTAAAAGAGTAGCCAAAGAAGTTCGTCAAACAGGTATTGATGCAAGTTTAGAAAATATGAATTCTTATGAAAGAAGAATTGTTCATAATGCTTTAACTAACTTTAAGGGTGTTACCACTATTAGTGAAGGGGAAGAACCTAATCGTCATGTGGTAATTAAGAAAGTTGATTAACAATAAGCTTGACTTATTGTTTTTTTATGATTGGGCGTGCTATAATACGCGAAGGAGAAGGAGAATTTCTATGAATGATACAATTTGTGCAATATCTACGGCTTTAGGTGTCGGGGCTATTTCTATAATTCGTTTGAGTGGAAAAGAGGCTATTAGCATTGCAAATAAATTATTTTCCGGAAAAGATTTAACTAAGGTAGCAACTCATACCATTCATTATGGATTTATTTGTGATAAAGAAGAACAAATTGATGAAGTTTTAGTTTCCGTTATGCGCGCTCCTAAAACTTATACCAAAGAAGATATTGTGGAAATCAATTGTCATGGGGGAATTTCTTCAACTAATAAAGTCTTAGAATTGCTTCTTTTAAATGGCTGTCGCTTAGCGGAAGCAGGGGAGTTTACCAAAAGAGCTTTTTTAAATGGGCGGATTGATTTAGTCCAAGCTGAAGCGGTAAGCGATTTAATATCAGCCAGTACTGATGCCAGCAGAAAATTGTCCTTAAACCAAGTTAAGGGTAGTTTATCAACAATTATTAATATCTTACGCAATAATATTTTAGATGTTTTGGCTAATATTGAAGTGAATATTGATTATCCTGAATATGAAGATATTGAAGAAATAACAATAGAAATGTTAAAAGATAAAATTACTTATATCAATGAAGAACTTACTAAAATTTTAGCTTCCGCTCATGATGGAAAAATTATAAAAGAGGGCATAAATGTTGCTTTAATTGGTCGTCCGAATGTTGGGAAAAGTAGTTTACTTAATAAATTGATTGAAGAAAATAAAGCAATTGTTACAAATATAGCGGGGACAACTAGAGATATTGTGGAAGGTAGTGCTTTAATTAACGGAATTAAATTCAATTTTATTGATACAGCAGGCATTAGAAATACCGCAGATGAAGTCGAAAAATTAGGAGTAGAAAAGTCTCGTCAAATAATTCAAAATGTCGATTTAATAATATGTGTATTAAATGGCGAAGAAAAACTAACAGCCGAAGATGAAGAGATTTTAAAATTTACGGATAATAAAAAGCGCCTAATCTTTATTAATAAAAATGATAAAACTTTAAAAATAGATTTTGAAAAGCCAGCGGTTTATGGTAACACCAAAACTATGGAGGGAATAAAAGAATTAAAAAAGCAAATGATTAAGGAATTTAATTTAAGTCATATTGCAACTCAAGATTTTACTTATGTCAGTAACGCTCGGCAAATTGCTTTATTAAAACAAGCACAAATTATCATTCATGATTTGCAAAAAGAAGTAAGTAATAATATTCCTATTGATATGTTAGAGATTGACTTAAAAAAAGTATTTGATTTATTAGGGCAAATAACCGGGGAAACCTATGAAGATGAATTATTAGATAAATTATTTAAAAATTTCTGTTTAGGAAAGTAGATGATATAGTGTACGATGTTATAGTAGTTGGCGGAGGTCATGCCGGTTGTGAAGCAGCCCATGCCGCCAGTCAATTAAAAATGAAAACTTTACTAATTACGGCTAATATTAAAAATATTGCCGATATGCCATGTAATCCTTCTATAGGAGGTTCCGCTAAAGGTATAGTAGTTCGCGAAATTGATGCTTTAGGGGGAATTATGGGGAAAATTGCTGATATGACCCATTTGCAAATTAAAATGTTGAATGCCAAAAAAGGTCCTGCTGTTCGTTCTCTAAGAGCCCAAGCCGATAAAAAGCAATATCCTCAAAAAATGTTAGAGGCTCTGCAAAGCCAAAAGTATCTTGAAATAAAAGAAGCAATGGTGGAAAATTTAATAGTTGAAGATAACAAAATAAAAGGTGTTCTTTTGGAAGACAATGAACCGATTGCTGCTAAAGCAGTTATCTTAACGACCGGAACTTATTTAAAAGCCCAAATATTAGTAGGAGATAGTAAAACTCCAAGTGGACCGCACGGGGAAAAAGAATCCAAAAATTTAAGTGATAACCTGCGTAAATTGGGATTTGAAATTCAAAGATTAAAAACAGGAACACCACCAAGAATTGCCAAAAACAGTGTTGATTTACAAGTTTTACAAGAAGAAAAAGGAGATCAAGAATATTTAACTTTTAGTTTTGATAATCCTGCTTCTTATGATATTGCCAAACAAGAAAGTTGTTATTTAGTTTATACTAATGAGAAAACTCATCAAATAATTAAAGAAAATTTAAGTAAATCTAGTATGTATGGCGGCTATGTCGAAGGAGTAGGGCCTAGATATTGTCCATCTATTGAAGATAAAATAGTGAGATTTCAAGATAAAGAAAGACATCAATTGTTTTTTGAACCTGAAACTAAGGAAAATGATGAATGGTATTTACAAGGTTTTTCTACTAGTATGCCTGTTGATATTCAAGAAAAAATGGTGCATAGTTTAAAAGGTTTTGAACATGCTCAAATAAATAAATATGCGTATGCTATTGAATATGATGCCATCAATCCTTTACAATTAAAAGCCTCTTTGGAAACTAAAGTAATCGAAAACTTATTTACGGCGGGCCAAATAAATGGCACAAGTGGTTATGAAGAAGCCGCCGCTCAAGGTCTAATCGCCGGAATTAATGCGGCTTTAAAATTACAAAATAAAGAACCTTTAATTTTAAAAAGAAATGAAGCCTATATTGGGGTATTAATTGATGATTTAGTCACTAAAGGGACAAAAGAACCTTACCGTCTTCTAACATCAAGAGCGGAATATCGTTTACTTTTAAGAGGTGATAATGCGGACTTAAGATTAAGAGATTATGGATATCAAGTAGGCTTAATCAGTAAGAAGCAATACCAAAATCTTCAAACAAAAAAAACAAATATTCAAAAGTTAATAGATATTTTAGAAACTACTAATTTAAAATTAAATGAAGCAAATAAACAAATTTTTATGGCAAGTAACATTGAAGTACCTGCCTCATCTTTGAAATTTTCTAATCTTCTTAAAAGACCAGCCATCACCTTAAAATTTTTAGAAAATTTTGTTGACTTAGATTTTTCTGAAGAAGTTAAAGAACAAGTGGAAATAGCTATTAAATATGAAGGTTATATTAAGAAAATGGAAAAAGAAGTTGAAAAATTAATAAACTTAGAAAGTAAGCAAATTCCTAGTGATATAGATTATGATAAAGTGGGAAATATAGCTACCGAAGCGCGCGAAAAGTTAAAAAAAGTAATGCCTACAACTATCGCCCAAGCTACAAGAATTAGTGGCGTAAATCCAGCGGACATCGCGGTATTAACGGTATACTTAAAGAAAGAATATGGTAAGTAATGACAAAAGAAGAATTTATTTTAGAATTAAAAAAACTAAATATTAATATCGATGATGATAAATTAAATAAACTAGAGAAATATTATCAAATTTTAGTTGACGAAAATGCTAAAACTAACTTAACAGCTATCACTAAAAAAGAAGATGTTTACTTAAAACATTTTTATGATAGTCTAACGATTGTTAAAGCTATTGACTTAAATAGTATAAATAATCTTTTAGATGTAGGAAGTGGTGCTGGATTTCCAGGAATAGTTTTAAAAATATTTTATCCTCATCTAGCTTTAGATATAATTGATTCGAATAATAAAAAAATAAAATTTCTAAACACATTAATCAAAAAATTAAAGTTAGATAACGTAAAATTAATTCATGATAGAGTAGAAGCTTATGCTTTAAATAATAAAGACAAATACGACTTAGTAATTGCTCGAGCTGTCGCTAATTTAAATACCTTAATTGAATTGTGTTTGCCGCTTACCAAAAAAGATTGTTATTTTATTGCTCTTAAAGGTAATGTTAACGAAGAAATTCAAACAATCACTAATGAACTTAATATTTTAAATGGAAAATTAGATAAAGTAATTCAATTTAATCTGCCAATTGAAAAGTCTTTAAGAAATATTGTAAAAATAAAAAAGATCGATAATACTCCTGCAGGCTATCCTAGACCATATGATAAAATCAAAAAGAAACCTTTGTAAAAATAATATATCAACTTTAAAAAGGCGTGAGAAAATGGAAAATAAAAATACGTTTGAAGATTTTAAAAAGTTGCATAAAAGGGAACTATTTGTTTATGAAAATTGTAAATATCCGTATGTCTATTCTAAAGTTAATAATGTTTTAACAGTAATAATTTCTTTACAATATGAACCAATGGAAATGCTTTATGAATTTATTTTGCTTACAGAAAAATATACTTCCGTATTATTAATAGACTATGCAGATAATACGAAAAGTATTGAACAATACGGCAATGCAGTAATTGAATTAATCAAAAAATTAGGATATAACAAAGCTATCTTTATGTGCTTAGGTTATAGTGATTATATTTTAAATTACATATATAAAAAATATAACAAATATATCTACCGAGCCATTTATGTAAATCCATATATGATGGAAAAGATAAAAAAAAGCCACTTATTTTTAGCATATATTAATAGTTTTATAGCGTTAAAACAAGCGTTAGTTAATAGTTTAAAATTACCTATAAAAGATGGTGAAGATAGCCAGTATGTAACGGCTATAAATAATTTACTAGATGATACTGCAGAATTGTGGAATAGAAAAAAGTGGCGGGCAATTACTAAAATTTTAAACAATACCACTAAAGAAATTGATAATTATAATTTGCAAAAAGATAAAAGACTATACTTTATTTTTTATAACACCAAGTTAAAAAATAAGGATACTTTAAAAAATAAACGTTTAGAAATAATTCAATATAATTCTAGTAATAGAGCTAAAAATATGACCAATACATTAAAAAAAATTTCGAGCTATTATGAAAAAGATTTAAACTTATCTAAAGTGACAAAAACTCAACAAGAAAAAAAAGGACCTTATAGCAAAACTGTTTATAAAAATAATGATAGAGTTATCGTATATACATTAGTAGCAATTTTTTGTGTAATTGTTACAGCTTATTGGGTATATGTGGGATTTATTAATATGAAAGATACACAATATGAAAGTGGGATTAGCGCGAGAGATAATAAAATATTAACGAATTCATTGATAAAAGCAAATTTAATTGATAAATATCCAGGGCTATATTACGAAGTTAATAATGTAACTGAAACGCAAAGTCAAAATAAAATAATTAAAGAATATCATTGTGAAGTGGAATACAAAAATAAAAGTTTTAAATCAACAATTGTTATAGAGTTAGATAATAAAGAAAATGATACGGGAAAAATAGTTAAATATTTAATAGATTCCAAATAGTAGTAAAAGAAAATATATGATAAAATAATAAAGAAATAGGGAGGTTTTGAAGATGAAAAACAAAGAAGCAAACTTAAGATTAATAAAAAGAATTAATGAATTAGATGTGGGAGAATACGAAGTAAACACTTCTAAAGGTAAATTTAAAATAGAAAAAAATATTACTGTTGAAGAGTTATTTATATGTTCTAGTAGGTACAAAGTAGATGAAATTCATATCATAATAAGAGATAATCAAGGAAATCCTTTTAGCAAATATTATTCTTCGCACAGTTGGGGGCCAAGATGTTATACCGACGAAGAAGAGCGGGAAACAGATTATTCCAATGAATTTAATTTAAAATATGGATATTCTATTAACTATAAAACAGGAGTAGTTACAATTTATCAAAATGAAGACCATTCCAAATTTTATAATGTATGGAAAGATCAGATTACTGACGAAAAAACCAAAGTTAGAGCAAGGATTAATAATAGAATGATTTCTAATGATTTCCTTTTAACAATTGATTTAAATAGTTTTGATCGAATAGTAGAAATTAATAATAAAAACATTATAATACCTAAAGACAAAAATCTTGAAAAAGAGTTAAATAAGTATAATCAAGAAGTAGTGAACTTGAAAGAAAAAATTATTGATAATGAATATTTAAATAAAATAATAGATAATGATTTATGTACTTTTAGACTATGTGCCAATGCAGAAATTAGTGAACTTAAGACTAAAGAACAAGAATTACTTATGTTAAGTAAAATATATGTGGAAGCGATGAAAATAATGAATTATACTCATGATTTAAGTATAATGAGAGAGATAGTTTCTGGTTTAAACCCTGAATTTAAAAAACTTTTACATTTTGAGGAATTGAATAATTCATATAAATACTTTGATTGCAAAACCAGATGTACTTTTAAGGAAAAAATATTAAAATTAAAATGTGGAATATATTTTATAGAAACTTCGAAAGGTTTAATACAAATTGATAGGTTTTCTCACGACTATAGTATAAGTGATGAAGAAGGTAATTTTATTTTCGAAATAACAGATCCAATATTAACAAATGAAATTGTAATGGGGATAAAAGATATTGTTCAAAAGCAAGAAGCAGAAGCTAGTAGGGAACAAGTAAAGCAATTAAACAGAGAATTAAAAACGTTAGAAAGAGAAAATTAAAGGAAGACTTGAAATTAAAATAACGAAATTATATAATAAAATTAAGGAGGTTTTGTTAATGAAGAAAAATGATGTGAATTTAGAACTAATAAAACTAATAACAGAATTAAACGATGGAGAGTATAAAGTAAATACGTCACAGGGTAACTTTAAAGTTGAAAAATCTAGCTCTCATATGTATAGTGACGTAGACAATGAAGTTAATAAAAAGATTTCAATTATTGATGAAAAAGGAAATCCCTTTAGTCGATATTATTTTGAGCATAGATGGGATCATAAATGGTATGATAATACAACAGAGTATGAAATAGATTATCCTAATCAAATTAATTTAGACTATGAACATTCCCTTGACCTTGAACGTGGATTGGTTGACATTTATCTAAATGACAAACATACTAAATTTTATCGAATTAGAGAGGGTTGCATCTATGATGAAACACAGAACATTATAGCCTGGGTTGAAAATGCTACAATTCATGACCATTTAGTAGAAATAAATTTAAATAATTATGACCGCATAGTATTAATTAATAATGAAAAAGTTAAAATTCCTCAAGGCAAAGATATTGAAGAAGAGTTAAATAAGTATAATCAAGCAGTCCAGAAATTAAAAGAAAAAATTGCTAAGGATAAATATTTAAAACCAATTATTAATCAAGATTTATGTACATTTAAACTATATAAAGATGGTATCAAGCTTAGTGATTTTAAAAAGAAAGAAGAGGAATTACTTAAGTTATATAAGATATATTTAGACGTTATAAAGATAATTAATTACCGCCATGATATAAATATAATGCGCGAAATTATATCTGGTTTAAACCCTGAATTTCATAAGCTTTTCAGACATTCATGCAGATCAAAATATGATCAAATAAGTCCTACTCTTGATGAAGAACTATTAAAATTAAAATGTGGAGTTTATTTTATACCTTTAACTAAGGGATTAATGCAAATAGATATATTATCTGATGATTATTGTTTAAAGAATGCAGCCGATGGAAATCCCATTACTGAAATAGAAAAGTCTGTATTATTAGAATTAATTGCTCAAGTTAAAGAAATTGTAAAAAAACAACAAGAGGAAGATAGAGAACAAGAAAAAAAGTTTAAGAAAGAACAAATAAAACAATTAACACGTGAACTTAAAATGTTAGAAAATAATCAATAGAAGTAATAAATAGTAGGAAAAGAAAATCTACTATTTTTTCTTTTTCAATTATTAGGAATTGAAAAGTCTAAAAAAAATTGATAAAATAAATAATAGAATAAAATAAAAAGGGGCATTTAGTATGAATAATACAAATAATGAGGTCTTACAGATAGCTTTAGCAGATATTATTCCTAATCAATTTCAACCACGTATGAATTTTGATGAACAAGAACTTCAAGAACTTGCTCAATCTATCAAAGAACATGGAATAATTCAACCCTTAGTATTAAGAAAGATGGGAGCTAAATACGAAATTATTGCCGGAGAAAGACGTTATCGTGCCGCTGGGATGGCAGGATTAACAACTGTTCCCGCTATTATTTCTAATATCGATGATCAAACTAGTGCTGAAGTAGCTTTAGTTGAAAATGTTCAACGTAAAGATTTAACGGCTATTGAAGAAGCAAGAAGTTATAAAAATATTTTAGATAAAGGTTATTTAACTCAGGAACAATTAGCTAAGAAAATGGGTGTATCGCAACCAGCGATTGCTAATAAATTACGCTTATTAAATTTAGATGAATCCGTACAACAAGCTTTACTTAATGGGCAAATCTCGGAAAGACATGCGCGTAGTCTATTAGCTGTGGAAAATAAAGATAAACAAAAAGAATGGTTAAATAAAATTATTAATGAAAGACTTACAGTAAGACAACTGGATATGGAAATCAAAAAATCAGAACAAAGTGATGGACAAGGTATTCCAATTGTTACTACTACACCTAGTGTCGATGCTATCAAAGAAAATGCAACTGATATTGTTTCACCTAATACTGGAGCCGGAAATACTTTCTTCAACTTTGATAATCAAGCTCCAAGACCTAGTGCTGCTCCTATTGATGAAAATAAACCACAAAATAAATTTTTCAATTTCTTAGAAGATGAATCAGCGAATATGAATACTTTAACAGGTGATGATTCTATATTTAATAGCAATCCAACTCCTATTCCAAATGCTCCAATGTCTCAACCAGTTCCCCCTGAACCAAATAAATTTTTCAATTTACCACCACAAGAGCCTGTTCAACCACCAGCAGAACCTGTTCCTGCTGATACACCAGTTGTAGATTTACAATCTTCTCAACCTAGTGCAGAGCCACAATTAGAAACTTTATTTGATCCAATGGATCAGGTAGAGTTGCTTGACCCTAATTATGAAGCTAAACAACAACAAGGGGCAGGACTAGATTTAAAGAGTGCTATTAACAACACGCGCGAAATAATCGATGGTCTAAAAGAAAAAGGTTTCAATATAGATAGTGAAGAAGTAGACTTGGATAATGAATATCAAATTATAATCAAAATTAAAAAAGATACTACTCTATAGTAGTATTTTTTGATACCAAAATTTCTTGATTAGCTCCGGGTTCGGTTCCTTTAACAAAATAGAAAATATTCGAATTTTTACTATTGGTATCATCTTTACCAGTTATGGCATTTAAAGGTAAACCAATAATATTTTTCGGAACATCATACCAAGTATTATCTTGATTATTAAGTAAAGTCTCGGTAGTTTCTAACCAAATTTTTTTAGAAATTTGCCCATCGCTTACTTTTACAGGACTGCTATCATCATAACCATTCCAGACTAACATTAAATGTTTTTTATTATACCCAATCATCCAACAGTCACTACCAGTAGAACCCGTTTTAATTGCATATTTTTTTGTGAGACTAGAAGCTAAGGACATAACGGTAGGCGAATTATAATCTATAAAAGCACTATTATAAGTAGAAGTTAATAATTCATTTAAAATATAAACATAGTTTTCATTTAAAACTAAGTCTTTTTTATTTTTATATTCATATAATACATTTCCATTTAAGTCTTCTACTTTTTTGATAAAATGAATGTTTCTTTTATAACCGCCACTAGCTAAAGTTGTATAGGCGTTAGCAAAATCAAGCATGGACATTTCGGAAGTTCCTAAAGGTAAAGAAGCATTTGCTTTTAGTTTTTCAGTAATCCCCATTTTATGAGCAGTATCTACTAAAACATCTTCACCTAAAAATAGATGTGTTTTGACAGCATAAATATTATCAGAATAAGATATAGCCGCTGCCATAGTTATTTCCTTATTAGCATACTTATCATTATAATTTGAGGGGGAATAAGTTTTATCATTGGCTAAACTAAATGTAGTTGGAGCTGATAAAAAAGTAGTAGCAGCAGTAAAATTGTTTTCTAAAGCCGCATAGTAGAGAATAGGTTTCATTGTCGAACCAACCTGTCTTTTAGAACTAATTGCCCTATTGTATTGACTTTTAGCATAATCATATCCTCCGACTAACGCCGAAACTCCGCCATTTTTCGGATTAATAATAACACTAGCTACTTGTAATGAAGAACCATCCATATTATTTAAAATTGCTTTTTCCAAAGTTTCCTGCGCCTGCAAATCTAAAGTTGTATAAATTTTTAACCCCCCAGAGTCTATTAAAGACTTGGGGATATTGTCTAAAGTTTTAAGCTCACTTAATACCGCATCTTGATAATACATTAAAGTTTGTAAGTTATTAGTTTTACGTTCGCCGATGATTTCTAAAGCATCATAATTTAAACTATCTTTTTCTTTTTCCGTAATATATTCATTATTAACCATAGCCGTAGCTACTAATTTCGCCCTTTTCACAGCCTTTTGAGGGTTGCTAACCGGATTATAATTGTTGGGGCTTTTCGGAATACCCGCTAATATGGTAGCTTCTTCTAAAGATAAATCTTTAGCACTTTTATTAAAATAATACTGACTAGCATTTTCTACTCCGTAATTTCCTTGGCCATAGTTAATAGTATTTAGATAGCCTTCCAAGATTTCTTCTTTCGAATAGTGCATTTCTAATTCTAAAGTCAAAAAAGCTTCTTCAATTTTTCGTGACCAAGTTTTATCAAAGTCTAAATACATATTCTTAATATATTGTTGGCTAATTGTGGAGGCGCCCTGCACAATGTCCCGATTTTTTAGATTACTAAGCATAGCTTTAGCAATTCGTAAATAGTCGAAGCCTTTATGTTTATAGAAGTTTTTGTCTTCAATACTTATAACAGCATTAATTAAATTGGGAGAAATATTTTCCAGGTCGACCCATTCTGTAGTTTGAGAGCCTTCATAAACCATTTTATCTTCCTTATCATAAATATAAAATTGATTAGAACTTTTTAACTCAATTTTCGGACTAAAAAAAGCATAAGTGTATAAGCTAATTATGGTAATAATTCCTAAAGCACATAAAAAAATACAACTTTTAATAAAAAAAGAAAGTTTTTTCATATTCTCACCTGTTTTTATTATGAAAAAAGTTTGCAAAAATATAAGTGATTTTTATTGTCATTATCTACATACCATGTTATAATGGCCTACAAGACTGAAGGTGATTTGTTGACTTTCAATATTGAGGTTACTTTATTTAAAGATGATGTTAAAGTTTATGAGAATAAAAATATTAACGGACAATATAATAAGTCTGATCAAACTTTAACTTATTGGGATGAAGTCTTAACAAAAATTACAATTAATGAGCAAGAGCTAATATTTGCCAGAATAGATGATGAGTATAAATTTTCTTTAAAAATTGGTCAAACAAATTCTTGTGATATTTATCTTCAAAAAGAAGATTTACTTTTAAATATCGAAGTGGAAAAAGCCTTATATAATAAGGGAGAAAACTATATAGAAATCATTTATAAAATTGAAAGTGATGATGCCTTAAATAAAGTTGTTATTGTAAAGAATTAAAAATAATTGAAAAAATTAACACAATTATCTAAAAATATCGTATAATGTTCTAGAACTTGGAGGAAATTATGAAAATTAAAGATTTAAATAAAGAAGATTTAGAAAATATGTCTTATGATGACTTAGCTTATATGATTTTAAAAGAAGCTGGTTCAAAAATGAAGATAAATGATCTATTTAAAAAAGTTTGTGAAATTTTAAATTTAAGTGATACCGTTTTCGAGACGCAGATTGCTGACTTTTTTGAACTAATTTCTACGGAGAAAAGATTTTTAATGTTAGAAAATGGTTATTGGGATTTAAGAGAAAATCATAGTCAAAAAGTAGTCATTGATGATGATGAAGAAGAGGAAGTATTTGTCGATAAAGATGATGACGAAGAAGAGGAAGAAAATGAAGAAATCTTTGATGAAGATTCTGATGATGACGATATCATGGAAGATGATTTAAAAGATTTAGCTGTTATTGATCCCGATGATGAAGAAAATGATAATTTAGATTAAGAAGGTGAGGTGGCAATCATGATCGAAAGATTAGAAGATATATTGAAAAGATATAATAATGTGACTGAGCAACTATCAACACCTGAAGTCTTAAATGATTATAATAAAATGAAGACATTATCAAAAGAGCAGAGTGATTTAGAAGAAATAGTTAATAAATATAATAGTTATAAACAAGTAATAGAAGAAATAGAAGGTTCTAAAGAAATGTTAAAGGATCCGGAATTAGCACCTTTAGCTGAACAAGAATTACCTTCTTTAGAAAATCAAAAAGAAAAGCTTACGCAAGAATTAGAAATATTATTAATCCCGAAAGATGAAAATGATGATAAAAATATAATTATGGAAATAAGAGGGGCAGCCGGAGGCGACGAAGGAAACATTTTTGCCGGGGATTTATTTGATATGTATAAAAAATATGCCGAAAAGCAAGGCTGGCATATTGAAATAATGCAAGAAGAAAAAGGAGAAGCTGGCGGATTTTCGCAAATTAGCTTCATGATAAAAGGGGAAAATGTTTATTCGAAACTAAAATATGAAAGTGGCGCCCATCGCGTTCAAAGGGTACCTGTTACAGAAACCCAAGGGCGCGTGCATACCTCAACGGCTACTGTTTTAGTAATGCCCGAAATTGAAGAAGTTGATAGTGATTTAGATTTAAGTGAAGTAAGAATTGATATTACAAGAGCTAGTGGTAATGGAGGCCAAGGTGTTAATACAACGGATTCTGCCGTTAGACTTACGCATATTCCCACGGGAATAGTTGTCTATTCTCAAACGGAGCGTAGTCAAATAAAAAATAAAGAAAAAGCTTTCAAAATTTTAAGAGCTCGTCTATACGATTTAAAACTCCAACAACGAGATAAAGAATTAGGCGAAGAAAGAAGAAGTAAGATTGGAACAGGCGACCGTGCCGAAAAGATTCGTACGTATAATTATCCTCAAAATCGTGTAACTGACCATCGTATTGGGTTTACTATTAATACCTTAGATAAAGTAATGCAAGGTGATATCGACAAAATCATTGAAGCTTTAATTACCGAAGATCAAAAAAGAAAATTAGCTGGACAATAATGAATCGCGATTTAGAATTATTAAAAAAATACATTCCGGCCTCTTCCCAAGCTGAAGCTTTAAAAAAGTATCATGAGGGCTATCCTTTGCAATATATAATCGGGGATGTTGAATTTTACGGTTATCCCATTAAAGTCAATGAGGATGTTTTAATTCCCCGTTTTGAAACGGAGCAATTAGTGGAAAAAACTTTGAACCTTTTAAAAAAATATCAATTTACCAATCCCCAGATTTTAGATTTAGCCACCGGTAGTGGTTGTATCGCCATTGCTTTAAAAAAAGAATATTCAGCAGCGGTAACGGCTATCGACTATTCCTCTAAGGCTTTAAAGGTGGCAAAGGAAAATGCCAAACATAATAATGTCCAAATAGAATTTCAAAATCTGGATATTTTAAAAGATGATTTTTTTGGTACGTATGACTTAATTATTAGCAATCCTCCTTATGTGGCATATGATGAAAAAGTTGATGAAAAAACTAAGTATGAACCTCAAGACGCTATTTTTGCAGCTCATAATGGTTTAGAGTTTTACGAAGCTATTGCGCAAAAGAGTTGCCAAGTAATAAAAGAGAAGAGTATTATTGCTTTAGAAATTGGTTACAATCAAAAAGAAGAAGTAATCAAGATTTTTCAAAAATTCTTTCCCAATGCCTATATTTATGGCGAAAAAGATTATAATGACTTTGATAGATTTGTGTTTGTAATAAATAATTGTGAATAAAAAACAGAAAAGCTACCCATAAAAAAGTTAGAAAGGTAGCATTTTTTATGAAAAAATTTATAATAATTGCTTTAGCAATCCTTGGAGTTGTTTATTTTATTCCTAATCAAATCACCGAAAAAATAATAATTCCTAAAGAGTCTATTCGTTTTCGGATTATAGCCAATAGTAATAAAGAGCAAGATCAACTCTTAAAAAACAAAGTAAAAACCTCGCTCAATAAAGAGCTTTCTTCATTATTAAAAGATTCTCAAAATATAGAAGATAGTCGTAATATATTAAAAAATAATATTGCAACTATCGAAAACAATGTTGAAAATACTCTAAGTAGTCAAAATAAACAAGAGAATATTAAAGTAGTATATGGTAATAATTATTTTCCTCAAAAAGAATTTAAAGGTGTTACTTATGACGCAGGGGAATATGAATCTTTAGTAGTTACTTTAGGAGAAGGACAAGGCGATAACTGGTGGTGTGTTTTGTTTCCTCCGTTATGTATGTTAGAGGCTTCCGAAAATGATACCGATGAAGTAGAGTATCAGTTATTTATCAAGAAAATAATAGATAAATTTCGTAAATAAAACAAATCTTCCTTAATATAATTATTTAGGAGGATTTTTAAATGATTGAATTACTGAGTTTATTTAGCATTGGCGTCGCTTTAAGTATGGATACCTTTTCTTTATCTTTAAGCATTGGTACTTTAGGATTAAAGCACAAAAAAATCATGCAAATTTCCTTTATCGTTGGTATTATGCATTTTATAATGCCTTTATTAGGACTTTTATTAGGTAAACAAATTTTGAAATTACTATTTATAAACCCGCGTTATTTAGTTAGCATTATTTTATTTTTAATTGCTTTTTTAATGATTAAAGATTTGCTTTGGCCAAAAGAGGAAGCGATTGATTTAAAGTTAATTGGCGTTATTCTTTTTGCCTTAAGTGTTAGTTTTGATTCCTTTACAACTGGCATTGGCTTATCAGCTTTAACTAGTAATTTTTTTATGGCTGCCTTAATCTTTGCCGGATGCAGTTTTACTTTTACTTTTTTAGGGCTGACTATTGGTAAATATTCGCAGCAAAAATGGGGACAAACGGCAACTATGTTTGGTATTGCTCTTTTATTTATTATTGGAATCCTTCATTTATTTTAATTAAGCTGTAAAGTAAAGGTTAATTTATTTTATTAAACTATTTTTAATTGTTATAATATAATAAATAAAAGGCCTAGAAAGGGTGGTTTTTATAAAAAGACTAGTTATAGAGGGCAAACATGAACTTTCGGGGAAAATCAAAATCGGTGGTGCTAAAAATTCGGTAGTTGCCTTGATTCCCGCGGCCATTCTTGCAGAAGATGAAGCAGTAATTTATAATGTTCCGGCCATAAGTGATGTCAAGAATTTAGAAGAAATAACTAAATATTTAGGTAGCGATATATCTTATCAAAATGAAACTATCAAAATTAATAATAAAAATTGTCAAAACAAAGAAATAAAAAATGAATTTTCCAATAAATTGCGTGCCTCATATTATTATATGGGAGCACTACTAACTAAGTATAAATATGTGGAAATATCTTTTCCCGGAGGCTGTAACATTGGCAGCCGTCCTATTGACTTTCATTTAAAAGGCTTTAAGAAAATGGGGGCTGAGATTACTCAAGAGGGCGATAAGTATATAATTAAAGCCAAAAAACTGCATGGCGCGGAGATATTTTTAGATGTTGCTAGTGTGGGTGCTACAGTTAATATTATGTTAGCAGCTATTAAAGCGGAGGGTGTTACTTCTATTTATAATGCGGCTATGGAACCAGAAATTGTTAATGTGGCAGCCTTCTTAAATTCTATGGGTGCTAAAGTTAAAGGAGCTGGAACAAGTGAAATTAAAATAGAAGGAGTTTCCAAATTAGGAAACGGAATCGTGGAAGTTATTCCGGACCGAATTGAAGCGGGAACTTATTTAATGATTGGCAGTCTTTTAGGCAAAAACTTAGTAATTGAGGGTATTATTAAAGAACATTTGGAATCTGTTTTAACTAAATTGCACGAAGCAGGTGCCAATTTTGAAATAAAAGGAACAAAAATAATCGTTAATAAAAGTAGAAAGTTAAAACCAGTCAATGTGCGAACTTTAGTCTATCCCGGATTTCCTACGGATTTAGGACAACCTATGAGTACTCTTTTGACACAATGTGAGGGAGAGTCGCTATTTGAAGAAACAATTTACGAAAATCGCATGCGTCATATAAAACACTTAAATTCTATGGGAGCCGACATAAAACTATTTGATAAAAAAGCGATTATTAAAGGTAAGACAGCTTTAACTGGTCGAGAAGTTATTGCTACCGACCTGCGCGCTGGAGCTGCTATGCTTGTGGCTGGCATGATTGCGGAGGGAACAACTATTATTACGAATATCGAACACATATTAAGAGGTTATGAAAATATCGTGGGAAAACTTTCTTCCGTTGGCGCAGTGATTAAAATTGATGAAATATAATTACTGAAAAAGTAGTTTTATTTTATATATATATATGTTAAGATAGATTCCACGGGAGCTGATTGGATGAACTATTATAATTTTGGAGCAGCATACATATTTAAGAAAAAGGAATGTAATGTTAGAGGAAAACTAAAAGAATACTATAAAATTATTGATTATGTTTTTGGCTGCCTTCATGATTTTGATTTTGGCCCTGCTTTTGTTTGTTTGTCCAAAAACTTTGGTACTCTCCTTTATCCTACTGGTAACAAAACAATATATGGCGGGTTTAAAAATTTTACCGAATTAGAAAAAGAAAATAATAATGACTTTGATTTAGATGCTTTTTCTCGTAAATATGCTTCCTTAGTTGGTACTTATTGGACTTTGGTCAAGCACACAGGTCGTTTTCATAAAATAAGTGACCCTAAAATTTTAGAATGTATTGAGGAAACAGGAAAAAAATATGATGAAGTTGCCTTAAATAATGATAAAGATATTTCTAAAATGTATGCAAGTATTAAAGAAACTATTATTTCTCAAGATGAACAAATCATGGCTATTTTAACGACTTTATTTAAAAATCAAAAAGTTATAAATTCTTCTTTAGATCCTGATATGATAAAAAAATTAAAAGAAAATTTAATTGTTTATGGTCCAACTGGCACTGGAAAAACAGAAATTCTAACACAAATTGCTAAAATATATAATGTGCCAATTGTAATTGAAGACTCCACATCTTTATCGGAAACAGGTTTTGTAGGAAGAGAAATTCAAGATATGCTAAAAGATTTATATATGGAATCTGACAAAAACATTGAACTTGCTCAAAAAGGAATCCTAGTTCTTGATGAGTTTGATAAATTAGCCGAAAAAAAACAGAATTCTCAAGATCATGTTTCTAGAAACGGTGTGCAAAGATCATTATTAAAATTATTAGATGGGACAACGTATTATTTTGATAATATAAAGTTTAATACATCTAATCTTTCAATTGTGGCTTTAGGAGCATTTTCCGGCATTTCCGAAGATGAAAATTATCATAAATTAACTGCTCCTGATTTTGTTAATTATGGCATTATGCGAGAGTTAATGGGGAGATTTTCCAAATTAGTAGCAATGCATTCATTAACTAAAGAAGATATAAAGCATATATTAGTAAATTCTAATTATAGTCCAATTAATACGTATCATGCATTATTTAAAAATATGAATATAAAATTTACTTATGATGATGAATTCATAGAATATATTGCCGAAAGGGCAATTAAGTTAAAAAGTGGTGCCAGAAGTTTAAAAACAATATTTGATGATGTTATAAGTGGGGCTATGTTTAGGATATTCGCTGGAGATTATTCAGCCATCCATTTAACAAATCCAAAATATGAAGACGGTAAAGCTTATGTATTAACTAAAAAATAATATAAATTATCAGTATATATTTTGAATTTTTGGCATATAAATGTTGTAAAGTTGAACTTTTATGATATAATACATAAGAACGAGAAATTACTATACTATGGATTTAGTATGGCGGAAGGAGGATATATATATGAAAGATATACATCCAAAATTAGTTGATTGTAAAGTTACATGTGCTTGTGGAGCAACTTTTACTACAAAGTCTACTGTTCCTGAGTTTCATGCCGAAGTCTGTGATAAATGTCATTCATTTTATACAGGTAAACAACAAGCAAAAAGAACTGGTACTGTAGAAAAATTCAACAAAAAATTTGGTTTAAATCAAGATAAGAAAGCTGCATAATTAAGTGCAGTTTTTTGATTGATACAATTAGACTTTATAGATAGTTTTTGCTAAAATAAAAATATAAAGGGTGATAAAAATGAAAATAGCTATTGCAACCGATCATGCAGGAAGAGAATTAAAATTAAGGGTTATTGAATATCTTTTACAAAATCATATTGAAGTTTTGGATTTCAGTAAGGTTAATACGCCAACCGATGATTATCCAGATTTTGCCTTTGCCGTAGCCAAAAGTGTAGTTAATAAAGAAGTACAATACGGGATCTTAATATGTACAACTGGTATTGGGATTTCGATTGCGGCTAACAAAGTAAAAGGTATCCGTTGTGCTAATGTGCATAATGTTCATGATGCCAAAATGACGAGAGTTGATAACAACGCCAATATTTTAGCTTTTTCATCAAGTTTAGATTTTGAAGAAATCAAAGAAATTATCAAAACTTTTATCAATACTGAATTTTCTTTTGAAGAAAGACACATAAGAAGAGTAGAGAAAATCATAAAATATGAAAATGGTGAATATAATGGATTATAAAGTATATATTTATATTGTTTTTGTCCTTATTAGTGCTTTTGCTTTAAGTGCTGTGAATTTTGAAAAGTTTATAAAAAAAAATAAAATCCTCGAAACTAGGATATTAGTGATGATTTTAAGTTTTATAAGTGGCTACTTATTGACTAATTTCTTAATCGATTTTTTAGAGTTTAGTAAAGTATTTCTTGGGTGATGCTATGAAAAATAAAATACTATTAAGTATTGTTATTATTCTTTTACCAATTGCAGTAATTAGTTTCTTTAATACAGAAACTAATTTTAATTTGCCCGAAATTAAACAAGCTCCTCAAGCAGAAGAAAAGCATTATACAGTTAAATTGCAACTGAGTGATAAGACCGAAGAGCTAGATTTAGAAGATTATGTAGTAGGCGTTGTAGCCGGAGAAATGCCAGCTAGTTTTGAAATGGAAGCCCTAAAAGCACAAGCGGTGGCTTCCAGAACCTATGCTATGTATAAAAAATCATTAAATCAAGACTATGATGTTATGGCCACAACTGCTGATCAAGTATATTTAACCGAAGAGCAAATGCAGTCTAAATGGCACGATGAATATCCCAAATATTTAGAGAAAGTTAAACAAGCGGTTGCTGAAACCAAAAATCAAGTAATCAAATACAATGATGAAATAATCAAATCTTATTATTTTGCCATGAGTAATGGTTATACAGAAGATTGCGCTAATGTTTTTAATGAAACTCAGGATTATTTAGTCAGTGTGGAAAGTGCGGGAGAAAACACTATATCGCCTAATACAATCCAAACTACAACATTTTCCAAAAATGACTTTTGTCAAAAATTAAATGTAAATTGCGCTTCGATTACGATCAAAGATCTAAACTACAGTTCGTCGGGACGTATAAATAGTTTAAGTATTAACAATCAAACCTTTACCGGAACCCAAGTGCGCAGTTTGTTGGGCTTGCGCTCGACGGATTTTATAATTAAGGTTAAAGATAGTGAAGTTGAAATCACTACTAATGGATATGGCCATGGTGTAGGGATGAGTCAATATGGAGCCAATGTTATGGCCAAAAATGGGTCTAATTATCAAGAAATTCTCACCCATTATTATAAAAATGTCACAATTACCAAAATTTAGAGCATAAAAGCTTAAAAGTTGTCCACACTTATAAGTAGGAAGGTGAGGACATGAAAGTAAGAAAGTTAAAAAAATTTGTGTTACCGACTATTTATACCATTGCCATTGCATCAGTCTTTGTTAGTATTATTTTAATAGGAAGAACTTTGAGTTCTTATACTAAAGAAGATATTAATTCCTATGTTGTTAATGCTTTATTAGATGAGGAAACTACACCAGTTATGAATTTTACTAATGATAAAGCTATTAAACCTTACACAGCTGAAGATGTTGTAATTAGTAAAAACTTTTATGAAATGGATGCCGATGAAGAAACGCAACAAAAATCTTTAATTTACTATGAAAATACTTATATGCAAAATTCCGGAGTTTTATATAGCTCTGAAAATTCTTTTGACATAGTAGCAGTATTAGATGGCAAGGTAGCTGAAATTAAAGAAGATGAAATTTTAGGTAATGTCTTAGTTATTGATCATGGTAATGAATTAAAATCAACTTATCAAAGCCTAAATGATATCAAAGTTAAAGTTGGTGACGAAGTTAAACAAGGCGACATAATCGCTCAAAGTGGAGAAAATAAATTAAATAATTCTAGTAAAAATAGCTTGTTATTTGAAGTATATAATAAAGGTCAATTAATTAATCCTGAAAAGTTTTATGAAATGGATTTAAAAACATTAGCTGAATAAGCTTTTTTTCTTTATCTAAAAGGAGGATTTTATGATAAAAAATAATTTAGGAGTAATTTTAACAGATAAAATACTTTATCTTTGTACTGCTAGTGCAATATATACTGAAGAAATACCAAAGGGTATTGTCATTCAAAATAAAATAGCCAAAACCGAAGCGTTCTATCGTTATATTGCTAAAATCTTAAAGAAAAATAAATTAACTGATACTATAATAGGTCGTAATAGTTATATTTTAAAATTTCCGCATTACTTTGAAAGTGATATGGAACTAATTACTTCTATCTTTGAAAAATTATCTTTTAATAAAATAAAATTTATAGAATATTCCACTTTAATCGATAATGCATCTTCATTATATATGAGTGAAAGTAGTGCTATTTTAACCGTCCAAAATAAATCCTATTTTTTAGATTATGATATAATGGATGATATTTCAAAGGATGTGCAATATTTTTTTAAATCAAAATTTTCTAATAATGACTTATTCATATTTGGTGAGTATATAGGTATAAATGATTTAAGAATTGAATTAGAAAAAAAGTACAATATTAAAGTATTTACATTTTATAATGCTAAACAATATATTATTACAAAATTGCAAGTCGAGATAGCTAAATAGCTATTCTTTTTATTTGCTAATAGAGAAAAATGTGTTATAATCTATTAGATCAAAAAGGTAGTGATAAAAATGACTAAAATAGTTGTTCTAGAGGACGAAAAAAAAGACCAAGGTTTAATTCAAAAGACTCTTGATCCTTTTTATTTTAAATATGGAGAATCCTTATCGATCAAATATTATAACAAATGCACTACTGATTTAATAAAAGAGATAGAAGATTTATCTGAAAGAAAGATATATATTTTAGATATTTGTCTTAATGGAAAAATTACAGGTGTGGATGTAGCTAAAAAAATAAGAGAGATTGACTGGGATAGTGAAATCATTTTTTTAACTAACCATACTAGCTATGAACATAAAGTATATAGTAGTATATTTAAGATATTTCGTTTTATTGAGAAGTTTGATAATATGGAAGAACGCTTAGGTGAATGTATAGCTTTAATATTAAATAAGGAATGTGACAAAGGGATGTTTAAATATAAAAATACCCAAATGAATTTAAGCATTTATATGAAAGATATTTTATATATATTACGAGATAAAGATGAAAGAAAATTAATTATAAAAACGACCAATAATATTTTTAAAATAAATAAAACTTTAGAAAATGTTTTAATAGATTCAGATGAAAGATTTAAAAGAGTTCATCGGTCTTGTATAGTTAATACCGAAAGAGTTATAAAGTATGAGTGGGCAAAAGGGTATTTTATTTTAGATAATAATGAAAAAGTACCATATTTATCTAAAAAATATAAGGGAGAAGTAGTATGATTTGGGAATTATTAATAAGCTATTTTGTAGTAAATTTAACAATTATGGTTTATGTTTTCAGTTATAAAAGATGTATAAACAAAAAAATAGAAATAAAGCCTTATAAAATAGTGGTTACAATGATCTTAACTGCTATAGTAATGTTCAATAATCTATATAATAGTGAAATTTCAAAGACTATTATATGCTATTTAAGTATAATGGTAGCTTGTAAAGTCTGGATGAATAGACCATTAAAAGAAACAATATATTATTCTGTTGTGTTAAGTATAATTTCTTTAATGATTGAATTGATAAGTAGTAGAATAATGGCCATAGGTTTCGTAGGTTATTTACAAATTAATAAAGATTTTGTGGCTAAAACGGCATTAACAATAGTTATGGGAACTTTATTATATTTTACTATTGCTATTAATATAATTCGTCAGTTAATTGTAAAATTAGAAGAATTTGTTAGAAAAAATTTTCGATATGACGTAGTTTTTATTTTATTGTTAATCTTATCCAATATAATTTTAACTCATTATAATTTAAATTATGGAAATAATTTGCTTTATGTTTTAAGTGTAATTGTTGTTTTAATTGTAGCCATATTATTATATTTTTTACTATTAAGTAATTTTAACAAAGAAAAATTAGAGATTAAAAATAAATATTTAAGTGAAAGCGTTAAAAACTATGAAATTATAGCAGATGATTATTCGGAATTAAAACATAATTTAAATGCCGATTTTATGGCTATTAGAAGTGTAGCTAATGAAAAAGCTAAAAAAGTTATTGATGAAAAATTTAAAAAATACAATAAAAGCTATGATTGGACTGTTCATGTAGGAAAGATTCCTAAAGGAATTCAAGGAATAATTTATATAAAGTTATATGAAATAAAAAATCAAAAAATAAATGTCGAAATAAATAGTGAAATTAGTAAAAATATTACTGAGAAAATAACAGCTAAAAATTATGCTTTGCTTTGTGATATTCTGGATGTGACTTTAAATAATGCTATTGAAGCTGCCGCTAATAGTAAAGAAAAAGCTCTATATATAAACATGATGGAAAATAATCAAAATTTAAATATTCAAATTTTAAATACATTTGAAAATGTAATTGATTTAGAAAAGATTGGCCATAGAAATTATTCTACTAAGCAGAGAAAAAGTGGTATAGGTTTAAATTATATTAATAAAATAAATAATAGAGAAATTAAAATAAAAAAAGAAATAATAAACGATGTATTTATTATTTCTATTTCATTGCCTATAAAATAATTAATTATTTAATTAATGATTTTGGGCATTCTGCTGGTTCATCTGAACACCAGAACCAAGTAAAGTTGTTTGCAGTTTTTGCAAATAATGAACCGATACCTTCTAATACAACTGATAACATAACTTCGCCTCCTTCTTTTTAAATTTGTTTAAATCTATTAAATAACATTTAAACCGTACTTAGATATGTTTTATAATTATTAAATGGCTGTCCAAAAATCTTATACATCAATGGGTTAACACAAATTGCTTCCCATAAACAGGCAAACATAATAGTGTTTATAAATAAGTGATTTTTAAAAAATAAAGTTAAAAATAAATAAATAATACTAATTAAAACAATAATGCATTTATTTAATAATCTTTTTTTCTTATTTACTAATGGTTTGCTTTTCGTATCAGCAGGAGCAAATAAATAAAATGATATAATAGCAAATATAATAAAACAGTGGACTATTAAATTAGGAATAAAAATATTTTTAGCTAAAATCGGAATACAGGCAAAAACAGGGGTAGTTACTAACCAACATCCTAAGCTATTTTTAGCATGAAAGCCAAAGCCAAAACCTCTTAAAGGCGAAAAAAATGCTAGAAATAAGAGAAACTCTTTAAATACTCCAAAAATAATAGATATTAATATATATATACTCATTTTGGTTAAAGTAATGTAAAAGCCTTCTAAGCCATATTTTAATTCTGCCAGTTTAATTTCATCATAGTTGTTGTTTTTGTTTATAATATTAAGCGAATAAGTTAAAAATTTTTGCTTCATGCCATCACCCTTCTCCCTACGTTTATAATATCAAAAAAATTTGCTTAAATCGTATCAGTTGTCTCAAATAATTGATGCATTGATTTGAAGAAAGACAAACCACTAAATTTTAGCTAGTAGTTTTTTTAAGACATAAAAATAGTAATTTTAGACAAACTTTAAAACATGATTATAGATATTTGGTAAAATTGTCCATGCTGCTCTTTATAAAAAAGGACGAAATTTGTCGACCGAATTTTGTTGAAACTTAAAGGCATAGCAGTTATATTAAAGATGTAGTTTGGAAGTTTGAACTGGAAGGTGAGGTGTGATAGTAATGAGAGGTAAAGTCAAATGGTTTAATGCCGAAAAAGGATTTGGATTTATCAAATATAATGATTTAGAAGATATCTTTGTGCATTATTCAGCTATCATTAAAGATGGTTATAAGACTTTAAAAGAAGGGGACATCGTTGATTTTAAACTTATTGAAACTTCAAAAGGGTTACAAGCACAAGAGGTAACTGAAGTACAATTAACTACTATTTAGTAGTTTTTTTATGAAAGTAATGATATAATTTAATAGGAAGGTGGTATATTAATGAAACTTAATATCCGTGGTGAAAAAATAGATATTACACCAGCTATTAAAGACTATATTGAAAGTAAATTAGAAAGACTAAATCGTTATTTTGAAAATAGCGAAGATCTCGAAGCTAATGTAAAGGTGCGAATAAGAGGTCTAGAACAAATTATAGAAATTACGGTTCCCACAAGTCGCTTCACTTTACGAGCAGAAGAATCTCATAAAGACTTGTATGCTGCAACAGATTTAGTTATTGATAAATTAGAAAGACAAATAAGAAAAAATAAAACTAGACTAAATAACAAATATAAAAACATTGATACTGTAGATTTCATATTTAATTATGAAAGTGATGAAAAAGAAAATGAAGAAAAAATTGTTAAGAGAAAAAATGTTGAATCTAAACCAATGGATGAAGAGGAAGCAATCTTACAAATGGAACTTATAAATCATGACTTTTTTGCTTTTAAAAACATAAAGGAAGAATGTATTTCGGTTGTTTATAAACGAAAAGATGGCCATTATGGTTTAATAAATATGAAATAAAGAGTGAAAACTCTTTTTATTTATGATAAAATACTAGATGGAGGAGTGCATTATGGGATTTTTTAGAAAATTAATTGACTCAGAGTATAAAGAATTAAAAAGGTTTGAAGCTATAGCAGATAAAGTCATGGAATTAGAAGAAGAATATTCTAAATTAACTGATAAAAAGCTACAAGCTAAAACCGAAGAATTTAAAAAGAGATTAAACAAAGGTGAAGAATTAGATGATTTAATCGTCGAAGCTTTTGCCACTGTAAGAGAAGCGGCCTTTAGATTAATTGGTGAGAAGCCTTACTATGTTCAAATTATAGGTGGTTTAGCTATCCACTTTGGTAATATAGCGGAAATGAAAACTGGTGAAGGTAAGACCTTAACAGAAACAATGCCTGCTTATTTAAATGCTTTAACTGGTAAGGGTGTGCATATTATTACCGTTAATGAATTTTTGGCTAAACGTGACTCAGAATGGATGGGCGAAATTTTTAGATTCTTAGGACTAACAGTTGGTCTAAACTTAAGAGAGCTTTCCGCTCAAGAGAAAAAAGAAGTATATGATTGTGATATCGTTTATTCGACTAATAACGAAGTTGGTTTTGACTATTTAAGAGATAATATGGTTATTCGCAAAGAAGATAGAGTGCAACGACCACTTAATTTTTGTATTGTCGATGAAGTGGACTCTATTTTAATCGACGAAGCGCGTACACCTCTTATTATTTCTGGAGGTAAATTTGATGCAAAAAATTTATATGAACAAGCCGATAGAGCCGTTAAATCTTTAAAAGAAGAAGATTACGTTGTTGATGTTAAAACTAAAAACGTATCTTTATCAGAGATTGGTAGTGAAAAGGTTGAAAAAATCTTCAGACTTAAAAATCTATATGATTTAGACAATGCTGTTTTAGTTCATCATATTAATCAAGCTTTAAAAGCCAATTATGGTTTTAAAAAAGATATTGACTATGTAGTGGAAAATGATGCTGTAATAATTGTTGACCAATTTACGGGTCGTTTAATGCATGGCCGTCAATTTAGTGATGGGTTACATCAAGCTTTAGAAGCGAAAGAACATGTCACTATTAATGAAGAAACTAAAACTTTAGCTACTATAACTTTCCAAAATTTATTTAGAATGTATAATAAGTTATCAGGTATGACAGGTACAGCTAAAACTGAAGAAGAGGAATTTAGGAATATTTATAACATGTACGTTATTCAAATTCCGACTAATAAACCGGTAATTCGTGAAGATTTAGCTGATCTTGTTTATTCCAATGAAAAAGGTAAATACAAAGCTATTATCAAAACTATTAAGCAAATTCATGAAACAGGACAACCAATATTAGTTGGTACTATCTCTGTTGAATCAAATGAACATTTAAGTGCTTTACTTAAAAAAGAAGGTTTAAAACATGAAGTTTTAAATGCCAAAAACCACGAACGTGAAGCGGAAATTATAGCAAAAGCAGGACAAAAAGGTGCTATTACCATTGCTACTAATATGGCTGGACGTGGAACCGATATTAAATTAGGTGAAGGTGTTGTGGAACTTGGTGGACTTTGTGTAATTGGTACAGAGCGTCATGAATCTCGTCGTATTGATAACCAATTACGTGGTCGTGCTGGTCGTCAAGGTGATCCAGGAATGAGTCAATTCTTTGTCTCTTTTGAAGATGACTTAATGCGTCGTTTTGGTACTGATAAAATTAAAAATATGCTTCAAAGCTTAGGAATAACTGATGATCAAGCTATTCGTTCTAAAACTTTTACGAAAAGTATTGAGTCTGCCCAAAAGAAAGTGGAAGGAAACAACTTTGATCGACGTAAGAATTTGCTTGATTATGATGATATCATGAATGAGCAAAGAGATATTATTTATACTAGACGTAATGAAATCTTAGATAATGATGATATTCACGCGCGTATTCTAGAAACTTTTAAAATAAATATTTCTAGTTTAATTGAATCTCACATTGAACCAGAAGGCTATTTAACAGATGACGATTTAACGAAAATTACGGATTATTTCAATGTTAACTTAACTAAGAATAATATTGATGTTGAAGATATTAAGGGTAAGTCTAATGAAGAAATCATTGAATACTTATCTGATTTGGTTATTAAAGAATATGAAAATAAAATTAAAGAATTACCAAAAGAAATCTCTAATGAATTTGAGCGCGCTATTTCGCTTCGTGTTATTGACGATGCTTGGATTGAACATATTAGTTCAATGGAACATTTAAGAGAAGCTATCGGTCTTCGTGGTTATGGTCAAACTAATCCATTACAAGCCTATGCCATGGAAGGTTATGAAATCTTCGACCGTATGTTAGATAATATAGATGCTAAGATTGCTATCTATATGATGAATGCTGAAGTAAGACAAAACACAGAAAGAAAACAACCGGAGAAAATGCTAGCTAATGATGGAAAAACTAAAGCTAAGGCTACTCCAAAAAGAGTAAAAAAAGTAGGTAGAAATGAACCATGTCCATGTGGCAGTGGTAAGAAATACAAAAATTGTTGTGGAAAGTAGTAGGTTTTATAAGGGTTTGCGAGGCATAGGGTTTTGAAAAAATCATAAAAAAACCCCAAAAAATTGAAAAATGTGCTCAAAATGTGCACAAAAAATTCAATTTGTTCCCAAAAATGCCAAAAAA